>DASTQE010000336.1:0-8300 GCA_035761895.1 Nitrospira sp. | reverse complement strand
TGTTTCTGCCATCTTCTTCTGCATGGCGGCAAGATGCGGCGCAAGCCGCGGCGCCTGAGCCACGATCACCGTATCAATGTTGGCCACCCGATAGCCCTTCGCCCTGAGCATGCTCATCACGTCTTCGAGCATTTTGAGACTCGAGATACCTTTGTACCGCGGATCGGAGCTCGGGTAGTGCCGTCCGAGATCGCCCTCTCCCATGGCGCCCAACAAGGCATCGCAGACCGCATGCACCAGAACATCGGAATCGGAATGTCCGAGCAGACCTTTGTTGTGCGGAATGTCGACGCCACCGAGAATGAGTTTTCGCCCGGGTGCCAGCGGATGCACGTCATACCCATAGCCGATTCGCATGATTACACCTCGTGACGAGTGACCAGTGATCAGTGACCCGTGATCAGTGAGCAGTGATCCGTGATGAGTTGCTTATTGCCTGACCCAAATCCTTTACTCATCACACTTACCCCTTCACCGTTCACACATCACTCATCACTTTTCATGCGTCACATCAGTCATCACCGATCACCTGATTGACGCGCCGCCAAGATGGCTTCCCCGATGACAAAATCTTCCGGCCTCGTCACTTTGATATTTTCTCCGCTGCCCTCGACCACCCGCACCGGATGGCCCATCCACTCCAGGAGAAATGCATCGTCCGTCGCGGCCAACCGCTCGGCCTGCGCTTTCCGATGGGCCTCGTCGAGCCAGTCTCGCCGAAAGGCTTGCGGCGTTTGAGCCAGCCACAGCGGCTTGCGGTCGACCGTTCGTTCGATGAAGTGATCGTCCCCCACCTGTTTGACGGTATCGCGCATCGGCAGCGCGATGATGGCCGCGCCGTCCGCCTTAGCGGCTTCGACAACCTGTTTCACCATGGTTTCCGTCACAAACGGCCGCACCGCGTCATGGATCACGACGAGATGAACGCTCTCGTCCACAACGGCCAGCGCCTGGCGGACGGAATCCTGCCGTTCTTTCCCGCCCGCAACCACATGCGTCACCTTGGTAAAGCCATGGGGCTCGACGATCTCCGTTCGACAATAGTTCCGGTCAGCCTCCGGAACGGCAAGGACCACCGCATCGATGACAGGAGAGGATTGGAACACACGAAGGGAATGGACGAGGAGGGGAAGCCCTCCGAGCGGGCGGAATTGTTTGCGGACGGTCCCGCCCATCCGAAGGCCCAAGCCCGCGGCGGGGATGAGGGCGACAGTGCGAAGTGGCTCCGATGCCATGCGAGGCGCGCGTGCCATGGCTAATGGCACGGCCGTGAGCCGGAGACGACGACACAGCTATCCACGCGCGGTCTGCAGCTCCTCTCGTTCGGTTTCTTCCTTCAGACGGGTGAAGATCATGCGTCCGGCGGTCGTCTGAAGCACGCTGGTCACGATGACATCCACATTCTTGCCGATGTAGCGCCGGGCGTTGTCGACGACGATCATGGTGCCATCGTCCAGATAGGCAACCCCCTGCCCCGCTTCCTTGCCTTCTTTCAGAACGAACACGCGTATCGCCTCCCCGGGGAGCACGACCGGTCGCAGCGCATTGCACAGCTCGTTGATGTTCAGCACGCGAATGCCCTGCAGCTCCGCGACCTTGTTGAGGTTCAGATCGTTCGTGACGATCTTCGCGTTCATTTTCTTGGCCAGGACGATCAGTTTCGCATCCACTTCTTTGACATGCGGAAAATCTTCGTCGATGATCCGGACGTCCACATCGCCCATCTTTTGAATCTTGTTGAGGATGTCGAGACCGCGCCGCCCGCGAGCCCGTTTCAACGAGTCGGAGGAATCGGCGATGTGCTGCAGCTCGTCCAGGATGAAATGCGGCACGAGGAACGTCCCTTCAAGAAATCTCGTTTCACAGAGATCGGCCACCCGGCCGTCGATGATGACGCTGGTATCAAGGACCTTCGGGCAGACGGTATTGCCATCCAATTCAAAGAGTTTCTGTTGGGGGCTTGGCAACTTTTCCTTACCGAATCTGGCGCCCAGCACAAGACCGAGATAGGGAAACCCGAGCAGAAAGACCAGCCCGCCGATGTGGAACAAGAACGTCTGGACGTCGAAGATCTCGCCGCCCACCCACTCAACCAGGAGCGTCAACACCAGGCCCGCCGCCAACCCTGCCGTGCCTCCGGCAATGATGCCGAATGAGAGATTGCGCAATGCATATTCTCCGGCGAGGATCAGTCCGCCGGTCACCGCTCCGATCCCGAACCCGTACAGCCAATATGACGCACTGGCGCTATCGGCTTTGATGAACAACGCCATTCCCGCTAACGCGCTGAGAAGGACAAATATGGCTCGCGGTACCATACCCTCACTCCTCTCGTTAAGGACGCAACGTCAAATAAATCGTCTGGCCTTTCCGTTTCAATAGGAGCAGCACGGCCTGATCTTTAGCCAAGCCGGACACGGCACGCTCGTAGGATTTGACCGAATTCACGGCCTTTCGGTTGACTTCCAGCACAATGTCGCCTTCGCGAACGCCCATCTCCTCCGCCGTACTGCCGGGCCTGACCCGGACGATGACCACACCCCGCTCGCTGGTCTTAATGCCGTACCGAGCGGCCAGTTCCTCGTTCAGCTCCCGGACATCGAGATCGGAGAGCACCCCCGTTGGAGCCGTCGACTCCCCGTTATCTTCAGAGCCGGCCTGACCCAGTGACTTCGGTTGCTCGGCAATCGTCACATCGATCGTCTTGAGCTTTTTGTCGCGGATCACCTTGACCGACACCTTTCGTCCTATCGGCGTCTGCGCCACGGCGTTCCGCAGATGGGTGGGTGAATCCATGGGCTTCCCGTCATATTCCGTGATCACGTCGGCGCGCTCAAAACCCGCCTTCTTGGCGGGACTGTCATCCATGACGTCGCTGACCAAGACCCCCTTCGTCTCAGACAGGCCGAATTGAGAAGCCAGTTCGGGAGTCAGTTCCTGAATCGCGACCCCGAGCCAGCCGCGCACAACTTTTCCCGTCTTGACGAGCTGGTCCATGATAGAGCGAGCCAGGTTGCTGGGCACCGCAAATCCGATACCCATATTGCCGCCGCTCTGGCTGAAAATCGCCGTATTGATCCCGACCAATTCGCCGCGTATGTTGACCAACGCCCCCCCCGAATTGCCGGGATTGATGGCGGCATCGGTTTGAATGAAGTCTTCGTACTCCGCAATGCCCATGCTGGCGCGCCCCACCGCGCTGACGATACCCATCGTGACGCTCTGGGTCAGCCCGAAGGGGCTGCCGACCGCCAGCACGAACTCTCCCACTTCGAGTTGATCCGAATCGGCGAAGGGAAGCGTCGACAGTCCCGTGGCCTCGATCTTCACGATGGCAACATCAGTCTTGGTATCGGTGCCGATCAGTTTGCCCTTGAATTCTCGTTTGTCGGAGAGAATCACCCGGATATCGTCGGCCTTGTTCACGACGTGGTTGTTGGTGATGATCAGGCCGTTCGGGTCCACGATGACACCGGACCCCTGCCCCCGCTCCTTTCGCTCACGATGCGGCTGTTCCCGCTTGAAGAACTCCTCGCCAAAAAACCTGCGAAAAAAGGGATCGTCGAACGGAGAGCTCTGCGGCCCGTCGCCCTTGCCCGAGCGGCTGGCGGCAATGTTGACGACGGCGGGCTTTACGATTTTGGCAATCTCAACGAAGCTCTTGGCGGTGCCGCCGCTCACGGGTTGCTGCGGAACGGTAGCCACCGGACGGATACCGGCGTCAGTGGAGACATCCGGTCCAGCCGAGCCCCGCGGCAACCATCCGACGTCGGATGCCACCGCGATGCCAATTACGATACCCAAGGCAATCAGGAGATAGGGAAGCGCCCGTGAACGGCTCAGTGTCATCGAGGATCCTTATTGAATTTCGCCGGCATAGATGCCCATGATCGTCTGCAGAAATTTCACCGCATCCGCCTTGGGACGCTGAAACGAGTTGCGCCCGATAATGCTGCCGAAGCCTCCGCCGTCCCTGATGGCGCGCGCCTCTTCGAAGACATTCTTGTCCTCGCTCTTGGCCCCCCCGGAGAAAATGACGATGCGGCGGCCGTCAAAGGCACTTTGCACGACATGCTTGACCCGCTCAGCCAGCGTCTTGATAGGAATCTGCGTGGACTCGTAGACTTTCTTGGCGGCGGCTTGCTCGAGATGGGCCGACGGAAGCTTGATCTTGATGACATGCGCCCCCAACTGCGCTGCGATTTGGGCCGCGTAAGCCACCACATCCATCGCCGTCTCGCCTTCCTTGCTGATTGCCGAGCCGCGAGGATAGGACCACACCACCACGGCCAGCCCGTTGTCCTTCGCCTCTTCGGCAATGGCACGCAACTGCTCGTACATCGCATTGCAGTGGGCAGACCCGGGATAAATGGTGAATCCGACGGCGGCGCAACCCAGACGGAGGGCGTCCTTCACGCTGCCGGTGACAGACGGCATCGGATCCTTGTCGTCATGCAGCACGTCGTGGTTATTGAGCTTCAAAATCAACGGAATTTGTCCCGCGAACTGGCTGGCACCTGCTTCCAAAAATCCCAGGGGCGCTGCATAGGCATTGCATCCGGCATCAATAGCCAATTGGAAGTGATAGAGCGGATTGTATCCGGGTGGGTTGGGAGCGAAGCTCCTTGCCGGGCCATGCTCGAACCCCTGATCGACGGGCAGGATGACCAATTTGCCTGTCCCGGCCAATTTCCCGCTTCTCAGCAGCCGCGCGATATTGGTTTTGGTTCCAGCATTGTCGCTGGTGTAATAACTCAAAATCTCTTGTACATGATCAGCCATGTGCTCCTCACCCGGGACATGTGAGACGTGAAACGTGATTCCTTAAACGTCAATGGTCAAACGCTGGACCGCCTCATGAAACGTGAAACGTTATTCGTGAAACGTCAGTGGTCAAACACCGCACCACCCAAGCTTCACATTGCACGTGTAACGATTCACGATTAACGTCTGCCTTGGATGAATGCTTCGGCGTCCCGCACATCGTCGGCGCTGCCGATGATCAGCGGCACCCGTTGATGTAGTTGTTTCGGCTCGATGTCGAGAATGCGCGTCACGCCGGTACTTGCACTGCCGCCGGCCTGCTCGACGACCATGGCCATGGGATTGGCCTCGTAGAGCAGTCGCAATTTTCCTTCCGGTTTGTTCACCTCCCCCGGATACAAGTAAATCCCCCCGGCGAGAAGAAGCCGGTGCACGTCGGCCACCAGACAGCCTGAATAACGACTGCTGTAGGGACGACCCGCCGCCTTGTCGGGCTTTTTGAGCGAATCGATGTACTGCTTGGTCCCCTCCGGCCACTTCTCGTAGTTGCCTTCGTTCACCGCGTACACTTTTCCTCGCGAAGGCATCTTGATGCCGGGATGCGACAGTTGATACTCCCCGACGTTGGGGTCGAGTGTAAACCCGTAGACGCCCTTGCCCGTGGTAAAGACGAGCATCGTGCTCGGACCAAAGAGGAAATAGCCGGCGGCCAATTGATCAGTGCCCTTCCTCAACAGATCGTTATCCCCGGGAAGCCGATCGGGGTTCCGCGGCGCGACGATCGAAAAGATTGATCCCAGCGGCATGTTCACGTCGGTATTGGACGATCCGTCCAGAGGATCGAAGAGCACCATGTAGGGGGCCGGCCGGCCTGGCGAGGCGACAAAAACCGGCTTTTCCATCTCTTCAGAAGCCAAGGCGCCGGCTACACCGTCGCGCTGCAAGACTTCAATAAACGTCTCGTTGGCCATCTGATCCAGTTTCTTGACGGCTTCTCCCTGCACGTTCGTTTCGTCGGTCGTTCCCAACATATTGCGCAGCCCTGCAATCCGCAGGTCATGCGCAAGGGTTTTTCCGACCAAGCCGATGGCGGAAAGCAGCGCGGTCAAGGAACCGGCTCCCCCGAGCGAGGCTGGGGGATTCGCCATGAGAAATTGTTCGACGGTGAGCGGATGTTGTGCCATGAAGGAGGCAGGACCTGTATAAAGCCAAGAGACTCTCCGTGGCGGCACGAGGTGAGAGTCTCGAACATTAGAATGATTATGACCGATTATAGCCCGTCTTGAGTTTGACGGGCAATGAATCTCCTATCTTCTTCTCAAGACGGTCCCTGAGAGAGCGGAAAGCCATCCACCAAGTCGGCCACGATGGCGCCAATGATGACTTTGGCCTTCATCCGAACCGGAATGTGTCGTGCGTCGGTCGTGAACCAGACACGAATGTTCCCTTTATTGATGAACAGACCTTTAAACGGCATGATCACGAGCACTTGCGCGGTTTCCACCCTCCCCCACGTCCCCTCCAGCGTCTCAATATTCTCGACCCGCACCTCGACTTGGCGGTTCTTTTTGTCGTGATAGACATTGAGCGTGAGCGAGGCCCCCGGGGTCATCGGCAACTGGTTGCGGACATAGTAGAGACAGGAAATCAAATCCTGTGTTCCGGCCGGGATGGGAAGTGTTTCCGTGGTTCCCTGCCGTACTGCCGTGACGGTGCCTTCGGCGTGGTGAAAGGTGTATTCGATGTCCTCCTTATTCTTTCCCTCCCGGCGACGAAAGACCATATGCTGCGGAAGTTGCGTCCGGAGATCGAACTCCGATTCCACCCTGTTGTCGACTGGAAAAAATTTGCTGATCGCAGGCCGGGACTGGGCCGTGGTGACCAGTCGCGTCCGTCCCGCCGCGCCATCCGCCCGCACCTCCATGACGGCGGTGCCGGCGAGGATGTTCAACCAGGAGATATCGTAGGTGAGGCGCTCTCCGGGTTGGACCGCTGGGATTGACACCTCGGCAGCGACCGCCCAAACGCCATGCCCCATTCCCAACAACAGACAGGCCAACCCGCACCAGCACCGGATCCAAGACATCATGGCAGTTGTGATCCCGGCAGAGAACGGGCGTTAGGCGGACATGGTGCGTTTGACAGCGGCCAACTCGCCCTCTACCGCGGCCCGAATGGCCGTCAGGCGGTCAGCCGATGCGGCTTCGAACCGCAGAACCAATGCCGGTTGCGTGTTAGAGGCCCGAATCAAGCCCCAGCCGTCCTCGAAGATGGCCCGCACTCCATCGATGGTGACAACCTCACGGACGATGTCCTTCTCGGGTCCGATCGGCTGACGGGATCGGGCATAGCCGGCCAGTCGTTCCTGAACCTGCTTCACCAATTCGAATTTGATCGTATCAGGAGTATCCACGCGAATCTCGGGGGTCACAGCTGTCGCGGGGAGGTCGGCGACCAGCGAGGACAGCGGCTTGCCGGTCTTGGCCAGGATCTCGATCAGGCGGCAGGAGGCGTAGATGGCATCATCGTAGCCGAAATACCGGTCGGCAAAAAACATGTGTCCGGACATTTCCCCAGCCAGCACCGCCTGTTCGCTCTTCATTTTAGCTTTGATCAGCGAGTGCCCGGTTTTCCACATGATCGCCTGGCCGCCCTGCTTAGTGATGTCGTCGTACAGGCACTGAGAGGCCTTCACCTCGGAGATGATCGTGCTGCCCGGCTTGGCCGAGAGGATGTCGCGCGAATACACGACCATCAGACGATCTCCCCACATGACCCGGCCCTGTTCATCGATGGCGCCAATACGGTCCGCGTCGCCGTCATAGCCGATGCCGACGTCTGCTTTGTGCTGTTTGACGGCGTTCATGAGATCGTCCAGATTCTCCAACACCGTCGGATCCGGGTGATGGTTCGGGAACCGGCCGTCCAGTTCACAATAGAGGGCGGTGACACGACAACCAAGCAGTTCCAGCGCGTCCTTCGCCACCACCGATGCGGCCCCGTTGCCGCAATCGATCACGACATGCAGATGTTTCGCGTCGACCTTGCTGAAGCTTTCTTTAATGTAGGCCAGATAGTCGGGAACGATGGGGTGTGCCGATCGCGTCCCCTTGCCGGACGTAAAGACGCCCGCCTCCATGACGCGACGCAGTTCCTGGATGGCTTCTCCGTGGATGGCTTCCTTTCCGATACAGACCTTGAACCCGTTATATTCTGCTGCATTATGGCTGCCGGTAATCATAATGCCGCCGTCAACCGGCAGCTGGAAGAGGGAGAAATAAACCAGCGGCGACGGACAGATCCCAACATCGATCACGTGCATCCCGCCGGCCAGCAGTCCTCTCACCAAAGCCTCAAACAAGCCGGGGGAGCTGAGCCGGCCATCCCTGCCGACTGAAATGGTCTTCACGCCACGATCTTTGACATACGTGCAGTAGGCACGCCCGATCTGTTCCGCAATCGGTTCGGTCAATTCTTTCCCGACGATGCCACGGAGGTCGTATTCGCGGAACAGCCCCATCTCGAACTCCTGGTAA
>DASTQE010000335.1:0-2772 GCA_035761895.1 Nitrospira sp. | reverse complement strand
TGCTTCAGGAGAACGGGAAGGATATTGTCGCACGGGTGGAAGGGATACTGGAAGTCGCGCGCGTCGGTAGCGGTCAAGGGTCGGTCACCGCGGTCGATCCGAGGTTGATCCTCGACGAGGTAGTGAAATCTTATGCTGGTGAGATTGAGCGGCTCGGTGCGACGGTGGAGATCGAGCCGGGGTTCCCGCTCGTGGCCTGCCACGGCGCTTACCTCCGGCAGATCTTTGACAACCTCGTGTCAAATGCCTTGAAGTATCCGCGCCCGGGAGAGCCGCCGAGGTTAAAGATCACCTCGACGACCGGTCAACACATGGTCTGCATTGCCGTGCAGGACCGCGGCATTGGGATTCCACTCGAACAGCGGAAACGTGTTTTCCAGCCGTTCGTCAGGTTGCGACCCACCGATTCGCCAGGCAGCGGGATCGGGCTTGCGATCGTTCAGCGCATCCTGGCGCTTTACGGCGGTCAAGTGTGGATCGAGGGCGAGGAAGGCGAGGGTTGTACGGTGAAGTTTACTCTGCCTTGGCTGCGCGGCGATCTCGCGGGCGACTCAGCACGATCCTCTCAGATCGAGGTTTTGGATCTGCCACAAAATGGATGGCTCTGAGGTCACACATGATAGACAGCGATGTGTCGAATCTGCGGAGTGCTGAAAAGCGGTCCAAAACGCCGTTCACGATTTTGGTCGTTGAAGACAATCCAACTGACATTGAGTTGATGCTCCATACTTTGGAGCAAGCCGATCTCAAGCCATTAGGGGGCGAGTTCGAGATGGAAGTTCGCGCCAATGCCGAGGGCGCCTTGCAGTTACTCAGTGAGCGTTCCGTGGATCTGGTGCTGACGGACCTGATGCTTCCCGGCCTGAGCGGATTGGATCTGGTGACCCGGATTCAAGCGGTCGATCCGAACTTGCCGGTTCTGGTGGTGACGAGGGTCAATGCGGTGTCGCAAGCCGTCGATGCCATCCGTCGCGGCGCGTTTGATTATGTCCTCAAGCCGGTGAATCCCGAAGATTTGGGCGTACGATTGCACCGCGCCATCCGTATTTCAGAAATCTTGAGACGTCATGCGATCTACGAGCAACATGACCGACAAGCGTACGAAGCGAACAGCCTTGTGGGAGCCAGTGCGGCATTTGAAAACGTCGTTCGGGGAATCAGGACGGCCGCGCAGACCCGTTCGACTGTCCTGATTACGGGAGAAACCGGCACGGGGAAAGGTCTGATTGCACGGGCGATCCACCAACAAAGTCAGGAGCAGGATCGGCCGTTTCAAGTGATCGACTGCACGACGGTTCCTGATGGCATGATGGAAAGCGAGTTATTCGGCCACGTGCGAGGCGCCTTCACGGGAGCCGTGTCCGACAAACGCGGCTTGATCGAGCTCGCCAACGGGGGCACCGTGTTCTTCGATGAAATCGGAGAACTCCCGCTGCTGCTCCAAGCCAAGTTGTTGCGTGTCCTCGAAGAAAACGAAGTGCGGCCGGTGGGCGGCACGCGCGTTCGCCGTGTGGATATGCGCTTCATTGCGGCAACGAACCGAAATCTAGAGGAACGGGTCCGCGAAGGATCGTTCCGCAAGGATCTGTATTACCGTCTAGCCGTCGTCCAGATCGCGGTGCCTCCGCTGAGACAACGTCGGGAGGATATCAAGGTTCTCGCCCGCCATCTCCTCGGCAAATTGGGCCGTGAGTTCGGCAGGACGCGCTGCCATTTCGATGAAGACGCGTTAAGCATCCTCACCGCGTATGACTGGCCCGGAAACGTTCGGGAGCTGCGCAACGTCATCGAGCGCGCCATGATGTTGGCGACAGACGATACGATTACCGCCCGAGACCTTCGTACGTTGCTCCCGTCAGCCGATGAACCGTCCGATGCGGCGAGCGGGGGACTCATCTCGCTTCCGTACATGGAGGCCAAGGAACGCGCGATTGAACAATTCACCAAAGCCTATCTGCAGGCGAAACTAGCTCAGCATGAAGGCGTCATTACCAAAGCCGCCGAAAGCAGCGGGATTCCAAGGCAGCATTTCTCCTTGCTCATGAAGCGATTTCTGGGCAGCGAGCCCTCAAGCGAGGACTGAGACCCTGCATCCTTCTCGTAACACGATGCGACGCTACACTTTAGCCTTGTTCTTCCTGACCAGTGATATCGTAGCTCTCCCGTAACGCGTCGCCCCATCAATTGAGCCCCTCCCTCGGAAATTCCCCTGCCTGCGCGGGGCGCAAGCCAACCGTATACCGAAATATGCGAAACAACTTTGTGTAATTTCAACAGGCTAGAAGACATTTCTCCTCCACGCATATTTCGCTATTCGTTTTAGGCTTTCTTGAATTTCTCACCGCCGACCAACCCTCCTCATCGGATTCATTTTTCTTACATACAATCATACGCTTAGAGAAATCGGCTTCGTCCTGTTTTGACCGACATGTCACTGGCAACCTCCTTGCTGAGATCGGCTACCTGATGAGCATCCGATCATCAAGAGTCGACTTCACATGAAAGGAGGTGGGATGGATCAGCGTGTGAGGGTTAGTGTAGATCGATCATTCTTAGCAGGGAGGTAAATCACAATGTTTCTGTCACGCAGACAGTTTTTAAAAGTCACGGCAGGCACGGTGGCCGCGGTGGCGGTGGCCGATAAGGTCCTGGCGTTGACGGCTCTGCAGCCGGTCATCGAGGTGGGCAACCCCCTCGGTGAATATCCGGACCGGTCGTGGGAGCGGGTCTACCACGACCAATACCGCTATGATTCGTCCTTTACGTGGGTAT
>DASTQE010000334.1:0-4648 GCA_035761895.1 Nitrospira sp. | reverse complement strand
CGATCCGTTCCGACTTATGGGTTTTGGCTATCGCGAGTACAAGACCTATGACCCAAGAGCGAAAATCATGCGGAACGCCTTCCATGAGGTGCTCGAAACTGTGGGTCGTCACCATCGCGGCGACCCGCTGTTTAAGGTGGCGCTTGAGCTCGAGCGAATCGCGCTTTCCGATGATTACTTCGTCGATAAGAGGCTTTCTCCTAATCTCGATTTTTATTCAGCAGTCACGTTGAGGGCGCTCGGCTTCCCGACCGAGATGTTCACCGTGCTATACGCCATCGCGCGCACGGCGGGCTGGATTGCGCAGTGGAAGGAGATGATTGACGATCCCTCGCAACGCATTGGTAGGCCACGCCAGCTCTACACCGGCTTCACTGATCGCACCTACGTGCCGATGGAAGCTCGATCCTAGTGGCTGTTTGAAAGTCTCCTAATGGGGCACGACCCGAAAGCGTGGGCAAGCCGAGCTACATCGGCTTAGCGGCGCTCACCGGAGGCGTCCAGACATTGAGACCGCTTAGGAGCCAAACGCGGAAATATCTCGCATATGCTGTTTAGGCGGGTGATGACCCGGAGCGGACGTCAATCAATGATGCGCAGCTGCTGTAATTGTCACCGACGTGCCTTCGGTCCGCTCGTTTTTTCGATGTCGCTTTCAGTTGATGCGCCAAATACCTCGATGATGCTGGTGCCAAATCCGGTATGCGGGGCCTCTCCGCTCAACTGCTGAGCAATCAGGGCGTGCGACCGCTGAGTCCTGGCTGTTCATGATCCGGAGGTACGCGATGGCGCGCTTGGCCTGGCTAGGGGTCAGCGTCAGGGGAAGCCCGGTCGGCCACTTCCCTGCACGCACCGGAATGCGCACACGTCCTCACCGTACGACGGTATTTTAGCCCAAGACGCATCCCCTCGAAGGAAGGACGATATGCTATGGCAACCTTGCTTCGCAACGTCACTGCGTAGTCCCAGTGACGCGAAGACAGTCATCCGAATTTCCCACTTTCACATCAGAGCCGACCCATGAGAAGTAGGACGACGAGGATGATCAGGATGATGCCGATGACACCAATGCCGCCGTGACCATACCCGTAGCCATAGCCGCCGAAGCGCCCACTGAAGCCACCAAGCAAGAATATGACGAGGATGATAATGAGTATGAGTCCGAGCGACATTATCTCCCGTTGCGGCACCTACCGGAGCATTGAGCCCGTTTCCACTTCGACTGTGAAGTCCTTGACCGGCATTTTCCCCTACTACTTCTCCCAACCGGCAATGAAGACCGAGCCCGAGTCCTCGGTTGGGACCGGTGCATAGTGTCGGCTATCGAGACTTGCTCCGGGATCGGTTCTCAACTTCGAAAGTGATCTTGCAAGTCACTCGATATCTTTTGATCTTTCCGCCTTCGACCGTCGCTGCGTGATCCTTAACCCAGACGGATCGGATATTCTTAACCGTTTTCGCGGCCTCGGTGACGGCTTCCTGGGCAGCTTGCTCCCATCCTTTTTCAGAGTCCCCCATGATCTCGATAACCTTCAAAACAGACATGTTCACTCCCTTCTTGCATTTTTTAGCGCCGCCCCATTTGGCCTTAACGCGGTTTGCCTAGGGTGGACGTCCGATGATGCCTACCATACCAGTCTTCTTAGACGATTGTCTTTATGCGGCGCAATGCGGCGCAACCTTCGTGGTGTGCGCTCTACAGCTGTTGAGCCGACCACCTCGAGCTGCTGTGGTTTCAGCTGCTGACCCACCCGGACGTCCACTGGATGTCTTGCATGTTGCAATCAGAGAAGAGGTGCATGTTGGATTTAGGCCGGCGCATCGCGACCGTGGACTTCAGCCGGGGGCGCCGTCGCCTCCACCGCCGTGAAGGGTTCGAGGATGGTGTATTGGTGTGTGGCCCCAGCTGGCACCAGCCACGAGTCTCCAGCCTTCAGATTCAACGTTTGTCCCTCCAAATCGAGCCTGGCGCTCCCCGAGATTACGAATCCCACGGTCTCGTACTCCCTCTTCGTAGGCGATTTGCTCTTATCACCTGGTTCCTGAACCCATAGGCGCATCGAAACGCGCTTGCCGGCGACAAGATACTTCTGGCCCATTTCCCCTCGCGGAGAAGAACCGGATTCCACCTTCTTGGTCGTCGTATCGGTCATTACCCACCTTCCCATGCCGGCTCTCGTAGTCAGCGTTTGTTCCACCCAGCGCGTACGCTGAGGCCTAACACTAAAGCCGCGATGCGCTAATCTGTTTTGATCTCGATCAAGCCGAATCATGTGCTCCCGCCGAGTGGCCGGAGCATGGCGCAGGGGACTGCGAGGCGTGACTGCCGCGCCGCTCCGTGCGCAGGTTGCGGTCACCAGCGACGACAGCATACATGAGCACGGCGGCTCGCTGCCATGAGCCGCGCGGAGGGTTTCTTGGCTGGCCAACATGGACTGCATGGCTGGCGGCGCGATCCGACACCCGTAACGGACGAAGCTCGCGACGGAGACAGCTAATCACTTGCTTGGTGGCGCAAAGTACTGAACAACATCACTTGGGAACGCACACACCTCAGCGCAGTTATCTCTTCAAGCGACCGGCCTCGTTCGGTGCCCTCGAGCGGTCCACCTAGCTTTCCAAGCGTTTAGGATTTGCTCGACGTGATTGGTATCGCGTTGGGTCTCTGGATTTTTCTATTGATCAGTCGGCATTGAGCGGAGGAGACGGAAATGACTATTCTGTTGCGCGGGCTAAAAGGCGAGCCAGTGAAACGGCTTCAGGAGAAGTTGGGTGTCGAAGCCGACGGCGTGTTCGGCGCCGCAACCGAAAAGGCGCTCAAGGAATACCAGCAGAAGAAGGGGCTCAAGGTGGACGGCATCGCAGGTCCTGACTCCTTCGCTTCGCTCGGGCTCAAGGAGTTGATCCTGTTAACGCGCGGGTCGCGCGGGAACACGGTCAAAATGCTGCAGGAGAAACTCGGCATCACGGCCGATGGCAGGTACGGTGCACAGACCGCAAAGGCGGTCCAGGAATATCAAGAAAAAAACGGACTAAAGCCCGACGGTGTCGCAGGGCCGCTGACGCTCGGTAAGATGAACTTCATGGGCATCACCCAGGCTACAGCCTCGCTGACGCCGCTCGGCCAGAGCGTGTGGGACACGGTCAAAGAGGCCACCGAGGGAGCATTCAGCAAGGTAAAAAGCATTCTCGGAAGGGAGTGAAAGTCGCGGGCCCATTCTAAGACCCGGTCAACGCGATCGGCTCAAGAAAGTTGGCTCTGGTTTCAGGAGGAGTACGAAGCGTGCTCGGTATCGGTTCTTGTTCACGAGCATTGGCGCGACAGGCGTTACGGGGTTCACCTTTATAGCGTGTTCGTCGCCATCGTGGGCGTGATGTCATGCTTTTGGGGCTACACATCGTTACTGACAGTCGATCGAAGTAGGAAATATTTGGCTCTCATCTGGAGAACGCAAATGCAAATTCAGGTCAACACGGATGACAACGTTGAGGGCTGTAACGAACTGGCGCACCGAATCGAGGTCGAGATCAACAACACTCTCGGCCGGTTCAGCGATCAGATCACCCGGATCGAAGTTCATCTCAGCGATGAGAATGCCGGCAAGTCCGGCGGCGCCGACAAGCGTTGCCTCATGGAGGCCCGACTGGCGGGTCGCCAACCGGAGGCGGCTAGCCATCAAGCGGCAACCTTGGATGAGGCATTCAGTGGTGCTGCGAAGAAACTAAGGCGGTCTCTTGAGAGCACCCTTGGACGGCTCAGGGATCATAAGGGTGGTGACTCCATCCGCACGGATGGAAGCACTTGAGGCGCCCCTCTTCGAGCAGTACGCTTGCGGTGTCCCTTCCGAAAGTAAATCCGACAGTATTGATGGTGAAGTCCACCCGGGACGTCGCTGGTGACGATGTGCCGCGGCGGTTAATGTGGGGCATCTTTCTGCAGGCCGAGATGGGTCAATGTGGAGCGCTGCGATAACGTAATCCGCTGGGGTCAGGGCGATAGAATAGCGGAGCTCCGTGTCGAAGCCATTGAGTAACATACCCACGACAAACGCATGAGATTACGTTCTATGCCCTTGCGGCTGCCGTCGTGCTGTACCTTATAGCGGTGGTGGTCACCAAGATCCAAGAAGGCGGCAGCATCACTTCGGCGATGTTCACGGGTCGCAAGATCCTTGATAGAAGACCGTCTGACGCTACTTGAAGCCCTCAAAATTTCGGACGTGTAGATTGAGGACGAAGTCTAATGCCCCGCAAAGGAGCGGCGCGAGCTCGCGGAACATCTGGAATTCGACAGGGGCCTGGCGCCGATCTATGTTGCCCGAGGCGTGGAGGTCGAACTGGTGCGTCAAGTCGCACAACAACAATGGCAAAAGATCCGCTTGGCGCGCATGCCCGAGACGAGCTCGGCATGTCGGAGGTTACTTCGGTGCCTGATCGAATGCTAACCTGCTCTCGGCCATGCAGCCGGGTCGCGAGTTGGTCGGGTAAATGTTCGCTCCGCAATTCGGGAGGAGGTTTTCGATGGCTGAACGCGCAGACTTCACGTTCGTCGTAAAAGAAGGGTCGCAGGGGAAACCCTGGATCGCGGCAGAGCAATTAACCGGTGGTGGTTTGATCTGTTTCGATCTCGTTCCAGGCACCACCATAG
>DASTQE010000333.1:0-3632 GCA_035761895.1 Nitrospira sp. | reverse complement strand
TGGTGGTGATGAACGATCTCGACCGGTTTCATCTGGTGGGCGACGTCGTAGACCGTTTGCCGCAGCTTGGATCCCGAGCAGCCTATGCCAAACAGGCGATCCAAGAGAAGCTGCTCGACCACAAGCAATACATTGCACGATACGGCGAGGACATGCCGGAAATCACCGATTGGCAATGGGGTCAGGAAAGTGCCAAGAGCAAACGGGGAAGTTCGACCGAAGGTGACAACGTCTAGTCTAAAATCGTGTTCTGAGTGCTGAGTACTTAGCACTCAGAGCTTGTTCTCCCAGTGGAGGGAGCCATGAACCAGGATCGGACACAGAACCTTCTTCAACAATATGGGGTCGGGCCCATCCAGTTTTCCGGCACCAACGACGCCTTATACGAACGACATCTGACATTCGACAATGTCGTGGATGTGAAAAAGGCCAGCCTCCGCGAGCAGTTTGAGGCTGCGGCTCATGCGGTGCGTGACGTTCTGTCACAGCGCTGGCTCCTGACAGAAAACACGTATGCCGAAAAGAATCCCAAGCGTGTCTATTACCTGTCGATGGAATTTCTCCTCGGAAGGTCGACTGCGAATAACATCTCGAATGCCCTGCTTCGACCACTGGCAATCGAGGTTACAAAAAAGAAAGATCTCGATCCGCTCGCCTTACTCGAGGTTGAGACAGATGCCGGATTGGGCAACGGCGGTCTTGGAAGGCTGGCAGCCTGCTTCATTGATTCGATGGCAACAATGGAGATTCCAGGCATGGGGTATGGATTGCGCTATGAGTATGGCATCTTCAAACAAATGATCCAAGATGGCTGGCAATGCGAGCAGCCGGATAATTGGTTACGTCGGCCGGATCCCTGGGAAGTCGCACGGTTGGATGATGCCGTCGAGGTGAAGTTGAATTGTTCTTTCGAACTGCGGAGTGGCATGTTGCATCCCATCGTCGGCCGGCCCTCAATTCTGCTCGGTATTCCGTTCGACCGTCCAGTCGTCGGTTATGGGGGCAAGACCATCAACACCCTGCGACTCTGGGCCGCGAGCACACCCGATTATTTTGATTTCCAGCAATTCAGCCGGGGTGACTTCGTTGGGGCACTCGCAGAGACGCTGACGGCCGAATCACTGACGCGGGTCTTATATCCCGACGACTCAACCTCCATGGGGCAGGGGTTGCGCTTTTTACAGGAGTACTTTCTGGTGGCCTGCTCGCTGGGCGATCTGGTCAGACGTTTTCGGCGCGGCAACTCGGATTGGAATGCGCTTCCCGACAAGGTCGCTATTCAACTCAACGATACCCACCCGACGATGGCCGTTCCTGAGCTCATGCGAATTTTGCTGGATGAGGCGCATCTTGGCTGGGATCAAGCCTGGGACCTCACGCAACGAGCACTGGCCTATACGAACCACACGCTGCTGCCAGAGGCGCTGGAAAAATGGCCGCTCGAATGGTTTGGTGACATGCTACCGCGCCATCTCGAGATAATTTTTGAGATCAACCGTCGCCTGCTCGAGGTCGTGCGAAATCGATTTCCCGGCGACGAGGGCCGTATCGAGCGTGTCAGTCTTGTGGAAGAAGAACCCCGACGCAAAATCCGTATGGCCAATCTGGCGATCGTTGGTTCCCACAGCACGAACGGCGTGGCCGCCATTCATTCCAAGTTGCTTCGGACGATGACGGTAAAGGACCTGGCCGAACTCTATCCCGAACGCTTCAACAACAAGACAAACGGTGTGACACCCCGGCGATGGCTGCTCTTATGCAACCCCGCCCTTTCCGGCGTGATCACCGACGCGATCGGGGACGGGTGGATCACGGACCTGAGCGAGCTAAGTCAGCTCAAGAAACTGGCCGATGACCGGCAGTTTCAAGACGCCTTTCTCAAAGCGAAGCGGCAGGCAAAATCCCAATTTGCCCAGTGGCTGAAGGCAATGTCCGGTCACGCGGTCGATCCGGACAGCATATTTGACAGTCAAGTCAAACGCATCCATGAGTACAAGCGGCAACTCCTGAATGCCCTGCGCGTTGTGGTGCTGTATAACCGCCTGCGTGAGAACCCTACATCGACCGTGCTGCCGCGGACATTCTTCTTTGCCGGCAAAGCGGCGCCGGCCTACCACTTGGCCAAGGTCATCATCAAGTTTCTGAATAATCTTGCCGGCACCATCGAGGGCGATCCTGCCGTCCGCGGAAGGATCAAAGTGGTGTTCTTGCCCGAGTACTGTGTCTCGCTGGCGGAACGACTGATACCTGCTACCGATGTCTCCAATCAGATTTCGACGGCCGGTTATGAAGCCAGCGGGACCAGCAATATGAAATTTATGATGAACGGCGCACTGACGTTGGGGACACGGGACGGGGCCACTATTGAAATGGCGGAGGAAGCGGGGGAAGACAACTTCTTCCTCTTCGGCCTCACGGCTGAGCAGGTGGCCGGGAGCCGCGGCTGGTACGACCCGCATTGGCATTACCAGCATGAGCCGCAAACGAGGGCGGCACTCGATCTGATCTTCTCCAATCACTTCAGCCGGAATGAACCGGGTGTCTTTGACGCCTTGGAGCATGCGTTGTTGACAGGCGGCGACCATTATATGCACCTCGCGGATCTCACATCCTATGTGAACGCCGACCGCGAAGTGTGCGATCTCTATGCCGATACGAACGGCTGGGCGCGCAAGGCCATCTTGAACGTGGCGGCCTCGGGGAAGTTTTCCAGTGATCGGACGATCGCCGAATACGCGGCGGGCATCTGGAATGTGAAACCCTGCCCGATTCCATAACGAGCGAAGTGTGAGGACGTGTCATGAGCAGACATCTGCCCATTGTATATCTGGCCAGGCACGGTGAAACGGCCTGGACCATTTCGCGTCAGCACACAGGACTGACCGATCTGCCGCTGACTGAGAGGGGTGAGCGCACCGCCCGCAGACTGGGAGAGCGGCTCAAGGGATTGACGTTTGCCAACGTCTTGACCAGTCCCTTGCAACGGGCAGCCCGCACCTGCGAATTGGCCGGATTCAACGCAGTGGCTGAAATTGAGAAGGACCTGGTCGAATGGGATTACGGCCAGTATGAGGGGCGCCGAACGGAAGAGATTCGTGCGGAGCGTCCCGATTGGGAACTCTTTCGCGACGGTTGTCCCGGGGGAGAATCGCCGCAACAGGTCAGCGTGCGTGCCGACCGCGTTGTGAAGCGGGTGCGTGCGGTGTCGGGCAACGTCCTGATCTTCACCAGCGGGCACTTCATGCGCGTGCTCGCGACGCGTTGGCTGGGGCTCGAGCCGTCGGTCAACTGCAGGTTCTTTATGCTGAGCACGGCGAGCTTGAGCGCTCTTGGGTACGAGCACGACGTCGCCAGACCGGTGATTCGACTGTGGAATGAGACCCGTCATGTGGAGGCAGGTCAGGACGATTGATGGATTCTAGTGGAAAGGTACAGGGCCATGACCACGACAGCACGTAGCACGCGCCCACGGATCAAACGGATGACATTACTTCCCCGGAGGCAGGCCTGGAAGGCCCTGCAAGCCCATTATAAGGATGCACGAAAGATGCATCTTCGCACGCTCTTCGCCGAGGATCCTGAGCGCGGAACTCGTCTGACAGTTGAGGCCATCGGCTTGTTCTTTGACTATT
>DASTQE010000332.1:0-9035 GCA_035761895.1 Nitrospira sp. | reverse complement strand
GCCTGTTCGACGACCTGATGATCCAGATACGGCACGCGGCTTTCGAGCGAAGCCGCCATGCTCATTTGATCCTGCTTCATGAGCAGCTCCACGAGGTGCGTCGACACATCCGCGTAGCTCATGCGCTCGAGCAGCGTGCCGTGGTGCTCCTCCCAGTACCGTAAACCTTCGGCATACGGGTCGTATGCGCTCAGAGCCTCCTGGTCACAAAGGAGCGACTGCTGCAGCGATTCTGGGAACACCGAGAAATTATCGAAGAACAGGCCACGTGGCCCCGGCTCGTACGCCAGGACCGTCCGGGAAGCATAACGTTGGATCGGTATCGGCAGGCGCGGCAGGGAGCCCGTGATGCGCCGGCGCAAAAAGCGGGGAACGCCGTTCCAATAGACGCGGCCGATGCGCTCGTTCAGCGCGGTCACCCTGTACCGGTAGTCATACCCCAGGAAGAGCTCGTCGGCCCCTTCGCCGGTCAGGACGACTTTGACATGTTGTCTGGCGAGCCGGGACACGAAAAACAAGGGCACGCTCGACTGAAACGCGATCGGCTCATCTTCATGCCAGATCAGTCGTGGCAATGCCTGCATAAATTGATCGGCCGACACCAGCACTTCATGGTGCTCAGTGCCGATCGCCCGCGAGACCAGCCTGGCATAGTGCAATTCGTTCGCCTCTCGCTCCGCGAAGCCGACGGCAAAGGTCTTCACCCGTTGAGGCATCATCGGCGCCATGAGCGCCGCGAGACCGCTGGAATCCAAACCTCCCGACAGAAACAAGCCCAGCGGCACGTCGCTCATGAGATGGCTCTGTACCGCCCGCTCGAGGCCGGCACGGAGTTGCTGGGCCCGGTCGGCCAGCGGGCGCTCCTCATCAATACTGTCCTGGGGCGGATGCCAGTACCGGCGCACACGGCATCCCTGCTCGGCGGACCACTCCAACAGATGCCCGGGCAACAACTTGCTCACGCCGCGATAAAACGTCTCCTGGCCGGCCACGTACCGATTCGCCAGGTATTCGGGCAGAATCGCCTCGTTAAAGGCCACTTCCAGGGCGCCTGACGCCACAATGCCCTTGATCTCCGAGGCGAATAACAACTCGCGGTCGCTGCAGGCGTAATACAGGGGCTTGATGCCAAGCCGATCACGGACCAGCAGGAGCCGGCGCTGCCTGCGGTCCCAGATCGCGAACGCGAACATCCCCTGTAGCCGGTCCACACAGCCGGTTCCGTAGGTTTCATACAGATGCAGAATGGTCTCGGTATCGCTCTTCGTCCGATAACGATGACCGGCTCGCTCCATTTCGCGGCGCAGCACCGCATGGTTGTAGATCTCGCCGTTGAAGACGATCCACACGCTGTCGTCCTCATTGCTCATCGGTTGATGGCCGCCGGAGACATCGATGATGGCCAGCCGCCGGTGTGCCAAGCCCACGGAGCCATCGAGCCATAACCCCGCCCCGTCGGGACCCCGGTGCTGTTGCACCTCTGCCATACGCACGAGGCGAGAACGCTCGGCCCGTTCGCACAGATCAAATTTCACGATGCCGGCAATGGCGCACATAGTCAGGCCGCCTCCCTGTCTGATGAGGCGGACGCAAGCCGCCGATAGGTGTCGGCCCAGGCAGGGCCGACTCTGGACCAGTCGTATTGCACGAGCGACTGCTTGGCACGTTGTGCCATGAGGACCGCGCGCTCTGGCTGCTCCAGCAGTAGTGTTGCAGCCTTGGCCATGGCGGAGGGATCGCCGACCGGGACCAGCGTTCCGGACTCGCCGTCTTCCACCATGTTCGGGATATCGCCAACCGGAGTGCTGACCACCGGCATCCCGGAGGCCATCGCCTCCAAGACCGACAGCGGCTGATTGTCCACGAACGAGGAATTCAGAAACACGGAATGACGGTCATATAAGTCGGACATCTCGTGCGGATTAATGGCCCCGACAAAGCGGACGTTTCTTAGCGCCAACGCCTGTGCCAGATGCTTGAGTTCCGCCTCAAGCGGACCTTGGCCGGCAACGGTCAGCGACGCCGCGGGAAAGACGGTCTGGATCATGGCAAAGGCCACCAGCGTGCATTCCACTCCGTAGTGAGGCTCGAAGTTTCTCACGGAAAGAAATTCCGGCAATAGCGGCACACGCTGGCGATAGCGGTACTGGCCTGTATCAATGACATTATGGATGACCTCCGCCTCATACCCATGCCGGGCGAAGACGCCCCTGAGAAAGACGGAGGGAACCACGATCTTGTCGACCATCTTCAACCAGGGATGCACGAGCGAGCCCCAATTGGCGAGATGATCGTCCGCTTCGCCGCTGTGATAATTCAACAAAATCGGTTTCCCCCATTTACGAGCCGCCACGATGGCGGGAAGCGGCGCCAACAGAAACGACCAATAGGAGGCCGACAGGACATGCACGACGTCGGCGGATCGCAGCTTCCGGAGTGTGGGCAGATAGAGACCCTCATTGGCGACGGTCCTGATATATCGCAGGCGTTTGAGCCACCCCGCTCCGCGTGGAAACGGCGGATTGATCGGGACCAGCTCCACCTCATAACCGTCTGCACGGAGGTGGTCCGCGAGCACTTTGGCTTGCACGGCCTGGCCGCCCAGGACGCCAAGGCTTGGCGCCACCATGGCGATTCTTGGACGGGACAATCGACTGCTCGCCATAGGCTCCTCGCAACTCTCCTCTGGATGCTCGTCCATCATGACCACGAAACTTGCGGACGCTGTTGAATCGCCCGCCGGTTGGCTGGCGACGGCGCCTTGACCGGCCGCGCCACCGGCGCAGATCGGCGATCGAGGAACGTGCGGCACCACAGCTCAAAAGACATCAGAGTCCACAGATGCAAGTCCAGCGGCCTGCCCTGCTCCTGCCGCTCGATCAGGCGCTTGACATACGCGGTATCGAAAATGCCGCGCCGACGGAACGCGTCCGACAGCAACAACTCCTTCACCAACGGCCGGAGCGGACCGCGGAACCAGCGGTTCAACGGCACGCCAAATCCCTTCTTCGAACGGTCAAGGATCTCGTCAGGCAGTAACCCGCGGAGGGCTTTCACGAAAATGTGCTTGGTTCTCCCGCGATGCAATTTCCATTCGGCCGGAATCGTCGCGGCAAACTCCACGAAGGGATGGTCGAGCAACGGCACGCGGGCCTCGAGAGAGTGCGCCATGCTCATCCGGTCCACTTTCGTCAGAATGTCCAGCGGCAGGTAGTGACGGAAATCCAGGTCTTGCAGGATCGACAACCAGTGAACGTCCTGCCGGCGCAGGCGGTCCAGGCGAGACCGCTCGGGTTGCGCCTCCCCGACCTGTTCGCGGGCCCAGTCGGTTAACAGGCGCTGCTGATGGTCCGGCCGGAACAGCGTCGTCGCATGAAGATACCGTTCGCCGTCGGGCTTCGAGAGATACTCGAGATACTGCTTGCCCTTGGCATCTTCAGGAAGCGCGTCGGACGTACGGGCCAGCAAAGCCCGCACGGAGCCGGGAAGAAAGCGAGCCATCCGATCCCGGCTTTCCACCACATACTTGTCATAACCTCCGAACAACTCATCGCCGCCGTCGCCCGACAGCACGACCTTGACATGCTGCCCGGCGAGCCGGGAGACCATATACGTGGGAATGGCAGAGGCATCTCCAAAGGGCTCGTCCAGATCCCAGGCCAGATGGTCCAACAGGTCCATGGCGTCCGGTTCAAGCACGAGCTCGTGGTGATCCGTGCCGAACCGCTTGGCCACCAATCGCGCATAGGGCAATTCGTCGAAGTCCTGTTCACGGAATCCGATGGAAAAGGTCTTGATGGGAATTGCCGACATGGCGGCCATGGAGGCGACCACTGCGCTGGAGTCGATTCCGCCGCTGAGAAATGCGCCGACCGGGACGTCGCTGACCAGGTGATACCGGATGGATTCGTGGAGCTTCGAACGCAATTGCTCAACCGTCTCAGCCTCGGACCGCCGCTCATCCGGTCGAAACCGCAGCTCCCAGTACCGTTCGACGACCGGCTCGCGCTTCGGATCGAGCCGCAGCCAGTGACCCGGCTCCAGCTTATGGATGCCGTGCACCATGCTCTCGTTGGGCGGAGTCGTGCCGTAGGCGAGCAGGTGAGCGAGCGACTCCCAATTGAGCCGACGGTCAACCTCAGGCAGCTGGAGCAGCGCTTTCAGCTCGGACGCGAACACGAACCGGCCGGCGGCGGTGCCGTAGTACAGAGGCTTGATGCCAAGGCGATCGCGCGCGAGCATCAGGCGGCGCCGCGGTCCGTCCCAAATGGCAAACGCGAACATGCCTCTGAGCGCCTGGACACAATCGGCACCGTGCTCTTCATAGAGATGGACGATCACCTCGGTATCGGTCGCCGTTGCGAACCGATGACCCCGCCGTTCGAGTTCGCTTCGCAATTGGCGGTAATTGTAGATCTCCCCGTTCAACACGACCCAGATCGAGCTGTCTTCGTTCGATACCGGCTGGTGGCCCGTTTCCAAATCGATGATGCTGAGACGGCGCATCGCCAGTCCGGCCCCGTCTCTGACAAACGTCCCTTCATCGTCCGGTCCGCGCGAGACGAGCGCTGCGCACATCGCACGCAGTTCTGCGACGTCGATGGCCTGCTGCTTATGAGACACGATGCCGGCGATTCCACACACGTCGCACCTCAGGAAGTTTTGTGTTGATACCTGACGGGCAGCATGAACTGGAGACGCCCCATCACTTGGGACAGCGCGGCCCGTTCCTGCGCCGACACGAGACCGACGCCGAGGGCGGTCGCCGCATACGCCGAGGCATACACGGCGCCGATCGCGAGCATGCGGATGAACGGCGGTGCCTGTAGCCCGTACGCCACAGCCAGGGCAGGCACTGCCGCCACCAGGGAGACGACGGCAATCAGCGCCAGCGCGCGCCACGGCAGCAGCCGCCCGATGCTCACTCGCCACAATGAGGCGACAGCGGCCATTCCGATGGCTTTTCCGAGCGCCAGCGCCAGCACCGTTACCAGCATGGCGCCCACCAATCCGAACGACCCGATCGCCCACGTGATGAGGAGCGCGATCATCGCAAGCCGCACGAGATTGATGGCCAACAACACGTTGGTTCTCGCATAGACACGCAGCAACCCGTCCACCGGAACGGCCGCAAAGACAACAGCGGAGAGGCCGACCATCACAATGGGTACGCTTGCGACGTACGCCTCGGTGAAGAGGAGGACGATCAAGTCGCGCGCCACGATCAACAGGAGTCCGGCCAGCGGAAAGAACAGCAAGGCCAGCTTCCGCACCGTCTCATGCCACAGATCGATCACCTGTGATTCCCGGCCGTCGTGGATGGCCGTCGTCATGCCGACCATCATCACGTTGCACACGGTCGTCGCGACGAGGTCGACCACCGGAATCTGCAGGCATCCGACCGAATAGATTGCGAAGGTGGCTGCATCAAAAAGTCCCGCTACCGCATATTGGTGAAAATTTTCCTGTGCGATGCTCGCGACGACCGCAAGGGCGAACGGCAAGGCATACGCCAGTTGCCGGGCAAAACAGCGGGCGTCAGGCCGAAAGTCCGTCCCGAACGCGCGCCAAAAGTACTGGACCGTATACAGGAGGCGAAGGACAGCAAATGCCACCGCCCCGTGGAGCAGCGATCGCAGCGAGGGCACGATCAGGACCGGCACGATGAGGAAAAGGGCTCGCGTCACATCGGTGACGGCGTAGGCCAGAGCCGCCGACCGGTAGGCGCTGCGCGCCGTCATCACTGTTTCCAAGCCGATCGACGCCTGCATCAAGAGGAGATAGAGCGCAAGCAGCGGAATGAGCGGCTCCAGCGCGGGATTGCTCATCCACCGGGCAATCGCCTCCCCGTTCAGCACCAGCACGGCCGCCGCCGCCGTACCGGCGCCGGTCAGAAAGAGCATCGAGTTCATCACATAGCGTCCCGCCTCGCCGTCGGCTTTGGGTAGAAAGTACAGCAGACTCTCCGACATGCCGATCTGTGTGATGGTCAGGAGCGTGATGTAGAGGAGGAACCATTGCTTGTACGTCCCAAAGGTCGCGAGATCGAACAGGCGGACGAGAATCAGCGGGGTGATGAACGCGGCGACAAAGCCGGCGATCCGTCCCGCAATGATCAGCAGAGCCGGCTTGAACATCTGAATTCAGATGAAGGAGGAGGTCACCGGAAAGACGCGCTTTTCTTTGTTGCGAAGCGACATCGAGGGATGTCCGCCCCCCTGGCGGTCGCTGTGGTCCTGTTGGCACCGATGAAAGAGATCGAAAATCCAATGTGCGTGACAGTGCATCAGAATGCTCGAGAATCCATCGAATGGATCGAGGGAGGAATTCTCCCAGAAGATTTTCCGAGGGATCGTGAGCGACGGATAGCGCACATCACGATGCAGACATGTCGTATAGCCAAACCGATAGCCCGCCTCGGCGACGCATGACACGACGGAAGGATTGAAGCGTCCGTCGGGATAGGCGAAATGCGACACAGGCTTGCCCAGCTTCTCCTGCAACGTGAGCAACGATCCCACGATCTGATTCGCCATGCGCTTGGGATTCTCGAGCGTCAGCAGCGCATGGGTCTGGGTATGCGAGCCGATCGTCATGCCGGCCCGGTCCAGAGTCCGCACCATGTCCCAAGTCAGGGATTGCAAGGCGGGGAAATCTTCATCCTGTATCTGCACGAGGGTCTCCAAGGCTTCGATCGCCCTTCGAAGCTGTTTTTGCGTCAAGGTGGTGAAGAGCAACCGCATGGTGGCGAACGGATCCCTGATCGCGTCTTTCAAGCCCGGTCGTCGTGCGAGCGGCACGTCATGGCTCTCGCAGAGGGTGGTCAAGCGCTCGGGGTCGTATTGGATCATGGGCAGCACGCGCGAAAGCAGGAGGAACAACTTGTCGTAGATCTGCAGATGCCGGCGGCCCAGCGTTTCGGTGACCACGAAGATGCCGGCGGGAATGCCCTTGCGTTGCAACAAGGGAAGCGCATGGTGATAGACGCCGGCGTACCCGTCGTCGAATGTCACCGCCGCCAGCGGCTCGTTGAACGGATCCCCGTTCTCCAGGCGCTCGCCCAGTTCGTCGAGCGTCAGGAAATGGAAATGCTGTCCAAGCCAATCCAGTTGCCGTTCGAGCATCCGCAAGCTCACGAGGTTTGGCAAGATCGCCCGTCCCTCGTGCATGCGGATGTCTTCCACGACGGAGTGGTAGCCGATGACCAGCGGGATGTGCTTGGTCGCATTGAGCGTTTCGATCACGCTGTTAGCGCCGGTCCAACGCAATCCGGCGGCCACTGCCGTCTTCACCATCGTACGTAACGCCATGTCACGCTCCCGTGCGGCTCTTGATCAATTGCTCGAGCAACGGTTGCGGAAGCCAGCGACGAGCGGCGTGCTTCCCCTGGCTTTCGGCCTCGAACGAGGCGCGACAGAGCCAGCCCCGCCATGAGGGCGGAAACAGATGCACCCGCGACAGATCCCGCGTTTCCTTGGCCCAGCGGAATTTGTACGCCTCCGTCCCGTGAAGGAGATCGTATTCCTCGGCCCCTTCGGCCAACGCGTGTTTGATGGCGAGGCCCATCGTCACCAATCCGACGCTATGCTTGCGCCAGGCGGGATCGTAGCCCGACTGGTAAAAGTAAAACCGGGGCCCTCGCCGGAAGCCATACAATCCTCCGATCGGACGGCCGTTGAGCCGCAACAGGAACAAGCGAAGCCACCCGCGTTCAAGCGCCGTCCGGCTGAACGCGTCATGAAACGCCAGTTCCCGAGCCGTCTGCATGGCCTGCGAGCCGCCGCGCCCCTGCCAGGCGACGGCATGCAGCGACAAGAAGGCCTGCAGCGCCTCGCGGCGCTGTTCTTCCTTTTCCACCGGATCGAACTCCAGGACACCGGCCTTCCGAAGGTTCTTCAGCCGCCGCGTAAAATTATAGCGGTGGTTGGCGCCGAGCGATTCCAGGTAGGACTCCCAGGTGTGGCCACGCAGCGTGATGTACGGACAACTCTCGATCGTGCTGCGCTTGGCCTGCCATCCGTTTAATTCCAGCTCCCTGGCCATGCCGTCGGCTTCCGAAGAGCGCGCCGGAAGATGGCTCAAGGTCAAGAGCGGCTTCGAGTGGTTGAAGTATTCCATCAATCCCACCCGCACCATTTCCTCTTCTCCGCGTCTCACGATGAGATCGAGGTAATCGGATCCGACAAGGCCGGTGCCGAGAAACTCAGTGGACTGATGGCTCAGCACCCTGCCGGTCGTGCGCGGCCGCGAAAACAGCGGCGCAATCGCGAGCAACTGGCGTTGCCGGCGAACGGTCATGAGCCGAAGCGTCCATTGATCGCGCTCGAAGCAACGCCACCAGGTCGTGAGCCATTCGGGCGTCAGGAACAGGCAATCCTGGTCACTGTTCTCCAGGAGGCTGGTCCATTCATCGACTAAGTGCGAGAGCCTTCCGGCATCCTCGATGATGGTGATCAGTAAATTATTCGAGGTGCGGAAGGACAAGCGATCGGCTTCCTCCGGCGGTTGCAGGCAACTGTAGTCATAGATGTCGATGCCCTGCCGGACGACCTGGGCCGGAAGACCGACCGCCACGCTGTGGGGTGGAACATCGTCCAGGACGACGGCATTCGCGCCGATCACAGACGCTTCGCCGACCGAGATCGGTCCCAGCAACTTCGCCCCTGCGCCAATCACACAGCGATCGCCGATCACCGGCACGCCCCATCGTCGGGAACGCCCCCCGATCGTCACATCATGCCCGATCGACGCGTAGCGCCCGATCTTCGTGCGCTCGTGCAATACGATGCCCAGCCCTCCGTAGGCCAGTTCCGTGCCTTCGCCCAATTCCACCGACATGGGAATCACCGCCCGACACAAGAAGTAAATGGCGCCATAGGCCAGTTGGGGAATGAGCGGAATCCGGCGCTGGTAGCACCAGTGGCCGACTCGATAGATCGCCAACGCATTCATGGTCCGTACTGCCTGTGCCTGTTTCAGTCGTGCAAATGCAAGCCGATTCGTTGCCCGGCCGATTTCATCATCTGATACAGCGG
>DASTQE010000331.1:0-4171 GCA_035761895.1 Nitrospira sp. | reverse complement strand
GGGCACACCGGAGGATTTGGGCACGGATGAGGTCGCCAAGCAGGCCAAGTTCTTCATTCAACCCGCCGTCTCGAAATTCCGGCCGTTGCTGCTCCAATCCGGGTTTTCAGAGCAAACAGAAATGAATGAGGAATATGTGGCCGTGACCTTCGAGCGCGAAGTCGATTTGAGAAATATGACCCAACTACAAGATCTGATGCGCTGGTGTTGCCGGCAGATCGGCGGAGCCGTCGCATGAAGCCGGCCATCAGGACTTTCGAAGCCTTCCGCGATGCTGTGTCGGCCTATCGTCTGCCGCGCGTGATTCTGACCGCGCTCGAGTTGAACCTGTTCACCGTGATCGGCACAGCCACCTGGCTGCTGCAGGATCTTGCACGCGAATTGAAAGTGAGCGAGCGCGGCCTGTCGATCTTGTGCCGGAATTTGGCCATGGCCGGACTGCTGCACAAGAAGGGACACCGCTATCGCAACAGCCATCTTGCCGCCACCGCTCTCAATGCCGACGATCCGGCCTATCGTGGAAGCTATTTGCGTCTCATTACCAACCACGCGAACGACTGGCAGCGGCTGAGTGAATGCGTCAAGACCGGAGAGCCGCTGGACAAAGATGAACCGGAGGAACCGGGGTATCGCTGTCAGTTTACCTGGGCCATGCACCACCGTACCCTTGAGACGGCGCCGATGATCGCCGCCCAACTGCCTCTGAAACGAGCGAAGACGTTGCTTGACCTCGGAGGAGGGCCCGGAACGTATGCAATGGCGTTCCTGGCCAAGAATCCCGGCCTTCGGGCTACGGTCGGTGACCGTCCTGCAGCTTTGGAGGTCGCCAAGGAGATCGCGGCGACACACAAAGCGGGTGCGCGGCTCTCCTATTTGCCGTTGGATCTGCTGAAGGACGACATTCCTGGTCGCTTCGACGTGATCTGGTACTCCAACGTGCTCCACATTTACTCGCCCGATGAAAACTTGAACGTCTTTCGCCGTGCCAGGGCCGCGTTGGCTGAGGGTGGGCGTTTGATCGTTCAGGATGCGTTCCTGCACGACCGGGAAGGCTTGTTCCCCCAGGAGGCCAGTCTGTTTGCGGTGTCCATGCTGCTGTTCACTGAAACAGGGAATACCTATACTGTGGCTGACACGACAGCGTGGTTGAAGGAGGCGGGGTTCGCGTCCGTCAGGACGGTAAAGATGGCGAAGGGAAGGGAGGATTGGGAAGGAGGAATCATCGAGGCTGTTGTTCCTGTAAGACAGTCCAAAATGCGCGGCCGCCGAACACGATCAGCACGAAGTTCGCACTCCCGCTGACCACGCTCAGGATGAGTGTGAGATCGGACCCCTCGCGTCCTCCCAGAACACTGACCACTGTGGCGAAGTCGAGGGCTAATCCTATGGTACCGTAGGCCAAGCACCCCATCGCCGCCCAGGCCCACCCCATCGGAACGACGGTTGCCAGCGCCAGCGGCAGGATGACGAGAAAGATCCACCACATGACGTGAAGCGCCTCGGGTCTGGCCGGTAACAGCACAAGCATCAGGGTGGCCGCACCCACCGTGGCAAGAATCAGCAGGGTCACGAGAAGGACTTGTCGATAGGGCATAGGCGGATCTTACCGGTCACAAATTGGGTGAGCAACGGTGATCAACGTGATATATGGCAAGAACCTCTTCTGACCCGCCGCAATGTCTTCTCATCTATGACGGCCGTTGCCGGATGTGCGTCACCGCCAAGCGCGGCCTCGAGCGTCTCCAGAGCGACGCAGAGGAGCTACGTATGATCCCGTATCAGAGCGAGGAAGCCGAGCAGGTGCTTGGCGCTCGATATCATGGAGGTCGACCGGAAGCCGCTTTCCTCGTCACCGGCGACGGGAGGGTTACCAGTGGACTGGACGCGTTCCTGCCGCTGCTTCCGGGGTTGAAGGGTGGACGTTTGCTGGCGAAGGTGTTCGCCCTTCCGTTCGTGAAGCCGCTCGGCTACTGGATATACCGGCTGGTGGCTCAATACCGCTACACGCTCTTCGGGGAAGTCCCTCTCGACCGGCATAACTGAAAGCGCTGCCCCATTCGATTGTCTCCCGCTAACCGGCGATGACCCCACTCTCTCACCACCCCCTTTTTGGGGGATTGTCCCCCACAGCGGGGGAATGTTCACTCTGGAGCGGTTCCTGGCATAGTGGCATTGAGAAACGGGAGGCCGAAGATGCCGTCTATCTCACGGTGCAGCAGTCTTATACTCGCGCTCGTGGCCTTCCCGGGGCTGGTGCTGGCGGGCGAACTGTCAGCCGGTCCGGCTACGAAAGGTGTCGTAGCAGCCGGGTTCGGCTTCCAAGACGAAGAATCCTCGTTTATCACCGTCAAGACCTACAATGCGCAATCCGGCGAAGTGCTTTCGGCGGAGACCTACGAACTCGACATCAAAGATGATGGACCCCCTTCCAGCCAGCCGCGTACGCGGATCTTCGCAGGAGGCGTGGGCGTGGGATCCGGTAGTCTTTCAGAATTCACGCTTCGCGTCTACGACGCGTCCAACGGACGTTTTCTGTGGGAGGGTCGTCTGAATCTCACCGCCGGCGATCATCCGGAAGGCGTCACCCATCGAGTGACGGCCCGCGTCCAGCCTCGAGCGGCGGTCACCAGGGTCGCCACACAGTCAAAGGAGGGGGGACAGCCCTATTTTGTGCTGCGTGCGCTCAACCCTCAAACAGGGCAGCTGGTATGGTCCGATGAATTTTCCACCCAAGCCCCGGTCGTTCGGGTCGAGCGGATTAGCCGAAGCGTCGTCGGCATGACCGGAACGGCACCGCGTGATATCGATTTCCGGATCAAGATGCCGGATCAAGCCGGCCGCCGGTGGTTGTGGGAAGATAAGGTCGAACCGGCAGAAGACGCCGAGGTTTCTGCGCCTGAATCGTCGGATGAGACGGGTCTGTCACAGCGTGGCCGTCAGCCTATGATCCCTTCGTCCGCCCATCGTGCCACTGCGCCATCCAGCGCGATTGAAACTGATCGTAGGACAGGGACAGTTGAGCTTGAATTGCCGCTGCCAGGCTTTGCTTTTTCTTCAGTCTGACCAGCAGCTGCTGCACCTCGTGCATTCCGTAGCGATTGATCAAATAACGGGTCGCCGAATCGGCTTCGAGGTAGGCCACTGAGGCTGCCTCGCCCGAGAGTTCTCCCCAACTCCCTTCCAGCGCAGTCAAAGGCATTACGGACACGTCGTGGCGGCGAAGTTGCTCTACATCCGGCCAATGATCACTGGACAGCTGCATGGCCAGTCCTTCGTTGAGCCAGGTGGGAAGGGAATTGTGGTTGATGCCCTGTAGGTCATGCAACAACGCATGGACAAATTCATGACGCAGCACGCGCTTCAACCACGCGCGATCCGTCAATGCGCCTTTCGTCGGAAGGTGAATACGGCCCAACACCGGATCGTAGAGGCCATCCGCCCAAGCGGGGCTTCCGGTATTGGCTTGAAAGATCGCGTTCGGATGGAGGACGACGACCACGGATTTTGTCGGAAAATGTCCGAACTTCTGGCCGATCTCCCGGTAGGCTTCTTCCAGAATATCCAGCACCACCATCCAGGTGTCGTGATCCGTGTCTCCGTCGTACTTGACGATGAAGTGGGCGCCATCACGGGTCGACAGCCGACTTTCCATCCGATCGGTCCGCTGGACTCTCGAGGTTACCGTGCGGAGATAAGACTGCATGGACGGATCACGTGCCGCGCGCTCGGCTGCCTGATCCAAATGCCGGGCCGCTTCACCGAGGCGGCCGTGCTCTTGAAGCCAGTCGGCTAACGCGACATGCGGGAAGGGCTCCTGCGGCGCGAGTGTGATCAGCCGTTCGAGGAACTCCTGATTCATGGCCGGGTCGCGTTGCTCCCAGTAGGCGTGAGCGAGGTTCATCTGGATAACGGGATTCTTCGGATCGAGGGAGGCCGCCTTCTTGAACGCTTTCAGCGAACTCTTGGTCCCCTCGAGTTTCTCCTGTTCAATGCCGAGATTGTTCCAGAGAATCGCCGCATATGGTCGGGTTTTGGAATCAGCCTGCAGGGCGGCAGGAAGGCCTTTCAGTTGGGTTTCGGCGGTCTCAAGATTGCCTTTCTCGATCTCATCTCGTATGGCTTCTAACGTCTCATGGTGTTTGGTGTCTGGCACGCCGCCCGCATCGATCAA
>DASTQE010000330.1:0-6881 GCA_035761895.1 Nitrospira sp. | reverse complement strand
CCATAACATGCACAGCCCAATGGTCATAGCCATCACAGTCATAATCAGCTTCGCTTGTGAAGAAGCCTCGATCTGTGGCTCACAGATGGCATTCTTCGCCAAAGACAGGTGGGGGAGACTCTGACTGGCTAACGCTACGTTCCCGTCCGTGAATGGATGCGTTATTTCTCGCTTTTGGCTCGTTTGCATCGGCACATCCCTGTCATCCTAAGTCGGCTACGCTTACGGCCCTAAGGCACCGAGCACAGGCGACTCTTGAAGAACTGTTACCTTTTGGGCCGCTTGTTCAGCCCTTTCGATCGCATCATTGGACGGCATGATCACGTAAGAGAGGGCAAGAATGCTTAACAACAGGAGAAGGACCCAAACTGGCGTCCAGTCACTACGCCACCGAGGGCGACGATGCTTCCGTTTGGTGGAGCGTAACTGCAGCCAGAGGGAGTGTGCGGACACGGGGTCGGTCGGTGAAAAGGCCATGATGCTGCCTCCCTCGATCCGTCTGCGCGAGCGCCTTATTCGCCAGATTGCAAGGCAAGGCTCGTGCCGTTGCCTCGAGCGGGAAAAATCAAAAGAGCCAACATAATTTCCTAAGTCAGTTCGGCTACGGGGATAACTTGTCCACCGGTTAGGACGAAATGTCTCTGGTTTAGGCACGCGTGGCCATTCAAAGATCATGAGTTGCTCTGATTTCGGCGCGGCAAGGCATCTCAGGTCCGCTGGCCTCGCCGTCGGGACGAATATTGAGCCGTTATTGGAGGGTTTGTGGGGGGCTTAGGAAGAAAGATCCGTAGGAGATGAATTCATGCGAGGATCCGCCCCGTCCTTCTTTAAGCCAGGGATGATCCCCTCTTCAAGCCAGGCATATTCACCGCTCATGATCACCTTCGCGAGACGATACACGACGGAATCCTTCTTGTGCCGCCGGATTCTTCCGGCCAGAGAGGAAGGCGGACACAGGCGATCCGCCATATCCTGACAAAAATAATCGACTAGCTCGCGAATGCCGGGTTTCGTCCGCATCTCCGGCTGATCGGCAAACCACACGGTGGCAGCCATGGGAAAGAGCAGGAGGCTGTCATTCACGAGGTGTTGCAGCAGCAGTTGCTTATTGTGCAGACGTTGCTGATGACGGAGCGTCGCCATGAGTGTCGACCGGGTGAGACCGCGCGCAGAGGCCTCGATAAAACGAACCCACCGTCCATACTGGTTTGCGAATGGAGGGGGTCCAGAATGGGGGAAAGGCAGGCAGGAGCGCAGCGACATGTCCGCATAATAGAGCGGAGCAGCGAGCTTGTCCGCCCATGTTCCCTGGAGAAAGGCGAGGCCACGGTCGATATAGGGGGAGAGGGCTTCGCGCGCCATCCAGATACGCAAAATCTCGCTCGTTCCTTCCCACACGAGATTGATGCGGGCGTCGCGCAGCATGCGCATGACCGGTAGGGCATGTTCGCCGCTCTTGCGCTGGGCCTCAGTCGTCATGAATCCTCGACCTCCCCGAACTTGAAAGAGGTCATTGACCGCTTCCCAGTACCATTCACTCCCGATGATTTTCGCGGCCGCCGATTCCAGCCGGAGATCGCCTTTCTTGTTGGCCCAGGCTCCGCAGAAGGCCATCACGGCATCGAGCGCCAGGGTATAGGCGGCGACTCGGCAGAGTTTCTCTCCGATCAGGTTGTGCTCGCCGATCGGCTTGTTCCATTGGACGCGGCTCTGTCCCCACCAGCGCATGAGGGACAGGCATTGTTTGAGGCCCCCTAAACAGGCGGCGGGCAACGTGAGACGCCCCACGGTGAGAGTGGCCAGCGCGATTCTCAGGCCGTCTTCTTCCCCTCCCAGCCGGTTGTCAACCGGGACGTAGACCTCGTGAAACGTCGGGATGCCATTGTAAATGGCTCTGACGCCCTCGAACCGGAGGCGGGTGACAGAACATCCCGGCCATTGTGTTTCAACGATAAATGCACCATAGCGTTTCTGCGCGCGCGGATCGCTCAACTCTTCCGGTCGATCCACGATGCGTGCAATGACGACCAACATAGAGGAGAGAAACTCGCCATCCCGTTTGGCGGAGTTTGTAATGAAGAATTTTTCTCCGGTCAGTCGATAGCCGACGGTCTTCCCATGCTCCCAGACACGGACCGCGTACGTTTCGACCTTCGAGATGTCGCAGCCCACGTTGCGTTCGGTCAGGGCAAACCCGGAAATCTCGCCCTGCGCAAGTCGGGGAAGGTACTTGGCTTTCTGCTCGTCCGTTCCGAAGAGGCGCAACGGCTCCGGAACGCCGATTGATTGGGCGGCCGACAGGAGAACCGTCAACGACGCGTCGAAACTTCCGCAAAGTGTGGCCACTTTCTGATATTCGGATTGGGTAAATCCCAGTCCCCCAAATTGGCGTGGAATCTTGATGCCAAACGCGCCGAGCTCGGCGAACTCCTTCAAGACCGGTTCGGGTAATTCACCTTCGCTGTCGACTCGTTCGGGGTCCAGGGGAAGCAGAGCGGTTTTGAATCGCTCAATAAAATCAACGGCTAACGGACTTATTTGAGGAATTCCGACCGAGGTAAAGAGCCCCCATCGGACGTCGGATGCGAAGAGACCCGCGAGGAAACCGGTATATGAAGCCTTGTCGCGAGCGGTTTCAGCGATCGCCACAGAACCCTGAAACACATCCGGTTTGCCCATGCGCAACGGTCCTTTTGGCGGACTTCGAGGACGGAACCACCATATCCCTCTTACTTTACCACTATTTCTTGCCGGGGGTGTGTAGGCAAGAGGGGGATTTGCTCCCTCTAATGTAGGACCCTTAGGAAATGCGCTGCAAACGCAATCTCGTGGTACGATGTCTGCAGGTCAGGCCTCTTGGCATCGGCAGTGACATTCTTCTTCCGGAATTGTGGACGGAGATTGCACGATGCGCAATGTCGTGGTCGTCGACGGGTTTCGAACCCCGCTGTGCAAGGAAGGAACAGACTTTCGCGAGACGGATGCGGAAGTACTGGGTGCCTGGGTCGTACGCGAACTCATCACACGTTTCCACCGCTGGAATCTCCCTCTCACCACAATCGATTGTGTGCTGGGCAGCAACGTCGCGACGCCCATGCATGCGGTGAATCCGACTCGTGTGGCGGCTGTCACCGGAGGTCTTCCCGTCACGATTCCTGCCGATACGGTCGCCGGGAAAAATTGTGGCTCCGGCGTCACGGCGCTCTACTACTCGAGCCTCCGCATCAGAAGCGGTGATGCCGACACGGTGCTCGCGATCGGCATGGAGGCGATGAGTCGGATCCCCGTCGTGTATGACCGGACTGTTGCCGACCTCCTGCTCCAATATGGAAAAGCCAGAACGCTTCGCGAACGAACCGCCAGTGCGCTGAATCTCATCCCCAAGCTGCTCAATCTGAAGCGCTATCCGCCACGAGTCGGATTAGTCATGGGTCTCACGGATCCGATGTGCGACCTCATTATGGGACTCACGGCGGAAACTATTTCAAAGGATCCTGCGCTGGGAATCACTCGGGAGGACCAGGATGCTTTTGCGGTCCGCTCGCACAGGCATGCCGCACGTGCATGGAAAAACGGACTATTCGCCGACGAGGTCGTGCCCATGTATGTCCCGGAGCGAAGCGTCTATGTCGCGCGGGACAATGGGATTCGTGAGGACGCCAGTGCGGAGACATTCCGTGACGTAAAGCCGGTGTTCGACAGGCATCACGGGTCGGTGACGCCCGCCAACGCTTCGCAAATCACCGATGCGGCCGCCGCCATGCTCCTGATGGAGGAGAGTAAGGCCAAATCGCTCGGCCTGCCCATTCTTGGATATGTGAAAGAGTATGCCGATTTTGGCTATGAACCTTCCTGTATGGGGCTAGCCCCCGTCGGGGCCATCGCCAACGTACTGTCCAAGGCTCGCTTGACCCTCAAGGATTTTGCCGTGTGTGAGATCAACGAGGCCTTTGCCTCCGTCGTGTTGGGGATTACCCGAATTCTTGACTCGTCCGCCCTCATGGAGCGCAAGTTCGGCCGTTACGGATGGACCGAGCGGTTGGGCGAAATCCCGCTCGACGATCTGAACCCGCACGGAGGGGCGATCGCTCTCGGGCATCCCGTCGGAGTGTCGGGTTTGCGCCTGGCCATGACGGCTCTCTTCGAACTCAAACGTCGAGATGCTGAACGTGCGTTGATCAGTATGTGCGTCGGAGGTGGGCAGGGCGTGGCGATGATCCTGGAAAGGAAGTAGAAATGTCGCACGACGGCACCGATGCGTTCTCCCTACCCGGAGATCTCCAGCACTTCAAGACCGCCATTCTCCACGATGGCATCTTACTGGCCGGATTCGATTACCGCCAAAAGACCGTCAATGTGCTGAATGTCGAAAGCATGCTGGAATGGCAGCGCATCGTGGAGACAGCGGATCAATCTTCCGCCATTACCGGTGTAGTGCTCGTCAGCGTGAAAGAAGGGAACTTCTGTGCCGGGGCCGATCTCGAACAGATGCACGAGGCTCAGCGGGAGGGTTCCTTCGATGCCATGGAACAACTCGTGGTGAGTGCGCACCAACTCTTCGATACGATGGAACGATCGCGAAAACCGTTTGTTGCCGCAGTGGAAGGTTCCTGTCTGGGCGGTGGACTCGAAATGGCATTGGCGTGCCATGCACGTCTCGCCAGCACCCATGCGAAAACCTGTTTCGCCCTCCCGGAAGTCAAACTCGGCATCCTTCCCGGGTTCGGCGGAACCCAACGCCTTCCGCGCTTGATCGGTCTGCCCGCGGCGTTGCATCTGATCACGGCGGGGAAGATGGTGTTTCCCCGGCAGGCGCTACGGATGGGTCTGATCGATGGAATGGTCAGCTCGGTTCCATCCCGCATCAGAACATTGGACGCCATCCAAAAAGAAACCCTCGTACAAGCCGCCATCGCTCAAGCCCGCTCCCTGAGCTCCGCTCCGATCCGACGGCGCCCTCTCCGCTTGAGCCATAGGCTCATGGGCGGTCCTATCATTCGTTCGGTGTTGTGCCGTTATGCCAGGCATCAAGTGAGAAAGCGCGTCCGGCGCTTCTATCCGGCCCCGCTTCGAGCCGTCGATGCCATCGAGCGCGGGATGGGAATGAGCGTTCTCGAAGGATCGCTGAACGTCGAGAAGCCACTCCTCATGGGTCTCATGGCGAGCCCGGTTTCCCGACATTTGGTCAGCCTGTTTCTCGCCGGCGAAGCGGTGAAACGGAAGGTTGCCTCGATTCCTGACGCAATGACGCGCGTGGGCGTGTTGGGGGCAGGATTGATGGGCTCGCAAATCGCGGGACAACTCGCGGAAAAGGGATACGCGGTCGTGTTACGGGACGTCGCTCCAGACATTCTGGCAGCGGCGATCGGCCGAATCCTGAAAGGCCAAACGACCCAGGTGCGCAAGAAGGTCATTGTGCCATCTGAGCTTCGATACCGGCTCCTGCGAATCGCTCCGACGACCACCATCAGGGATGTGAGCCCCGCGCCGCTCGTGATTGAGGCGGTCTCTGAGAAGCTGGACGTGAAGCGAGCCGTGCTCGCGGACTTTGAATCCGTGGCCGGGTCCGAGGCGATATTTGCCACGAACACGTCCTCGTACACCTTGGCAGACATTGCCGTGAAGGCGGTTCATCCTGAACGGTGCGTGGGGCTCCACTTTTTCAACCCTGTCGCCAAGATGCAGCTGGTCGAAGTCGTGCGGGGTCCCTTTACGTCGGCGAAAGCCCTGAGCCAGGCGTGCAGCCTTGCCAAGCGATTGGGCAAGTTCCCGCTCGTGGTACGCGACGGACCCGGATTTCTCGTCAACAGGATCCTGTCGCGGTACCTGGCGGAGGCCGTCATCATGGTCGGGGAGGGCATCTCGATTCGGCGCATCGACACCATTGCCAAGGACTTCGGCATGGCAGTGGACAGCGGACATCCCATGGGTCCGCTGGAACTCATTGATTTGATCGGTCTGCCGGTCGCGACGCATGTGCTGGAGTCACTTGCGGTGCTGGGATCGCGAATCGAATCACGTGACGCCTTGTTGCGGAATTTGCTTCCAGACGCGAAGACACCGGTGACATTTTGGAAGTCCGGTATGGAGAACAGACAGGCGCTGGAGGCGATTGCCAACTATCGCCGCGCCTATCCTTCAGAAACAGGTCCAGTTTCCGACGAAATTCTTCACCAGCGTCTCTTTCTTCCCATGGTCGATGAAGCGGTGCGCTGTCTGCACGACCATATCGTGGAAAAGGCCTGGGAGGTTGATTTTGCCTTGACCTATGGGATCGGGTTCCCTGCGTTTCGCGGCGGCCTTCTCACGTGGGCGCGGCACACCATGACGCCTGAACAGATTAGCAGGGCATTGGACGCGCTGAGTCACACGTACGGCAAACGCCTTGAGCCTTTTCCAGGACTGTCGCATGGAGGGTGGTAACGGCAGGTCTTTCCACTGAACAAACGGAGCGAATCATGCCTGAGCAATCGTGGGTCCACTATCCCGAAGGAGTTCCTCGCGAGCTCCCTCTCTGTTCCGAAACGCTTGTCGACATGCTCTCACGCAGCGCGCGACGATTTTCACGGCGACCGGCGCTCTATTTTTTTGGTAAGACCGTGTCGTACCGCGAATGCCACGACCAGGTGGAGCGATTCGCATGTGGCCTTGCGGCCTTAGGGATTCGCAAAGGAGACCGCGTCGCTCTCTGTCTTCCAAACTCCCCCCAAGCCGTCATCGCCTATTTCGGCATTTTGAGAGCGGGGGGCATCGTCGTCGCCTGCAACCCGACATACACGGAACACGAGCTGTCCCACCAGCTCCGCGATGCCGGCGCGCGGGCCATTGTTGTCCTCGATCAGATGTACCAGAAGATCCAGCATCTTGATCTCGAGTTGATC
>DASTQE010000329.1:0-10175 GCA_035761895.1 Nitrospira sp. | reverse complement strand
TTTGCATTTCTTGACACCTTGGGCGGGGCTATATTAGCATGCGCGCTCGGACGATAGGCGCGTAGCTCAGGGGGAGAGCGCTACCTTGACACGGTAGAGGTCGACGGTTCAAGACCGTCCGCGCCTACCATCTCGCCGAGGCATCCGATCGTATCCGCGGTCGGGGTGCCTTTTCATTTTTGTATCCTGTTGAGATACAGGACTTTCTTGCCCTCTGGAGTCTCCGGTCTGATCCGACCTCACGAGGTGTGTATTCCGGTGTGGGCGAAGTAGAAAGACGTTTGTGCCAAAAATCATGCTCAAGAACGGGAGGAGCTTCGAGGTCCCTCTCGGCCAAACCGTGGCTCAGGCACTTGCCGCCGGGGGTGTCACCGTCGGTCCAGATATCTTGGCCGCCAAGGTGAACGGCAAATCGACCGATCTCTCCGCCCCACTAACCGTCGATGCCACGCTCGAACCACTTCGATTCGACAGCGCTGAAGGTCGCGAAGTCTATCGGCACAGCAGCACGCACATCATGGCCCAAGCCGTGAAAGAGATTTTCCCCACCGCCCAAATGACCATCGGCCCAGCGCTCGAGGACAGTTTCTATTACGATTTCGCCTACGACCGACCCTTCACGCCAGAGGACCTCGAGAAAATTGAGCAACGTGCGCGGCAGATTGCCGGACGAAATCTTCCCGTCCACCGTCGCGAACTGACGAAACAGGAAGCGCTTGAATTCTTCAAAGCTCGCGGCGAGCACTACAAAGTGGAATTGATCGAGGGCTTTCCGGATGGCGAACCAATCTCCGTCTATGAACAAGGCGATTTCGTCGATCTCTGTCGGGGGCCCCACCTCCCGTCGACCGGCCATGTTGGAGCCTTCAAGCTATTGACGACGGCCGGCGCGTATTGGCGAGGCGATGAGCGAAACCCGATGCTGCAACGAATTTACGGCACGTCCTTTCCCACCGAGGCGGAGCTCAACGCGCACCTGGCCAGGCTGGAAGAAATCAAACGGCGCGATCATCGCAAGCTCGGAAAGGAATTGGACCTGATCTCTGTCCAGGATGAGATCGGACCGGGCCTGGTGCTGTGGCATCCGAAAGGAGCCGCCATCCGGCTGCTGATTGAAAACTTCTGGCGAGAGCAGCATCTCAAGGACGGATACGAGTTGGTCTATTCGCCGCATGTCGCGCGGTTGGACTTATGGAAGACCAGCGGCCACGTCGACTATTACCGTGAGAATATGTTCGCGCCGATGAAACTGGAGGGCAGCGAGTATCAGCTCAAGCCAATGAATTGCCCGTATCACATCATGATTTACAAGTCCCACCTGCGGAGCTATCGCGACCTGCCGATTCGCTACGGCGAGCTGGGCACGGTGTATCGCTACGAACGGACGGGGGTGCTCCACGGCCTGTTGCGCGTACGCGGATTCACGCAGGACGACGCCCATTTGTTTTGCCGTCCCGATCAAATTGAACCCGAGGTCAGCCGCGTACTGGACTTCACGTTTTTTATTCTGCGCACCTTCGGATTCAGCGAATTCGAGGTGTTCCTCTCGACCAGGCCGAAGGAATCGGTGGGTGCCGAAGAACATTGGACGCTCGCGACAAGCGCCCTGGAGGCGGCCCTCAAGAGCCGCAACATTGCGTTCCACCTCGACCCGGGCGGAGGCGCGTTCTACGGCCCCAAGATCGACATCAAGATCAAGGATGCTCTCGGCCGCTCCTGGCAATGTTCGACGGTTCAAATCGACTTCAACAATCCGGAACGGTTCGAGATGCAGTACATCGGAGAGGACGGGAAGAGTCATCGCCCCATCATGATCCACCGGGCATTGATGGGATCGATCGAGCGCTTCTTCGGCATTCTGATCGAGCATTACGGCGGGGCGTTCCCCACGTGGTTGGCGCCCGTGCAAGCCGTGGTCATGGCGATCACGGACCATCAGCGCGAATTCGTGACGCAGGTGGTGGCACAGATGAGAGCAGCAGGGTATCGTGTGGAAGCCGACCTCCGCAATGAAAAGATCGGGCTGAAGATCCGGGAAGCGGAAAAGGCGAAAACGCCATTCATGTTCGTCGTCGGTGAGCGCGAAGTGCAGGCCGGCACCCTCTCCGTCAGAGGACGCAGCGGAGCCAATCTCGGCGCCATGACCGTCGCCGGGGCGTTGGATTTGCTCAAGGCTGAAGTGCAGCGGGCTGGACAACAACTTTCACCTACATCATGAGAGGTGGCCTATCGTTCCCAAACTGCGCGTGAACCGCGAGATTCGAGTCCGTGAAGTGAGAGTGATCGGGCCGGAAGGCGAACAGCTTGGCATCCTTCCAACTCCCGAAGCGTTCAAGCAGGCGCAAGAAAGCGGATATGATCTGGTGGAAGTCGCACCGACGTCTGTGCCGCCCGTCTGCCGCATCATGGATTACGGGAAGTACAAGTACGAGCTGAGCAAGAAAGATCACCAAAGCCGGCGACACCAGAAATCAACGCAGGTCAAGGAGATCAAGTTGCGTCCAAGGACCGATAAGCATGATCTGGAGATCAAAATCCGGCAGATCAAAGGGTTTTTGGAAGAAGGCAACAAGACAAAGGTCGTGCTGACCTACCGCGGACGCGAGATGGCGAATCAGGAAATGGGACGGGTGGTCATGAATTCAGTGATTTCGGAATTGGCGGAGACAGGCACCATCGAATACGCGCCCCGGATGGAGGGACGAAGCCTGATCATGATCGTCGCTCCCAAGAACTAGCAGGCTGTCGAAACGCTTAGCTGAAAAGGATGCGTACCATGAAAGTGAAATCACACAGTGGAGCCAGTAAACGGTTCCATCGAACCGGGACGGGAAAGTTCATGCGCAAGAAAGCCGGCAAGCGGCATATTTTGACCAGCAAGAATCGAGAAAGGAAGCGGCGGCTGAGCGGATCCGTCGTCGTGGACGAGACGAGGACCGCGGCGCTCCGGCGCCTCCTGCCGTATCAATAGGTTTCAACAAGGGAGTAAGACGTCATGCCACGCGCAAAAGGTGGGCCTAAGACACGTGCGAGACGGAAAAAACGACTGAAGCTGGCGAAGGGGCAGTACGGGGCAAAAAGCCGGCTGTTTCGTTCGGCCACGGAATCGGTGGATAAGGGGCAGCAGTACGCCTATACGGGGCGCAAGAATCGAAAGCGCGATTTCAGGCAGCTGTGGATCGCCCGCATCAGCGCCGCGACCAGGGCCCATGGCCTCACCTACGGCCGCTTCATCAATGCCCTGAAGAGGGCCAACGTATTGTTGGACCGCAAAGTACTCTCCGACATGGCCATCAGGGATGCTGCGGGATTCGAGCAGCTGGTTGGCCTGGCGAAGCAGCACCTCGCCCCGGCCACCGCGTAGACGATGAGACCTGCCAACATATGTCTCCTGTCGGGGACTTGAGCGGAGGCAATGCTCCCGTCGTGCTCCGCCTTACTGATGTTCAATTAATTGCGACAGGTTGACGTCGAAGGCGACGACCGGGACGGCGATCTGCCAGCGCTCGAGAACTTCGGGGTGGACTTCGCCAATCACCCCCAACGCGTGGCCGGATACCACAATGTTTCCGGCGCGGCCTTCCAAAAACGACGGATGCGGCACCGGCTCGAGGGTGTATTCCTTTCCGAGATGATAGAAGAGAACGTCGAGACAGGAATGGATCTCGGAGAAGTGCGCCGTCGCGTGAGCGATCACGGCGCCAAGGACCGTGTCCGTTCGTGATCCCAACTCATGCCTCCGATCGGGAATCGCCACGTCGCCTGCCTCGAAGAGCCGATGCGGATAAAAAGCACGGCTGGAGGCGGCTTCCACGCGTAACAGCGATGGCAGCATCCATTGACGCAGTGAGGAGAAACTCAAGGACATCACATTGTCGACTTCCACCATCTCGCCCCATGGCGTCTCAGCCAACCGCATCCAGTCGCGAAACTGCTCCGGGGCTCCCAGGATGTTGGAAATGATCTCTTGAAATGCCATTCCCACCATGAAGTTGCGCATCCGATCGGCGAGCTGCTCGATTTTTGACAGGCCTCCCACGGTGAACTGCGCGGGCATGACGGGAGAAAATTCCGCGTAGCCGCGGCTGATGGCCACATCTTCCACCACGTCCATGGCGTGCATCAGGTCTTGCCGATAGGGGGGCAGCTTCGCCTTGACGGAACCATTGTGTGACGTGACCTCATAGCCGTACACCTGCAGCGCCTGTTTCACCGCCTGCCCACCGAGCGGTTGACCCAACGCCTGCTCGATTGTCTGAACCGGGATCGTCTTGGATCGGCCCAGATCCCGAGGAGTGACGACGCGTTTCCCCAGTGGGGTCTTGTGGGGATACACCACTTCGATGGGTTCGATGACGGCGCCCCGATCGGCCAGATTGGCGGCAAAGATGTTGAGCGTAAGCACGACCATAGAAAGATCGGTGCCCGTCACTTCCACGAATAATTCATCGTCGCCCGTCCGCACTTCGCCGATTTCGCGGCTGTTGATGATCGGCGGGAACGACAAGACCTGTTGCTTCGCATCCTGGAGAATCGGCACGCGCCCGTGCCCCGCGAGAATATGGCCATGCTCCAACCCTTTGGGATGAACCATCAGGATCTCCGCCAGGGTCATGACGGTTTCCATCCCCAGCGGAGTAAATCGCGCCGCGCTCGGCTCAACCAATTGATACGTCACGGGAAACTGAATGTTCTTGAGTTGATACAAGCCGATCGAGACGGTCTTTCGTTTGTGCCCATAAATATCCGCAAGCTTTTCTTGGGTTTGAATGAGCTGCGCCAGGCCTTCATCGGTCACCCGGTAGCCTCTTGCCGTGCAGGCAGCGACATAGGGGCGCACGTGCTCCAAGCCAGGTGCCACGAGCAGACGCTTAGTAATCTTGGGCTTCTTCGATAAGAACGGATAGGGCTTGAGCTTTCCTTCCTGCTTGATACGGATTTGCCGCGCGATGCCCTCGCAGCACCAGAGGTCGGGCCGGTTGCTGTCCTGGAGTTCAATGCGCAACTCGCCGGTTTCCGTGACATGCTCCTTGAGTTCACCTTTTACGAGCGTGAGCCACTCCTCGAGCCGCTCGATCGGCACCGGTCGCTTGTGGCGTCCGCCTGTGGCGAGGAGCGATTCGAAATCCGTCTTAAAAACGGAAATGGTTGGCATAGGTCAGAACAGGCTTCTGGTCGTACGGATTAAGTCGAGATTATCGGTAAAGAGTTCGCGGATGTCATGGATCCCTAGCGCCACCATGGCCATGCGGTCCAGGCCGAGGCCCCAGGCAATCACAGGCACGTTGACGCCCAGAGGCAGGGTGACCTCCGGCCTGAAGAGTCCGGCGCCTCCCAGTTCCATCCAGCCGAGTCGTGGATGGCGGACATGCAGTTCCACGGACGGTTCGGTAAAGGGGAAATAGGCCGGTAGGAATTTGACTTCTTTGGCCTGCGCGACCTCCCGGGCAAAGAGATTGAGCAGTCCCAGCAATGTCCGAAAGTTGATGTCTTCCCCCAGGACGATCCCTTCCACCTGAAAAAAGTCGGTCGCATGAGTAGCATCGACCTGATCGTATCGAAAGCATCTGGCGATGGAGAAGTATTTCCCCGGCACCGCGGCCCCTGAGGCCAACGTCCTCGCGGACACCGCCGTACCCTGGCTTCGCAACACAAGCCGCTTGGCCCGCTCGACATCGAAGGCGTACTGCCAGCCGCTCGACCCCGTCGCCCCGCCGTGTTGATGGGCATTCGCCACTCTGCTGAGAAACGGCTCGGCAATCTGTGTGGCGTGAGTCGGGTGCTTGACAAAATACACGTCATGGATATCGCGGGCCGGATGGAACTGCGGCATGAAGAGCGCATCCATATTCCAGAATTCGGTCTCCACGAGCGAGCCACGCATCTCTTGAAAGCCCATGCTGACCAGCTTGGTCTTCACCGTATCCAGAAATTCGCGGTAGGGATGCTTCTTCCCTATCGCAATCCGCGGCGCTCGTAAGTTGATGGTATATTTCCTGAACCGTTTGCTTCGCCAACTTCCGTCCTTCAGCAACTCGGGGCTGAGCTGGGAAACTTCCTCGGCGACGCCCTGTTTGGCCAAATGCTCGACCGCCCTCATCCCGGCGGAACCGACCTTGAAGGACCGGGCCACACGTTCATCCACTCGAAACGGTTCTCTCGCATTGCCTCGCTTGACGGCATAATCCAGAATGATCTGCCGATCCACCTCGGAAAACGCCTCGAGCTCCCGGGCGCCTTGGTGAAGGGCCTCAAGCAGCGCCCTCAGACGCTCGACGGTCGGACTCGGACGGCCGGTGGATTCAATGCACCCGCCTTGCACGATCAGGAGTGCCCCCTCCTTTTTTAGGCGCCCGATGGCCTTACTGACATCGGACGGGTCGAGGTCTTGTTGCGACTGCAGATCCTGAATCGTCAACCGTTGCCCGGTGCCTGCCGCGCTTTTCGCTGCCGCAAGAACTTCCTCGATCGGCGACTGCTTCGCGTGGTAGCGCTCTCCGAGCGCCGTCATGGAGACGACCGGAGTGACGGTTTCTTTATCGATGGTGAGCAACGTTTTCGCAAGGAGCCATTCGATGGCCATGCTGAGTTGGGAAGGCTCAAGGCTCGTCGCGGTGGCCAATTGCTCAGTCGAGAGGACCGCACCTGAGGGATTGGACCCGAAGGCGGTCAGCACCTTGACTTCGAGAGGATGCAGACTGTCGATGAGGGAGGAGATGTCCACCCAGAGACCTATCGGTGGGCGGAGGCCGGCTGTCCTGCCGCCCGCAGCGCAGTGATCGTCGCCGCATAGTCCGTGCCGCAGAAAATCGCGGATCCTGCAACGAGGACCTCTGCTCCGGCAGCCAGGATGCGCGCCGCATTGTCCACCTTCACGCCGCCGTCTACTTCCAGGAGCGCTCGGCTTCCAGCTCGGTCGAGCATTTGCCGGGCAGCGGCCACTTTTTGCAGGCAGGACTCGATGAATGTTTGACCGCCGAAACCGGGGTTCACGGACATCACGAGCAGGAGGTCGACGTCAGGAAGAATCTCTTCAACGGTGTGAAGCGAGGTCGCCGGATTCAGCGTGACTCCGGCCTTGGCCCCCCGCTCCTTGATGGCCTGCACCGTCCGATGAAGGTGAGGGCAGGCTTCGACGTGCACCGTAAGATAGTCGGCGCCTGCGTCGACGAACTCGGCAAGGAAGGCATCGGCATTCGTGATCATCAGGTGGACGTCGAGAGGAAGCTTCGTGACCTTCTTCAACGATTCGACGATCGGAGGACCGATGGTCAAATTTGGCACAAAATGCCCGTCCATGACATCGACGTGCAACAGATCGGCACCCCCGCGTTCGACCGCGGCCACTTCATCAGCCAAACGGGCGAAGTCGGCGGAAAGTATCGATGGAGCAATGAGAGTCGTTCGCTTCATGAGCCCACGTGCTTCAAACGGGCGGCATAGAACGCGTCCATCGAGTCCTCGTTCGACATCGTGGAGAGGTCCCCCCGCTCGGTCAGGAAGTCCCGTCCCTCCTCGGGGAGCCAAGGCGCGACGGATTCGCGGCGGAACTCCGCATGGGACCGTAAGAATCGATCGATAACGTCTTCGTTCTCTTCGACTTCGGTCGAACAGGTACTATAGACCAGCACCCCGCCAGCCCGCAAGCACAGCGTCGCCGACTCGAGAATTTGAAGCTGCAGCACGTGATGACTTTCGAACTGCTCGCTGCTCTTCCGCCACTTCGCATCCGGATGCCGACGCAATACGCCGAGACCGCTGCAGGGGGCGTCGACGAGAATCCGATCGAATTGCACGAGGCCATTTGGTCGTGCGACGCCATGCGACATCGCTTGAAGCCAGGACTGATGCCGAAGATCGCCGACAATGGGCACGAGGCTAGAGTGGCCTAAGCGGCGGCAGTTGGCTTCGAGCACGTTCAGTCGTTCCTTACTGCGATCCACCGCATAAATTGTTCCGGTGTCTTTCATCAATTCGGCCAAGTGCGTCGCTTTTCCTCCCGGCGCCGCACACGCGTCCAGGACCAGGTCACCGGGCTGTGCATCGAGGAGGGGCGGGATCAACTGCGCAGCCTCATCTTCCACATAAAACTGGCCTCCTGCGAAACCCGGCAGCGAGGGGATAGACGCTCCTTCTCCTAATGTGATGCCGGCCGGGCTGACGCGTGTCGGCTGTGCCTTGAGGCCTGCCTCGCGCAACCGGCCGAGGTAGTCGTCACGGGAAATCTGCAGGCTGTTGACGCGAAGAGTCACCGGCGGTATCAGACTCGCCTGCTCGCAGACCGACTGCGCGCGGTCGATTCCCCAACGATCGATCCAGCGGTGGCTCAGCCATTCCGGGACAGAATACCGGACAGCAAGCGCTTCCGCGGCATGCGCCTCAATCGATGGCCATGGCGGAGTCGGCTCTCGTATGAGCGCCCGCAAGACGGCGTTCACCAACCCGCTCCAATCCCGCTTCAGTTTTCGGCTTTGAGCCTTTGCCAACTTCACCGATTCCGATATGGCCGCCGAGGGAGGGACGCGATCGAGGAAGAGAAGCTGATAGGCTCCCATCCTCAGCAGCATCTGCACGGCCACGGGCAGGCGAGCCAGCGGCTTATCCAACACCGGCCCAAGGCGCCAATCGATTGTGCGCAGGCGACGCATCACTCCGTAGGCGATCTCCACCGCCAGGCCCCGGTCTCGGGCATCCAATGACGCCCGTGTCAGCGCACGATCCATAAGAATCTCAAGGCCTTCGCCGGAGCGTATGGAGTCGATGAGCACCGTTAAGGCAATCGCCCTGGAGGGAGATGCTGTATTCTGGTTAACGGACAGCCGACGAATTGGCATATCGGTGGCGCACAACAACATGAGCGGGAACGAGGCACGTCTGGTTGAGAACGCTACAAACGTGGAGACGGGCTCAACTGCATTCCGATCTGGAGGGGGTGTCCTGCCAAGTACTGTGCTGCCGGCATCCGGCGACCATTCGCCGGCTGGAGTTCACGGATCGCCAGCACCCCCTGCCCTGTCGCCACATGAATCGCATCTTTTGTCATTGCCGTGATTTGGCCGGGCGCCGACGTAGCCGCTTCATCCATAGGGGTGGCTCGATAAATCATCCAACGGTCCGCCTGCAAGAAAGTATGGGCACCCGGCCAAGGGGTCAGACCTCTTATACGGTTGGCGATTATTGTGGCAGGCAGGCTCCAATCGATGACGCCATCTTCCTTTTTTAACAGAGGCGCCAGCGACGCCTGAGCATGGTCTTGTGGACGCGGGATCAGCGTGCCCATCTTCAATTGGGCGAGCGTTTCCACCAATAAGCGCCCCCCGAGATCCGCCAGACGGGAGGACAGACTGCCGGCCGTATCCTCGGGTGCAATTGGGATTGCCTCCTGAAGCAGGATGGCGCCGGTATCCATTCCTTCGTCCATCAGCATCGTCGTAATGCCGGTTTCAGTTTCGCCGTTGATGATGGCCCATTGAATCGGCCCGGCTCCCCGATACTTCGGCAGCAGCGAGCCATGCACGTTGACACAACCGCGAGGCGGAAGCGACAGAATGGCGGGTGGCAAAATACGGCCGAACGCCGCCACCGCAATGAAGTCCGGTTTCCAGCCAGACAGCTCCGCCATGAACGCCGGATCTTTCATTTTAGTCGGCTGCAAAAGGGGGAGCTGTTCACGCTGAGCGATAACCTTCACAGGAGAGGGGGAAAGCCTTTGCCCCCGGCCCCTGGGACGATCCGGTTGCGTCACAATCCCGACCACGCGGTCGTCCGATTTGAGCAGAGCCTCAAGCGACGGAACGGCAAATTCCGGCGTCCCCATGAAAACAATGCGCATTCGATCCGTTTAGCATTCACGCCGGGCGAAAGCAACGGGGCGCGGTTTGACTTGCCGAGAAGCGCTTTGTTAGTATCCGCGCGCGGGGTGGAGCAGCCTGGTAGCTCGTTGGGCTCATAACCCAAAGGTCAGAGGTTCAAATCCTCTCCCCGCAACCAACCATTTCAAGAACTTAGAGAACTCCTTCCATAAAATTAATGGCTGAAACCGCGTAATTGTCCGTGTTTCTGTCCGTGTTGTTCTGCAATATGTTCTGCTGCGCCCGATTTATGGCCATTAGAGGATATTCTACACTATCGAAAATACCTTAGGTAGGAAAGGGACAATGCCACCCGGTCAGGAA
>DASTQE010000328.1:0-14732 GCA_035761895.1 Nitrospira sp. | reverse complement strand
CAGGAGACAGATGCAGAGGAATGACGCTAACCAGTACGGATCCGGAAGGATCCACAGCATCGACAAGAGAATCCAGACAGTGGCCAAAACGTGCGTAGGAGCGAGCTGGGGCATTTTGAGCGAAGCAGCGCTGTTTCGAATTGCCCCAAACAGGGCATAGCAAAAAATAAATGCAAAGAAGGTTCGCCAGAAAGGACTGATGGCCGTGTGTTCACGCTCCCGAATTATTTTCCAATTTTCGTAGAACCAATAAAATTGATACGTCCCCAGGGTGCAGAAATGCATCACAAGAAACTTGGTGATAGAAACTGGAAAGTAGAGAGGGAGACTAGCACTCTCGCTTTCTTGCATGAGCCCGGTCATTCCTTGTAGGGTCTGGGTTCAGGAAAACGGGGACATTCTGCATTTTATCGGGCCAGAGCGTTTGAATCCTAAAGCCGGAATCATGGGCGCAATTTAGAATGTCCCCGTTTTTTCTCCTCGCGCGCACGTTTGGACTGACCAGGCTGCTCCTGAGGGAAAATGAACGAGCAAGCTTGGAAGGATAATGCTCCCGGACGGTCATGACTGGGCGGCGTTGAGGACGTACTGCAGCTCTTCCGACAATTCCAGCCGCGTGGCCCAGTTCTCCAAGTAGCCGAAATCAAGCCTCAGATCAGGATTCTTCACAATCCCGAGTGCGTCCTCGAAGTCATGCGGGCGACCGGCTTTCACTTTTAAGATGATTAAATCTTCAGGGCTGCACACAAAGAGCGAACTGCCGAGGACGTGTAAGGCCCGTCTACGGGCGAGTGTCGATTGGCTGTGCGCGTCGCCGGCGAACAGGAGATCAAGGGGAAGGTCAGCATGCGATCGATGAAATAAGCGCAACACCACATCTTTCGTTAAAGGATTCCGTTCCATCCACTCGCTATCTCGTCGGAAGCCCTTGGCGACCAGGCTTTCAACGAGCTCGCTCCGTGCTGGCTCATCAGGGAGGACGAGCAGATCAATGTCACGGGTCGACCGCACGTGTCCCCAAGCGGACACCGCGAGTGCACCGATTAAACAGTAGGGTGGCGCCGGTTCTGGCAGCGCTTCAATGACTGTCTTGAGAAAAGCGGCGAACGGACCATCATCAGCGGACGGCATTGCGAATGCCCCGACGTTCCGGATCGAAGGGGTGATCGAGGGGGGCAGGCGCCGACATTGGGGAGAGTGCGAGCGCATGCGCACAAGCTGCGGACCAGGCATGGACGTCATCGGAGAGACGACAGCACAAGAGGATCCCGACTTCCGGTCTTGGTGCGTAGTGGTTCGAACCGTCCCCGGCCGCTCGCACACCAAGTTTGCGGAGCCAAACTGGAGGGTTCTTTGAGTCAAACGACATGGTGGCGATTGTACCGCAACCATCGTAAACAAGCGACCTCTTTACCTCTTAAGGGTTACCACGACAGTGACCTCCCTTGTCATAGTCCTCTTGTAAGTTGGGTGCGCAGGTCGCCGAACTAGAGGGTCTGGTGGGCGGCGATCATGGGTTCGGTATGGAAATTTACTACACCAACACACGAGAGGTGAACCATGAGCAAGACACTCATCACCGTCGGATTGCTTGCGGCGCTGTCAACGTCGGCACTCGCGTGGGACGACGACAGGGATGCGTATGGGAGCAGGCGTGGCGGATACAACGGGACCTATCCGGATGGCAGTTCCCGCCCGATCAACCCTGGTCCTAACGGACAATGGAATGACGACGAATACTTCGCCCGCAAGCGGAGTGAGGAAGCCCAGCGCCGGCTGTTCGAATCGCGGTCGAGCTTCGAGCCGCCGCACACGCAGGGACCGACCACGTTCTACGGGCCGGGTGGCAAGATGACGCTGTGCTATCCGGGTTTTAACAACACGATGTACTGCAACTGAGCACGAGAAGCAGGGGTCAGGTCGCGCGCTCGAACACTTGGGTGAATGTCCTTACAAGATCTGACCACTGTTTCACGTATCTGGGGATATTAGGAAGTCAACGGTCGCACTACTCGGCAGGGGGGAGGAACGCAGCAATAGCACCGATGACGAAAAGCGGCCCGCCAATGGCAATGGCAAACTTATTCCACGCCGTGAATCGATCATTTCGATCAGCATTCGGAGCTGACGATTGGTTTACCCAATTCGCCATCTGCTGAATGGGGACCAGGAGACAGATGCAGAGGAATGACGCTAACCAGTACGGATCCGGAAGGATCCACAGCATCGACAAGAGAATCCAGACAGTGGCCAAAACGTGCGTAAAAGCGAGCTGGGGCATTTTGAGCGAAGCAGCGCTGTTTCGAATTGCCTCAAACAGGGCGTAGCAAAAAATAAATGCAAAGAAGGTTCGCCAGAAAGGACTGATGGCCGTGTGTTCACGCTCCCGAATTATTTTCCAATTTTCGTAGAACCAATAAAATTGATACGCCCCCAGGGTGCAGAAATGCATCACAAGAAACTTGGTGATAGAAACTGGAAAGTAGAGAGGGAGACTAGCACTCTCGCTTTCTTGCATGAGCCTGGTCATTCCTCGTAGAGTCTGACAGCTTTCAGGACAGAAAGGTTATTGCCCCCGAGACAGGGTGTCAATGGACCTACTGCTTGGGTGGATCCGTGCCACGCACAGCGAGTTAGAACTGTCGTAACGCCAGATTATCAGAGGGCTCGATCGCTTTTCTTTGAGCCAAATCACAAACAATGACTCCCGACCCCTTTGTTTTGGCCCCAAGGAGGAAAACGTAACGGACGCGCCACAGTTTGACTCACGGATTCTTTGCGGATTACTTTAGGGAGTGTCCTCAACAACAATATGTTGTCTCGCCAACGCAACACCATCTGCAAACTAATTGATGAACGCAATAAGATATCATGGCGTGGATCGCCAAGTCGGCAAGACCCCGCTCATCCGCCTGCGCCGTCTTTCGGAGTTGACCCGCTGCGAAATCCTGGGCAAGGCCGAATTCATGAACCCCGGCGGATCGGTGAAGGATCGCATCGCGCTGAGTATTATCGAGGATGCCGAAGCGAGAGGACTGCTGAAATCCGGCGGCACCATCGTCGAGGGGACAGGTGGAAATACCGGCATTGGCCTCACGGTCATGGGCCACGCCCGCGGCTACCGTTCTCTGATCGTCATTCCAGAAACCCAGTCTCGAGAAAAGGTCGACCTTCTGCGCACGCTGGGCGCGGAGGTGCACATCGTGCCGGAGAAGCCGTACTCCCATCCAGACAACTACAACCACGTTGCCCGGCGCCTGGCGGAGGAAAAGGGCTGCTTCTGGGCGAACCAATTCGATAACACCGCCAACCGGCTCGCGCACTACCGGACCACTGGGCCCGAAATCTGGGAGCAAACCGCCGGGCAGGTAAGTGCGTTTGTTTCTGCGGTCGGTACAGGCGGCACGCTGGCCGGAACCACGAGGTATCTCAAGGAGTGCAATCCAAGAATCGTCATCGGCTGCGCCGATCCCTACGGCTCGGCTATGTGGTCGTGGTTCACCAACGGCAACACGGACACGAACGACGGTGATTCCTTTGCCGAAGGCATCGGCCAATCGCGGGTGACCAAAAACCTTGAGGGACTGGCCGTGGACGGCGCCTGGCGCATTCCCGACCAGGACGCGTTGACCATCCTGTACCAGCTTGTACGCGAGGAAGGGCTGTTTCTCGGCCTGTCTTCCGGCATCAACATCGCGGGGGCGGTGCGGTTGGCCCTCGAGCGTGGACCGGGCCAGACCATTGTGACGATCCTTTGCGATTCCGGCGCGAAGTATCAATCAAAGCTTTTTAATCCGGAATGGCAGGCGGCCAACGGACTGAGGACGGATTTGTCTGTCGATACTCTCGTCGCCAAGTTGTGATCCCGAAATCGCTATCGGCTCATGACATTTGCTGGCTCCTATGCGGCGGGTTCCAGTTTGGATAAGACGACGGGGAGAAATTCGGCGACCGTTGGATGGATGTGCATTGCGCGCTGTACAACGGTATACGGCGCCTTTGCATACATGACGTCCAGCAACACGTGAACGACTTCATCGCCTCCGGTGCCAAGAATCGCCGCACCCAGAATGTGTTTGGTTTCCGCGTCGACCGAGACTCTCATGAACCCTTGAGTTTCTCCTTTTTCAACAGCCCGGCCCACTCGGCTCATCGGAAGCTTCGCCGCGAGTGCAGCGCGCCCAGACTTCCGTATTTCGGCGTCCGTCATGCCACAACGGCCTAGCGGCGGATCGGTATAGAGTGCATACGCCTGGATTCGGTCTGACACGCGGCGGTGGTCTCTATTCAAAAGATTATCCGCAACGATCTCATAGTCGTTGTAAGACGTATGCGTAAAGGCGCCGCGGCCGTTACAGTCGCCCAGCGCCCAGATGCCGGCCACGTTCGTTTGCAGTTGATCATCAACGACGATGTAGCCGCGTTGGTCGGTCGCAACCCCAGCGCGGTCAAGATCCAGATCGTTCGTGTTAGGGGTACGTCCCACTGCGAGAAGAACATGTGTACCTATGACTTCCGGCGGACCTCCGTCGCACGTGATACCGACGGCAAGACCGTTGTTGCGCTTCGCCACGGATATACATTTCGCATTCAATCGCACCTGTATCCCCTCAGCCTCCAAAATGTGGCGCACGGCTTCGGAAACATCTTCGTCTTCTCGCCCAATCAGGCGCGGTCCCATTTCGACAATGGTGACGTGGCTCCCGAAGCGGCGATACATCTGACCGAATTCCAACCCGATATAACTTCCGCCGACGATGACGAGATGTTCGGGCAAGAAATCGACATCCATCATTGATGAGTTGGTGAGAAACGGGACGTCCTGAATCCCCGGCATCGCGGGGACAGAGGCGCGTCCGCCAACATTGATGAAAATGTGTTCGGCTTGCAGAACTTCATCGTTGACCATGACAGTGTGGGACGACTGAAAGCGGGCATGGCCCAGGATCACCGTACAATTCTTGAGCCCTCGTAACCAATCCTCCACGCCTCTGTTCGACCGTCCAGAAACTTCATCCTTGCGTGCTTTCACACGTTTCATATCGACGCGCACATCGCCAGTGACCTCGAAGCCATATTCGGCGCCCCGACGGGCCACATGGGCCGCGTACGCGCTGGCGACAAGCGTCTTGGTCGGGATGCATCCCGTATTTACACAGGTGCCACCGAATTTGTGGCGTTCAATAATGGCGACCGTCATGCCCGCGGAAGCCAAACGCGCCGCTAAAGGCGGGCCTGCCTGGCCGGTCCCTATGATGATGGCATCGAAATGCCGCGACACGAGACACCTCCTTGAAGGAAGATTGCCGGCCTGAGTCGCTTACGTCGGCAGCTCCGTCCCAGCCTGTTCCGCCACCATGTATGCGGCATACCATTCGGGCCAGTTTTCATCGCGTTGTCCGCCCAGCACGTTTTTTTCGTGCTCACCGTGGGCAGCTTCTGCACGCCGAAACGCGCTCGCCAGATCGTTCGCCGATGCAAAGGTCGTCGTCGTGGAGTCGATGCGACCGGGCAGCCGAGTTGTAACCTCCTGGAACAACCAGCCGTTGCCGTCCGGATCATGGAACGAGGCGAACGACCGGTAGCTGCGATGCTCGGGATCCGGACCCCTGGCTCGGAGTTTCCCAAACAGGTACGGCTCGTCCGTGCCGGCGTAGACACCCCCCGTGTCATGGAATACCTCGCTGATCTCGATGCCGCGACCAAGCAGCTCGTTGCGGGCGGCCTCGATGTCGGAGACGATCAAGTACAGGCCCTGGGCGGAGCCCGGTGCTGCCGCGGTGACACTCTTGCCGAAGATGACGGAACACCCGGAGCCTGGCGGTGTAAACTGGATCACACGGAAATCTTTACCGTTGTCGAAGTCGGCGTCGAGCCGCCACCCGAGCCTCCCGTAGAACTCCTTTGCACGGTCCACATCCGAGACGGGGATCACGACGATTTCGAACTTCATATCTACTTTCGCAGCGACCGCGTTGCAGGCCGCGTTCTCACTACGGACTTGAGCGGTGCTCATGGCTACCTCCTATGTTGGGCAGAGTGTCGTTCCCCGAAACGATTCACATTGACCGGCGGACTGGGCCTTCACAGTGGAGAAGGTTGTCGGAGACATGATCAAAGGATCTAAGAAGAATCGGAATGCTGTCGTGTCGACGGAGTCTGGACTTTCCCGTCACATCGGCAACTAGGCAAATCCCTGAGCCCTAGGAATTTTCCCCATGTATATGACATCGCGCTGGCCTGTACGGTGACTCAGGACGTGGCGCGGTGTTATCGTGAGGCGGGTCGTTGGAAAGGTGATGGAAACGATGCTCACACAGACTGCCACGACAAGCCATCTCCCACAGATGCTGACTCACGCTCGTGCAGGTACCGATACCTTATTCTGCCTCGTGCAACCCCAGGCCTTTTATGAACGACCGGTCCCCGAGCGCCACCGGATCATTTTTTACTTCGGTCATCTCGAGGCCTTCGACTGGAACCTCATTGGCCAACCAGCAGCGGTTCCATCATTCTCGCCGGAATTCGACCAACTCTTTGCCTTCGGGATTGATCCGAAACCAGGACACACCCAACAGGACGAGCGCTCGGATTGGCCGGAGATCGCAGAGGTCCGAGAATACAACCGTCGCGTTCGGCAGACACTGGACGACGTGTTGAACCAGACATCGGAACAACTGCTCTCCATCGCACTGGAACATCGGTTGATGCACGCCGAAACCTTTGCGTATCTCCTCCATGCCCTTTCGATCGACCAAAAGGTTATTCCGTCGGCGGCGCCATTCCCACAGAGCGCAGCTCCCATTCAAGCGATGGTGGAAATTCCCCGCGGCACGGTCACGTTAGGTCAAGGACGCACGGAACCCTCCGGCAGGAATCAGTTTGGATGGGACAACGAATTCGAGAGCCACGAAGTGGCTGTCGCCTCGTTTGCCATGAGCAAGTACAAAGTGACGAATGGAGAGTATCTGAAATTCGTCCGCGCCGGCGGCAACCCACCACACTTTTGGAAATGGCATGAGGGCCAGTGGTACTGGCGAGGCATGTGGGAGGAAGTTCCGTTACCATTGGATTGGCCGGTCTATACCACCCATGAAGAAGCGTCCGCCTATGCAGCCTGGGCCGGCAAAAGATTGCCCACTGAAGCCGAGTTTCATCGAGCCGCCTACGGGACAGTGCATGGTGAAGAAGAACGGGCCTATCCGTGGGGCGACGAGCCGCCTGATAGCCGGCGGGGAAACTTCGGCGGGACCCGATGGGATCCTATTTCCGTGACAGCCACCCCGTTGGGCGACAGCGCATTCGGAGTGTCTCAACTGGTCGGCAACGGATGGGAGTGGACCTCGACGGCCTTCCAGCCATTTCCCGGATTCCAAACCTTTTCATGCTATCCCGGCTACTCGGCCCGGTTCTTTGACGGCGACCATTATGTGCTCAAGGGTGCGTCCCCGCGGACAGACGCTCGATTGCTGCGGCGATCGTTTCGCAACTGGTTCCGGCCCAACTTCCCTTATGTCTATGCCGGATTTCGGTGCGTAGAGGTCTAAGATAATGCACTCACAGACTTTGCACACGGACAGGCTCCACGAGTTCGCCGCCGCAGTGAGCGACAGCCTCGGGAAGGTCGGCCAACGCGAACTGCCGTCAATGTACTTGTACGATGAGCTGGGAACGGCGTTATTTGAAGCGATCACCTTGCTGCCGGAATATGGACTGACGCGTGCCGAGCTGCGACTCCTCAGTCGCCATGCCGGAGCCATCGTCGAGCATCTCCCGCCCCCTGTCTCCGTGATCGAGTTGGGAAGCGGCAGCGGCCGCAAGACCCGTTGGATATTGGAAGCGCTCGCGGACCGGGAACCGATCGCCTATTTTCCCATCGATGTCTCGGCCGCGGCACTCCTCAAGTGCCATCAAGAGCTGGGACATCTCGGGTCGGTCAGCATGGTCGGATTGGAAAGATCGTATCTTGAAGGGATTCAGGAAGCCGCAGCCCACAGGCAGGGGGATCAGACGCTCCTGGTCTTGTTCCTCGGAAGCAGTATCGGCAATTTTGAACGGCCGGCGGCAGAGCATTTGCTGCAGGACCTCCGCCGGCATTTGAAGCCTGGCGACGCCCTGCTCCTGGGGACTGACATCGTGAAATCGGTCGCAGACATGCTGTTGGCCTATGATGACCCGACAGGCGTCACTGCGGCCTTCAATCTCAATTTGCTCGCTCGAATCAATCGGGAACTCGGGGGGGATTTTGTCCTAGGACACTTCGAACATGACGTCCGCTATCAAGAGAGACACCGTCGGATCGAAATGCATCTGCGCTCGACCAGGAACCAGACCGTCTCGATTCGCGCCGCGGGCTTCACCTTTACGATGAGAGAAGGGGAAACGATTTGGACCGAGGCCTGCCACAAGTTCCACAGTGAAGAGATTCCTGGTCTCGCTCGACGGACAGGATACCTTTGCGAAGCGCAATGGATCGATACGGAATGGGCGTTTGCCGAGAACCTCTTGATCGCCGCCTAACGCAGCAAACCCGCTTCCCGTAAAAACTGCTCCGCCACGTCCCGTACGGGGCGATGTTCGCCATCCACCTGATGATTCAACTTGCGCATGGTCTGATCGCTGAACTGTCCGATCAGTTCGACGAGTGCCTGCCGCAAGGCAGGATGGTCTTTGAATACCTCAGGACGCACGACCAAGGCGCAGTCGTAGGGAGGGAAGTAATGTTGGTCATCCTGCAGAACCACCGCGTTCAGAGTCGACAACTGGCCGTCGGTGGCATTGCCCGCCACCATGCTCACGTGTCCCTGTTCCAGTGCCTTGTACAGCAAGCCGAGATCCATGGTCTTCGGCGTGCCATGGATCGGAAGATGATAGGTCTTCAGTAATCCGGCCAGTCCATCCGGCCGCTGTTGGAATTCGTATCCCACACCAAGGGTCCAACCAGGCGCATACCGTGCCGCATCGCTCAAGCTCCCAATCGTATGTTTTCGAGCATCGTCTCCCCGGATCACCATGGCGAACGTATTATTGAAGCCCAACGGGTCTAACCATTCCAGACCAAATCGCGCCTGATATTCGCCTCGGACGAGGGCGAGGGCCGCAGCCGGATCGCGTGCCGTCGGCAATTTGAGAACGGCTGTCAGCGCAGTGCCCGTGTACTCAGGATAGAGGTCGATTTCACCGCGCACAAGCGCCTGATGGGCCAACATGGTCCCGCCCAAATTGAGCTTACGGTCGACGCGGCGCGCAAGGCGATGTTCCAGATGCTGCGCGACAATCTCACCCAGGACGACTTGCTCGGTGAAATTCTTCGAGCCGACGGTGATCGGGTGTTCCCTGGTGCAGCCGGCGGTGCCGGTTAACAGTCCGACGATCAGACAGGCGATAACTTCTGTTCGACCCATTCGAGTCCCCGATCGGCTGCCACCGCAATCAAGGCAGCCGGAACAGCACCGGCGAGAAGCAGCGTCGTATCGACGGATGCCAGGCCGCGAAAGATAAACACCCCGAGCCCACCGCCTCCAATGGCAGCGGCAATCGTCGCCGTCCCGATCGTCGTCACAGTGGCAATTCGGAGGCCTGCCAGAATCGTCCTGACCGCGAGCGGGAGCTCAACGTCCCAGAGCAGTTGCCGTCCCGTCATGCCCATGGCGACCGCCGACTCCCGCACGGCGGGGTCCACGCCGAGAATGCCGGTGAGCGTATTGCGCAGGATCGGCAAGAGCGCATACAGGACGAGCGCGACGATGGCCGTGTGCTTTCCGATTCCCCCGAGGAACGGAAGCGGAATGAGAAATCCGAACAGCGCCAAGCTCGGCACGGTCTGCATGATGTTCGCGAAGCCCAACACCCATCGTTGAAGCAACATCCGCCTGGTCAACAGAATGCCGACGGGAATGGCCAGCGCGGCGGCGATCCCCATGGACACGATCACCAAGTACAGATGTTCGAGTGTCAAATCGAAGATGTCGCGCGCCAACGCGGATTCCATCACATCGTCCCCCTCCACGCCTCCTCGAGGCAGGTATGAAAGGCCCGCACTTCCGGCTCGTGGGCCTTGAGGAATTCGGAACGCCCGCCAAGAAACACCAATCGACCGTTGTGAAGCACCCCGATGCGGGTGCCGAGCAGCAACGCTTCCCGGACATCATGGGTGACGAGCAGAGCTGTCTTGCCGAGTTTGTCGCGCAGATCGATGAACTGTTGCTGCAGTTCAACACGGGTCACCGGATCAAGCGCACCGAAGGGTTCATCCAACAGCAACATCGGCGGATCGGCTGCCAGCGCACGTGCAATCCCCACCCGCTGCCGCTGGCCGCCGGATAACTCGCGGGGATAGCGCGTGGCGAACTGCGCCGAAGGAAGCCCGATCTGAGTCAACAAAGACTCGACGCGCGCGTCGATGTCGCGGAGCGGCCAACCCTCGAGCCGCGGAACCAATCCGACATTGGCGGCCACAGTGAAATGCGGGAAGAGGCCTGCATCCTGGATGACGTATCCGATCCGACGCCTCAGCCGGATCAGGTCCCAGGCGGTCGTGGGAACACCCTCGATCGAGACTTCGCCGGCATTCGGAAGAAGCAAGCCATTCACCATTTTCAAGGCGGTGGTCTTGCCCGAGCCGCTCCGACCCAGCAGCACCAGCGTCTCGCCGGCTTCCACATCGAAACTGAGATTATGCAGAATGTCTTTCTGACCGATGCGACCGAAAACCTGTCGGAAGGAGACGAGTGGGCTCACGCGCCGCTCATTCACAAATGATCCCTCAAGTATTCATGAACGAACTGCACCGCCATGGCCCCCTCTCCCACAGCAGAAGCCACACGCTTGATCGAGCCCAGTCGCACGTCGCCGGCTGCAAAGACACCGGGACGGCTGGACTCGAGGAAGAACGGTTCCCGCTCAGCCGTCCAGTGCGGTGATCCCGACACCAGCGGCCCGGTCTTCACGAAACCCTTGGGGTCAGTCTCAATCTGGGCAGGAAGCCAACCGGTGCAGGGGGTCGCGCCGATGAAGGTAAACACGGCCGGGGTCTGGATCGTTCGCGTTCCGCCGGAACGGCAGTTCTTGATCTCGACAGCCTCCAACCGGTGGTCGCCCATCAGGCCGCAAACCTCCGTGTCGACGAGGACGTCGATATTATCGGCCCTCTCGATGCGGTCCGCCAGATAGCTGGACATCCCCTTGCGTAGATCGCCGCCACGGAGCAACAAGTACACGCGCCGGGTCGCTTCCGCAAGAAACATCACGGCTTGTCCGGCAGAGTTTCCCCCGCCGACCACAATGACCTCCGAACCGCGGCAAAGCTGCAGCTCCGTCGTGGTCGCGGCGTAGTAGACGCCCAAGCCCTCAAATTGCTCGAGCTTGGGAACGTCGAGCTTCCGATATTCGGCGCCCGTCGCGATCAACAAGCATTGGGTCGTAACATGCTCACTGTCAAACCACACGAGCGTTTTGTCTTTCTCAAACTCCAGGCGCGCAACGGGGGAGGCAGAAGAGAACTGGGTGCCGAATTTCTGGGCTTGCAGAATGGCGCGGTTCGCGAGCTCGGCACCGGAAATGCCCGTCGGAAACCCGAGATAGTTCTCGATTTTCGACGAAGTTCCGGCCTGTCCTCCCGGCGCGCACGCATCGATCACGACGGTGGCCAGTCCTTCCGACGATGCGTACACGGCCGCAGCCAGCCCAGCCGGACCCCCGCCGACGATCACCAAGTCGTAGCTCCGCTGCGTGAGCGGCCGTCTGACTCCGATCAGGTCGGCCAATTCTCGGATCGATGGATTCCGCAGCAACGGCTCAAGTCCGAAAACCACCACCGGCATGTCAGCCTCGGTGAGGCCAAAACTCTGCAGCAGGGCGCCGACGTGAGGGTCGTGCTCTGGATCGATCCAGGTGAACGGCACCTGGTTCCTGGCCAGGAAATTACGGATGCTGAGGGTCGCGCGCGAGGAGCCGGCCCCAATGACTCGGAGTCCCTTAAACTCCGAGGCCACGAGCAACTCGCGCCGTGCAATGAACGCGCGAAACAGCAGCTCGCCGAGCGCCGGCCGTTCGCCCATGATGCGCACAATATCGCTCGGAGAGATTTCAAACACCTCGGTGTCGCCGCGGGCCACCGCACTGACCAATGCCGGACGGCCGGTGACCAGGCTGACGTCGCCGCCGAATGCGTGCCGTTCATGCAAAGCCACCCTCTTCGTCTCACCGCTCGAATGCTCGACAATCTCCACCGCGCCGCGCTCGACGACGAAGAATTTGTAGGTGCGATCGCCCGCCTTCAACAGATACTCGCCGTCGCCCAGCACGCGGCGTGTGCCGAACTTGGCCAGCGTGGCGACGTGCGCGTCGTCGAGCGTGGGGAACGCAACCTTGTGCAAGTCCAGATCGGCCATGACTCCAGCTCCCCTCACTACCGCAGCAACTTGGCGACACGCGCCGGCACGTCCAGTTCCATCTGGTCGAGGTAACACCAGGCCCACCGCTCGCCGGGCTCGAACGAGGCCATCACCGGATGGCTCGTGTGCTCAAAATGTTTCGTGGCGTGGCGATTGGGCGAGCTGTCGCAACAACCGACATGGCCGCAGGTCAGGCAGAGACGGAGATGCACCCACGACGATCCGCTTTTCAGGCACTCCTCACAGCCCGCCGTGCGGGCAGTCACGCCCTCAACAGTCGTCACGTGTGGACAGGACATGAGTCACCTCCAGGGCGAAGGGCGACGAGCAGTTCTCGTGTATTCATGATCGTAATCCTCGGATCCATGAGAAGCAATGGTTGGCTCGGATGGACTAACGACGAGCGAGAAAGTTATTCTGACCGGACAATTCTTTTCCCAAAAGGTCGAGACGGTTAAGGCTGAGCACCCGGCCAGTGCCGCAGCAATATCAAAAAGGTGATGTAGTGCGTCACCAGCAGAGCGGGAACCCAGAATGACGGGATCCAGTAAGCAGGTCCCATGTAGGCCGAGGCGTGATACACGGTCGCCAGCGTAATGGCCGTGAGCAAATCCAGTGATCCTTCCACGTTAAACGCCCACACGAGCAGGCGGCTGCTCCGATGCCCCACGGCCAGAGCCCGCATCGAGACCAGCGCAAGGACGGCCGCGAGCAGGTCGCCGTACGCGGCGGGATAGGCGAACTGTGGAGGGATGCCGGCATAGGTGGCGCCCGGTTCCAGGAACATCAGGCCGAGGTGACGGAAGGAGTGCAGGAGCAGTATGGGAAGGAGAACGGCTTGCGGGCGCGTCGCATTCAGACGAGGCAGGAGATAGAGCCTGGCGGCGATCCAGAAGATCAACGTGCTCAAGAGCAAGTTAACCGCGAGAATAGGCATCGCACCCAAGAAAAGACTCTGGACCTTTTCTTTGTCCCTTCGAGCAGCACAACGCACGAAATGTCTGTGCGGGCTTGTACGCCGAATGTGCGGTGGGGTCAAGGCAAAGAAAGACGAAGCATACTCGGGCCAGGCCGTGCCTAGTTGATCTCCATCAAGTCAGGAAATCGTTCCTGACCCTTTTGTGCTTTTAGACGGGTTTCGTTTTAAGTAGCGATGATGCCAGGCAGCTTTGCTGCTCAGCGGCCGGAACGGCGTTCGCGGCTCGAGTGGAAGCCTTGGAGCGTACGAAGCACTACAAACGCCGCCGCGGCAGGCAACCAAATCCACTGGGCTTCGCTGGCGAGCACACGGAACGCGCCCTCGCTAAAAAATCCGCTGATCCCGATCGGCGACACGGCGATCGGACGAACGCTAAAGAAGTACCGGGTCGTATCGAGCGGCGAGAAGAACGCCACCCCCAAGCCGCCATCGGTCATGGCGTCGAGCACCCCGTGTGACGCCGTGCACAGCAGTAGATAGAAGAACACGGCCGCCTTCACTCGCGCCGGATGCTCCCGGTAGAGCAGGCCGACCAACAGCACGCTCAAGACCCCGGCAAACAGAAGCGAGTGCGTTAACCCGCGATGTCCCCACAGATCGCCGTAGGCAATGCCGAAGTAAAAGCCAATGACATCCAGATCCGGAACGACCGAGCACACCATCCCCAGGCACACCGTGCGCCACGGGAACGAGCTCTGTCGAGTGACCTTCCCTAAGGCAAGCGCAAGCAACGCATGAGAAAACGCCGATGCCATTCAGTGGAATTGCCCAGTGGTTAGCGGCGGCCACGGCTTCAGACGTCGACCAACACTCGGAAGCCTCCGTAGACCATGCGCTTCACATCAAAAGGCATCTTGTTTGGATCACCCATGCTCTGAAGGCGCGGATCTTTCATGACCTTGGCATTCACACGATCACGATGCGCGCGCGACTTGAACACGATATAGGAAAACACGACTTTCTCGCCGGGCCTGATCTTCATCTGGCGCGGAAATGGCACTCCACACTTCACATTCAGGTCGTCGCCGGCGCACTCCTTGTAGTCGAGAGCCCCGTGTTCCCGCCACACCTTTCCCGCCTTCTGAGCGATGCGTGCATAGGCCTTCAGATTCTTTTTCGGCACCGGCAAGACATATCCATCGACGTATTTCATACCCACTCTCCTTACCCATCATGTGGTGTCAGGAACCGGCCGTCCCATACTGCCTCTCCTTCGAGCAGCACAATACAAGGAATGTGTGTGTGGGCTTGTACGCCGAATGTGCGGTGAGGTCAAGGCAAGGAAAGAGGATGAACCGCAGAACGTCTTGAGTATTCCAGAGTTATGCTGACGAGCGAACTCCCGAAATCATCGAGGG
>DASTQE010000327.1:0-4083 GCA_035761895.1 Nitrospira sp. | reverse complement strand
CAATGCGGTGACCGGAGACCGCGTCCACGACACCGGTTGCTCGCTGAAAGTCTTTCGGCGGCGTGTGATCGATCGGTTGCCACTGTTCAACGGCATGCACCGGTTCTTTCCGGCGCTGGCCCTCATGCATGGGTTCACGGTAACGGAAGTGCCGGTGCGCCACCATCCACGCAGGCACGGGATCTCGAAATATGGCGTGGGCAATCGACTGTTCAAGGGACTCTATGACCTCATGGCCGTTCGTTGGATGCACTCGCGGGTGTTGCGGTATCGCTTTCGTCGCGGGCAAGGTGATGTGTGATCGGTGATGAGTGATCAGGTATTCGGAAACCCGGCGAGAACGCACAAAGACCTCCACGTATGGGAAAAAGCGATGGACTTGGTGGCACAAGTGTATTCGTTGACCAACCGTTTCCCCAAGGAAGAACTGTACGGATTAACCTCTCAACTTCGCCGGGCGGCCATCTCTATTCCCAGCAATATCGCAGAAGGTGCTGCGAGACAGTCGCGCAGACTCATCTTCTATTGGCTACCCGTCTCGGATTTGGTTCGACGGAGACTGTTCTGATTCACACCGAAGAAGTCAGGAAGCTGCTTCTTGGCTTGCTTCGCTCGCTCAAAAAGAAGCCCATCACTCATCACTCTTCACACATCACTCCATGACCACAACCGAAACCGTCTGGATCGCCATCGGTTTTCTCGGGCAAGGGCTGTTTTTCGGCCGGTGGCTGGTCCAGTGGATCGTGTCGGAGCGACGAGCTGAAAGCCGCATGCCTATCGCCTTCTGGTATTTAAGCTTGGTGGGTGGCCTGATCACTCTGGCCTATGCCATCTACCGTCGCGACCCCGTCTTTATCGCCGGTCAGGGAATCGGAGCTTTCGTGTATATCCGCAACCTGATGCTGTTACATCGGCAGGGACCGCAACCCGCATCCGGTTCTGTCCCCTCCGTCGAAAAACCCCGGTAAGCACGCCGTACGACCAATGGACCAATCACATTCCCGCCTGTCCATGCACAGCATGAATGTGGCCATCCTGGCTCTGCTCGCCGGCCTCCTCCTGTTTGTGGGGCTTGGGACCATGGGGTTGACCGATCGTGACGAAGGGCGCAATGCAGAAGCCGGCCGCGAGATGCTGGAAACGGGAGACTGGATCAGTCCTACGTTCAACTATGAGCCGCGCTTCGCCAAGCCCGTGCTCGTCTACTGGCTCATGAGCCTGTCCTATCGATGGTTTGGCATTGGCGAATTTTCCGCCCGGCTGCCATCGGCCGTCTTCGGCCTTGGCGTGATTCTGCTCCAATACCTCTTCCTCAGCCGGTTCTGCGGGCCGGCCGTCGGCCTCATCGGCGCGCTCATGCTGCTGCTCAACATCGAGATCATCGCCCTGAGCCGCTTGGCGCTGACCGACAGCGTCTTGATCTTTCTGACGACGCTGTCGCTGTTCAGCTTTTGGCTGGGATTGCATGGCCGAAGCAGCGAGCGGTGGTGGCGTTGGATATTCTATCTCGGGATGGCGCTGGCCACTCTTGCCAAGGGACCGGTGGGGTTTCTCGTTCCGCTCGTTGCCGTTGTGCTGTATGTGACAGCGACCGGCCAATGGCGGCGGTTCTGGGAGGAAGGATCGCCGGTAGCCGGGATTGGCCTGTTCGCCGTCGTGGCCTTTCCCTGGTATGCCCTCATGTGGTCGCGACATGGGACAGAATACGCGGCGTCGGCGCAGGCCAATACGGTTGGCCGATTCCTCAATCCGATGGAAGGGCATGGGTTTACTATCTTCTTTTATCTGCCGGTCCTGTTGCTGGGATTCTTCCCATGGAGCGGGTGGTTGCCCTTTGCCTGGTATCAGGCATACCGAAGCTGGCGAGAGGCAAGGGGCCAGGGGCTAAAGGGCCGGCGCTCCCCGGAGAAACAGGAGCTTGAGTGGTTCGCCGCGGCCTGGATCCTGGGTGTTTTCGTCTTTTTCACCTTATCCTCCACCAGACTTGCGCATTACATCGGACCGCTGTTTCCTGCTGCCGCGCTCCTCACGGCCACCTATTGGCATCGGAGCTTGCACCATCCCGACCTGAAGGGAGGACGCGCGTCGATCCACACGATGATGGCGATCGGCTACGTGCTCGCCATCGGTTTTGCGTCGTTGCCGTCGCTGTATCCGTCGTTTGCAGGCAAACTCACCAAAGAATTTCCACTGGCGACGACCATCGGCCTCGGAAGCGGGCCGTACGTGGCGGCCACCGTCCTGCTGATCGGCATGGCGCTGGTGGGCTATTTCGGTTTGCACGACCGGAGACGGGCAGGAGCCTTCTGGGCGGCCGGCGGGTCCATCGCGCTGCTGACCCTTGCGGTCATCCAACTCGTCATTCCAGGGCTCAATCGATATTTTATCCAGCCGCCTCAGGTGCTCTCCTATACCGCCGGCGTCAACCTCGCGCCGGGCGATCGACTGATCCTCTATGGCTCGACACGGCCTTCAAATGTCTTTTACGCGAGGCGGAGGATAATCTTCGTGTCCGAGGGAGAAGAGGAGACAATCCGGCAGGCGGTGTCACAGCCCGGGCAGACGATGGTCGTGATGCCTGAAACCTATGAATCGAAGCTGCCGCCTGAAGCGAGGACACTTGTGCCGATTTTGAAGCAGCATGGCTATGTGCTGCTGGCGAGTCGTCCGATGGTGACTATCCCGGAAGGCGCAGCTGAAGCACCGGTCAGGGCGAGTCCCCACTGACTCACCCGTGTTGCTACCCCATCGGCAGGACACCCCTCAGCTCGTTCATCGTATACAACGTGAGGAGCACCCCCAGACCGAGGGCCGCTTCATGGGACCATGCAGGGCGAGCGAGTGGCTCGTCGGCCTGGATAGTCTCGTCCCAGTGCAGCCAGTGCGCCAGGCATACGAGACAGACGACGGTCGCCACCCACATCGATCCTGAGCACATCGCGATCCCCAGTCCCATCACGGCCATCGCTCCTCTTCTCGTGATAGAGGCAGGCAGCATGGCCGGTCGCACCCTGATGAAGATATAGAGGATCAAGGCGGTCAACACGATGAGCGATCCGCCCTGACTGAGCCCTGTGGCGATCCAATCCTCGGATGGGGTTTGTCCGATCGTCGTCATGACGGCCAGCAGTGCGGCCAGTGGAGGCGTCACGGTCAACAACGCCGAGGTCACGGAGGCGCGCCAGACTTTCCAGGGATGGGCGACGACCATGCCGATCAGGACCCCGAAAATCGCTCCTGCGATGATATCCGACAGAAAATGAGACGCGCGGAACAGGCGGCTCGCGGACACGGCCAGTGCAGTGACGATCACGAGCCAGCGGGCTTTGGGAAACCTCACCGCCAGAACGGTCGCGATGGCAAAGGCGGCCATCGAATGTCCCGACGGAAAGCTATCCCATCCCTTGCCACCAAAAGGAACAAATTCGAAATGGTCCGTATGCATGAACTTTGGACGCCCCCGTCCCACCAGATGCTTTATGGCTGTATTCACTCCCCCGGCGACCGCATGGGCGAAAAGTGTTCCCCAGCCGGCGCGTTTGAGGCTGGCGCGCTGAAGAACGTAGCCGACAGCGAGAAGCACGGCGCTCACGAGCAGAAGCGACTCACCTCTGCCCAGTTGATCGCCGCTGTCGCTGAGCCACCGGAGCCATGGATTATGGAGATTATCGATGTAGAAATCGTTGAGGGACCGCACGTAGCGGGTCAAGGGAGCATCGAATTCGATGAATCGGAGAAAGATGAGCACCAGCGCTGCGCCGCAACAGACGAGAGACAGGTACATACGGAGGCGGCCCGCACGCTGGTCCTCGGTCGTCACCATTACGGCACCCAGTCCGCCAGAAACACATTGAATTCATCGGGCACTTTCGACGACCGGTCGGAGACCCACACCAGGCGCTTGCCGTCGGGCGAAAACATCGGGAAGCTGTTGAAATGGCCTTCGAATGTCAGCCGCTCCAGCCCCTTCCCGTCGTCCCCAATCAGGAAGAGATGGAAACTCGGGCGCCCACCCTCCCCTTTGGTCTCGACGTTGGAGGAGAAGATGATCCGTTTGCCGTCCGGATGAAAGAATGGGGCGAA
>DASTQE010000326.1:0-4305 GCA_035761895.1 Nitrospira sp. | reverse complement strand
CTTCATCAAGATGTCGGGAGACGCCTCGCCCGCCGCGATCGTCGCGGCAGTCTTGGTCAGCATCAGACCAACTGCAACGAGCGCGACGAGCGCCAGTCTGGTGAGATGCCATTTCATAATGCGAGTCTTGTGCATGTCTCGTTCCAATCAGTCACCCTAATACTCCCTCCAAGCTCGCTCGAGACCTGCTCCCGAGGAAACGTCCGTATCGTTCCAGCTGCGATCTGCGAGGTGGTATGGCGCTGTCGCTGCGGTCGTCGTAGACGATGGCGAGACGCATTGTTCGAAGGTCCGTTCGGACGAAGTCCGGGACGGACCAAGTTTGCGGAGCCAAGCTGCGACAGAGCCATGCGCTTCACCTCGCTGGAGCTGGGGAGCGATACGGTCGTTAAAACAAATTCACCACCAGCCCCAAATGCACCCCATTATCCTGTATCTTGTTCCCCACCTTTTCGACGTGATTCAGCTGTTGTCCCCAATATATTTCGAACGTCGCTCGATCTTTTGGAAGGATATTCCACCGAAGCCCGACGCCGACGCTCGCGAGCGTGTCCGGCAATGTCGGATTCGGCGTGACGGGGGAGGGGCGGTTTTCTCCAAGGTTCCATCCGTGCCCGACATCCGCAAACGGCGCCAATTGGAACATCGGTTCGCCGCTCGCCCAACGCCATAGGGGAAAGCGCGCCTCGACCGACGCAATGAATACGTTATCGCGGAGCGTCGTAACTTCCCGGTAACCGCGCACCGTATATCGTCCACCTAGCGCCACTTGCTCGAGAGGAAACAGAGGCGAGTTCGTCAGCTGCAGGTCCATCCGCTCCAAGAGCTGCATGCCGAAGAATTTCTCTCCGAACTGCTGGATCCCCTGGGCCTGGCCCAACCAGGAGAAGTATTGTCCATCCGGCGTATCCGAATTCGCATTGATCGTGGCTCCTAACACGTTCAGGCCGACGCTGAAGCGGGAACGGAGAGCCAGCACGGTATCGATCGTGCGATGCGTCCAATCCTGCGCAAAGCGGAGGGCTGACACGGTCGCTGCGCCGTTTTGAAATCCCGGGAAGATGTCGAACGGTATGTCTCTGAAAATGAATGTCTGCGTAAACAGATGCTCGCCGATGATGGACAGGGCCACCTCGTCGGTCACTGTCTTGTAGATTGGCTGGCGGAGGCTCATGCCGATGATTTCGGTGTTCGTCTTCAGTCCGAGCGGTCCGAACGGATCCTCGATCAGTTTGAAGTCGTACCGGCGGTAGTAGGGAGAAAACGTCGTCCCATAGCGGTTCAAAGGCAGCGCGTAGGAGGCATCGACGATCGGAAAGGCGCCGCTCGACTGTCCGTAGCTCAGGCTCAGCGGATCCCCATTGCCGGTCAGGTTATCGTGGACCAGCGTGCCCATGCCTCTGATCTCACCGACCAGCGGCGTCTGATAGTTGTTCACTTCCATGGAGGCATGGAACGGTTGCTTGTCTTTGACGCGCACATTCAGCACGCTTTGGCCGGTCTCGTCACCGGGCCTTAGTTCGGCGTTGATTCGCTCGATCCGCCGGTCTTGCTGGAGGATTTGCAGCTGATCTTGTAACGGTTGCAACAGCACGGGCGTTTGGCTGCCGAGTTCAATGCGGTCATGAATGTAGGCCGATCGGAACCAACGGTTGCCTTCGACGTTGATGCTCGCAAGCTGCCCTTCAATGATGTGCACCGCCACGACGCCGGCCTGCACGTCCTGATCGGGAATAATGGCGCCGGAGGTCAAGTACCCCTTGTTGATGTACATCAACGTGAGCGCGAGCCGCAGCCGTTCGAGATCCTCCGTCGCCAGCGTCCTGTTCTTGTATGGGGCCGTGACGTCATTGATTTCGGCCTCCGAGAACACCGTGCTGCCGGTGACCATGATGTCGCGAACAAACACCTGCACGCCGGCGGGCTTCCTCGGCGCTTCGCCTTCAGGCGGAGGTGGCACGATCGGGAGCACGGGACTTGGGGGCGGGTGGGGACGTTGAAATTCTTCCTTCAATGGACCGGGCGGTTGGCCGGATCGCCCCGTCGGATCGACGGGAAGCAGTTGTCCCAGAGCCGGTGATGTTGCCAGTCCGGTCATGGCAAACCCCGCAAAGATCCACGGGACAAAACATGGAGCCCGACCTGCAGGCGCTGGTTCCCCAACGCGATACGTCATGATCTGCAGCCCGCTGGCGAATGCACTGCAACGCTCGGGGGATAAAGCCGTGAAGGAATGTTGTCCAGTAACCAGAGCAAGGAAGTCTCCTCTGTACCAGTTCGAACGAACTCCGGCCTACCAGCTATGCTCTTGGGAAGGAATGTTCAATACGCTCTTCGATCACCATTCATAAAAATGCACGTATTTTGGCTTTGCACCCAGCTATCTTGCGATTTTTCCGTAAGGGGGGCGCATCTTGATCCGTTTTCATTGCCCCGTCAACAGGTCCATTCGTCTCTAGTCGGACGAAAGAGGACACGGGTTATTGCTGAACTAAGCGCTGAGCAATCGATGTGCCTCCAATGTTCTCACTGCCCAAATTGCACTTAATTGCTTTAATCTCTTGGCGTTTGGGCATTTCAACATCGTGAAGTACCTGGGATTATCCCTGGCCAGGGAACTTCTCGTGTGAATCATTTTTGATTCTACGGGAGTCTGAATGGATTCACTTTCACCGCTCAAGTTGCCCCCTAGCAATTTGAGATTTCAAGTCTCATATCTCGGATCTCAAACTGGGTGTGGATTTCTAGATCTGTGATTTGTGATATGGAATTAGAGACTGCGCTTTCACGCCCGCGAGAATTTGACATAACAAAGAGAATTGACCTCTTGCGAGGCAGCGAGCCTGTTGCTACACTATGTGCATCACGACGATGCATTATCTGATGCACGAGGGGAGACCATGAAAGCCATTACCCTACGCAATCTTCCACCCAATCTTGACAAGGCAATCCGGAAGCGTGCCCGCGCAAAACGCATGAGCGTGAATAAGGCGGTCATTGGCTTGCTCGAAGAACACCTGACTCAGGGCAAGACGAAGCAAGCCGAGTTGCATCATGATCTGGACGATCTCTCTGGCTCATGGACTGCGGACGTCGCCGCCGCGTTCGAGGAGGCACTGGCGAAGCAGCGGGCGATTGATCCGGATATGTGGAAATAGTGCGAGTCCTTCTCGACACGTCCGCGTATTCTGCATTCATGCGTGGGCGGCAGGAAATCAAAGAAGCACTTCAATTGGCCGACTCAATTGCCGTTAATCCGATCGTCCTAGGTGAATTGCAGGCCGGGTTTCGGTATGGCCGTCATTCCGAGAAAAACAGGACGACACTCAGACAATTTTTGAGCTCCCCTCGAGTCCACGTCGTGGCTGTGGACGAGGAAACAGCTGAGCGGTATGCCGTCATTCTGAATGGGCTTTGGACGATCGGACGACCAATCCCCACTAATGATCTCTGGATCGCGGCCAGTGCGATGCAGTACGGTCTGACCATTTTGACGACGGATGCGCACTTTACGCATATCGCTCAAGTTCTTGTTCACCACATAGACCTCACATTATAGACCTCACATTCTTCCCTCCCCCTTGTCGTTAAGTCACTTATCTTTATTCACGTGCGGTCAGAACTCCTATTCCCTGGTGTAGTTTCTCCGTGCTAGCTTGATAGCGAATAAACGTTGTGACGGGGGACGTCATGGCAGGTAATACCCGTATGACCGTGTACTTGCAGCCCAAGGTGTACCGTGCACTCAAGGTCAAGTCGGCGAGGACCGATCGATCCATCTCCGAGTTAGTGAATGCCGCGGTGCTCCAAGCACTTCGCGAAGATGCTATCGATATGGAAGCGTTCGACAAGCGGAGTAAGGAGTCCACCCGGTCCTTCGACGGGTCTTCTCAGGCGTGACGGAGGGGCGAGCATTGGCTGCCAAGGTCATAAAAAAGACAAAGGATAGTTTTCAGATTAAGATCTCGAAAGAGAACTTCGAATCGTTCTGTGACTCAATCGGTCTCTATCGACGAGAATTTCTCGAAGCCCCATCAGGCGGGCCGCGTGCTCGAGCGTGTACGGCACCTCGTCGATGAAGCTCAGCATCATCCAGATCACGAACGGCAGCGTGGTGACGGTGTAGAGCAGCCCCAGCCCCAGGTAGGTGTCGAACAGGCTGACGCGGGTGCCGAGCACCGCGGTGGTCGCGTAGGGCAGCATGATCGCGTAGTACATCAGGATGGGGATCGCGATCACGATGGGCGGCACCATGCGGATGGTCAGGATGGCGTAGCGGAAGTTCTTGCCGCCCACGCCGAAGCG
>DASTQE010000325.1:0-4484 GCA_035761895.1 Nitrospira sp. | reverse complement strand
ATCCTCGCTCCCGTGCTTTCCAGCCAGGACGTGCTGGAGCTTCAACGTCGAATCGAGCACGTTCATATGGACGACAGCGTCAGCGAGTATCTGCTGGCCATTGTGCACGCCACGAGGCAGAGCGAGTTGTTGTCGCTCGGCGTGAGCACGAGAGGGGCGCTGGCGCTCAATAACGCCGCCAAAGCCCTGGCGCTGGTGCGCGGGCGCGACTTCTGCCTGCCCGACGATGTGAAGGAGCTGGCGCCCATTGTCCTCTCGCACCGCGTCATGCTGAGCCGAGCGCAGGGCATGCGCACCCAGAGCTTCGAACAAGCCGAGCGCATCGTCCTCGATATCGTCGATACCATTCCCGTTCCTGTCTGACCCCGGGTGTCTTTCACGTTTGAGATTTGAGATCTGAGATATCGGCGCCCCGCGCCGAGCAAGGCCTGCAATGAATTCCTTCAGGCACTTCCGCGCTGCCCGCCTCGGATCCCAACTGCGGTATTTCGCCACCCGTCGGTCGATCCGACTGACCTCGGAAGGCACACGGTTCCTCCTGTTCACCATTGGCATCGGCGTGGCCGCAATCAACACCGGCAACAACTTGTTCTATCTATTACTGGCCATGATGTTCAGTGTGGTGGTGATCTCCGGTCTCCTCTCCGAGCAGTGCTTGCGCCGACTCGATTTCCACCGGCATGTGCCCGATCTCATCATGGCCAATGAGCCCACGACCGTGACGCTCTCAGTGACCAATCGCAGCCGGTGGCTGCCGAGTTTTTCGCTGCGCTTGTTCGACGTCGCCGGCGGACAGAATCTCGACCGGGGGCTGTTTGTCGCTCATTTGCCGGCGCAGCGCTCAGTGCTGTTGTCATATCCGGTTCTCGCCACGACCCGCGGCCGTCTGCATCTTGATGGAGTCCGGGCGGAGACGCTCTTTCCCTTCGGCTTGTTTCTCAAACGCGCGCTCTATCAAATACCCGCGGACATCCCGATCAGCCCTCCGATCCGGCCGCTGTCCCTTCGATTTGTCGACGAGCTAGTCAGCGAAGGACAGGGCCTGTCCCTGCCCCGGCGAGGACACGGGACGCAGCTCTATAATTTACGTTTGTATCGGCCCGGCGACGACTCGCGCACGATCCACTGGATGACCACGGCCCGCACCTCGAACCTGATCGTTCGGGAAACCGAAGCCGAGGACCAGCGGCGCATCACGATCGCGCTTTCGACGCTCGCGCCGGACGATCGCGAGATGCTGTTTGAACACAGCGTGACCCTGGTCGCATCGCTGCTCTGGCAACTCTCGCAAAAATCGTATCCCTTGCGGCTCATCGTCGCTGCAGAGGATTCCGGCCTGGGGTCCGGTGCAGACCATCTGCTCACCATGCTTCGGCTGCTCGCCTTGTGCGAGCGTCGGTCGCCGAAGTTTGACCGCGAGACGGTCGCTGATCCGCTCTGTAGGCATGACGCCGAACGAGGCTATACCGTCGTCGTCATGCCCTGGGCCGATCCCGATACTCCTCTTCCCTTGGCGGACCGAATTCTCCACGCGTCTCACATCGAGGCCCTCACCCATGGCTTTTGAGCAGGCGCTCAGAGCCAGCGCAGTGCTTTTGGCGGCGACCGGCGTCATCGGATTGCTGTTGGCCCGAAGCATTCCGATCTGGCTGGCAGCCGTGACCCTTCTTGCCCTCATCTATGCCGTCCTCCGACTGCTCCAATGGCCGACGCGCCGCTATCGCATCGTCCTGCCCGCCACACCCAAGCTGTGGAACGGGCTGTTGATCGGCGCGTTCGCGCTGTTCCTTTTGGATCTCACGACCCTCTCCCGTGACCTGCTGCCAGCCGGCATCCACTTCCTCGTCATTCTTCTGAACGTGAAGCTGATCACGATGCAAGATCGCCGCGACTATCGTCACCTGTATGCCATTTCTCTCATGGCGGTGCTCGCTTCCGCTGCCTTGACGACAGACCTGTGGTATGTGTCCGTGTTCGTATTGTATCTGCTGGCGGCCGTCTGGAGTTTGCTGCTGTATCATTTGACAGGCAGGACTACGGCCACCGCAGTTGTTTCGGCAACTCACCCCGCGGCTTCCCTCCCTGCTCCTCGAATCACCAGCACATTTTTCTGGTTGACGAATGGCATCGCCGTCCTCACGTTCGTCTTGACGCTGATAATATTTTTCCTGCTTCCGCGGATCAGCGTCGGCATCATGCAGAAACCGAGAGGAGAAGGGCTGCGGACAACCGGATTTTCCGAACGTGTCGATCTTGGCATGATCGGTTCTGTGAAGGAAGACCCTCAAATCGTGATGCGAGTGGAGCTTCCGGACCAACCGGCCCCCGGTCGAGAGCGTTTTTATCTGCGCGGTCTCGCTTTCGATCAGTACAACGGCCGATCGTGGAGTTCGGGCAGCCGGCACCGCCGAAATCTTGGTCTTGTCGGCGACGGAACTTTCGCGGTCCGATCTGGAGGAAGCCGGAGCCTGTCGGCACTCACGGAACCGCTGCGGCAAGACATTCTGCTCGAGGCGTTGGATACGTCAGTCCTGTTTGCCGCTCCCTTCGCGGAATCCGTCAGTGGGGAATTTCCGGGCGTGCAGCTCGACAGCATGAGCGGACTTCACCTGCCGTATCCCTCGACCTCTCGCATTCGATACTCCATCGTGTCGCGCGAACACCAGATGCCGGCCGATGAACAAAGCTCCGCTGTGCTTGAGTATGGCGCCGCCATCCGTGACCGGTACCTGCAACTCCCGCAAGGCTCCGAAGGGATTGGTGAATTAGCCCGCCGCGTCACGGATCGAGCCGGCACGCCTTACGAGAAGACCGTGGCCGTGCTGAACCATCTCTTGACGAATTACGCGTATAGCTTGGATGCGGACACGACCAACCTTCGTCATCCGATTGACGAGTTCCTGTTCAGCAGGAAGACCGGCTATTGCGAGCATTATGCAACGGCGATGGTGCTCATGCTGAGAAGCATCGGCATACCGTCCCGGTTGGTGACAGGTTTTTTGGCGACGGAATGGAACGAGTTCGGGAACTATTACACGGTCCGTCAGCGGGACGCCCATGCATGGGTCGAAGTGTACTACCCCCAATCCGGATGGATGACGATGGATCCCACGCCGTCAAATACGGTCACCTTGGCACCATCTTTGTGGGTGGCCTTTCAACGCTTTGGTGAATCATTGCGCCTCCACTGGGACCGGGTCTTCATCCGGTACAGCGGCCGGGATCAACTGGCCATCCTCCATAGCCTCCGCGACGGCAGCGATTCTGCCCGTGACGTGCTCGGTCAGTGGACCGCGGCGCTGGGCGCGGCATCCGCTCAGTTCGTGCGGACGTGGCTGAACCGACCCGGGACCATTCCTCACAGCGTTGTGTGGACAGTCATTCTGGCATCAACGGTCTGCCTGGCCTGCCTGATCGTAGTGATTTCGGGCCGATGGCCGTATGGTCGTTCAGTTGAACGCCCTGCGGCACGAACACAGCAGCAGATTGTGCAGGTGTACAAGAAGATGCTCGAACTCTCGGCGGGGAAGGGAATTGCGATCACACCAGCCACAACCTCGACGGAGGTCGCACGTCTTGTCAGCGAGAAGTGGGCCAACGCTGAATCGCTGGTCGCCAGGCTGACCGCGCTTTATGGCCGAGGGCGTTTTGGTGCCAACGCGCTTTCCGGTGAAGAGCTCAGAACTGCTGTTGAGCACATCGGCATGTTGAAACGACTCGCACGCTTGCCCAAATAGCAGCCTTCGCACATTCCCCGAGCAGAGGGCGCGCCCCATTCGAAAACCCTCAGTCGAGGGTTCAAATCCTTGAACCGTCTCTCTCGTCAGCTCAGCTTCCTGGGATCGCTTCGCTGACTCTTGCGGAGGGGGCCAAGTCCCCTCGCACGCTCCAGAGGGAAATACAACACGGAAGGTGTTATCCGGCGGTGCAAGGAAGAGGCTACGCCGATGAGCCGCCGGCACGAGCAAGCTAGGTTGGAGCGGGAAAAGGGATTTGAACCCTCGACCCTCGCCTTGGCAAGGCGATGCTCTACCACTGAGCTATTCCCGCTCGAATGGAACTGTGAGGAGAGAAATCGGATTTTACTCAGGAGGTTATAGGCTGTCAAGCCAAGTGACGGCTCATTACTCCGCGTCGATCTCGTTACATGTCCACATGGACGCTACGAAATGGTAACGAGGAAAGAAATAGCATAAGTAAATGAATCTTCACTTGTTTTTTGAATAGACGGCGCTTTTATCCGACCCCGCGATACAGCCAATACCCATTCGGTGACATAGCCTGTCATTTTGCTCGAGGACAAGACAGCAATTTGGCTGCAGTTTTTCAATTACTTACATTGCTCGTCTGCCCACGATGCCAAGACCGGCCAATGGTGCATATCTTGCCATTCTCATTGGCCCATGATGCTGGAAACTTCGAGAAAATTGTCCTCGCAGCCCGTATTTGCTGCCTGGTTGTTGGAAAGTTTTCGACCAAATTTC
>DASTQE010000324.1:0-3326 GCA_035761895.1 Nitrospira sp. | reverse complement strand
TCAAACCGAGCGTTCAAGCGTTCCTCGTCTGCGACCAGGTCATCGAGGACAGCGCAACCAAGAAAAAGAGCCTGATCGGCCTGTTCACGCACCTTCAAGCCTTTAGCTTCCCCTTTCAGCACCAACAGATGGGTCTGTACTTCTGTCTTACGGATGCTGAAGGCACGTATCGGTTCGACATCGATCTCATTTATCTCAACACCGAACAACTGGTGTGCCGCGCCACACTCCCCAACATCGTCATCGGAGACCGGCTGCAGATCTCAGACTTCGGCATCAATATTCCCTCGCTGATCTTCCCCGCTCCCGGCCGCTATGAGTTCCGTCTCAGAATGGAAGGGCACTTGATCGCCCAAAAAGATTTCAACGTCATGCAGCTCTCGACCCACCAGAAGGCCTAAAGCCCGATCACCGCCCTAGACGTCCGCTCTCGACACAGGGCTCTTCTCCCCCATACGGGTCTTATGGTAGAACTGCCCGGAAATACTCCAATTCATGGGGTTGCCGCGAGGAGGCTACGGAGAGACCGTGCCTGAGGGAATAAGTGCATCCAATTTCATCCGGGACATTGTCGCTGCGGACCGGGCGGCAGGGAAACACGGCGGCCGGGTCGTCACTCGATTTCCGCCGGAGCCAAACGGCTATCTTCACATCGGCCATGCCAAATCCATCTGCCTCAATTTCGGTCTGGCTGCGGAGCACCCGGGCGGAGTCTGTCATCTGCGATTCGACGACACCAATCCCACGACCGAAGACCCCGAATATGTCGAGTCGATACAGGAGGATGTCCGCTGGCTAGGTTTTGACTGGGGGGATCACCTCTACTTTGCATCGGATTACTTCGAACGGCTCTACACCGTCGCTGAACACCTCATCAGAAGAGGTTTGGCTTACGTCGATAGCCTGTCGGCCGACGAGATGAGGCAGTATCGAGGCACGCTGACGGAACCAGGAAAAAACAGCCCCTACCGAGACCGTTCCGTGGACGAAAATCTCGATCTCTTTCGTCGGATGCGCGCAGGCGAATTCGTAGATGGAGCGCATGTCCTGCGCGCCAAAATCGACATGGCCTCACCAAACGTCAACTTGCGGGACCCCGTGCTCTATCGGATCCGACATGCTGCGCACTATCGGACGGGACGGGCGTGGCCGATGTATCCCTCCTATGACTTTGCTCATCCGCTCTCCGATGCGATCGAGGGCGTGACACATTCGATCTGCACGCTTGAGTTTGAAGATCATCGACCACTGTACGACTGGGTGGTGGCTCAGGCCGGGACTCCGGACCGCCCGCAACAGATCGAGTTCGCCCGGCTGAACATCAGCCATGCGGTCATGAGCAAGAGGAAGTTGCTGGAGCTCGTGGAAAATAAGCAGGTGGCCGGCTGGGACGATCCTCGCCTCCCGACGCTCAAGGGACTTCGTCGCCGAGGATTCACACCCGAAGCGATCAGGGCGTTTTGCGAGCACATCGGCGTGTCCAAACGGGACGCGGTGGTAGAAATGCAACTGCTCGAACATTTCATCCGAGAGGACCTGAACAAGCAGGCGGCTCGGGTGATGGCCGTGTTAAAGCCGCTAAGGGTCGTGATCGACAACTACCCCGAGCAGACATCCGAAGAGCTGGAGGCCATCAACAATCCGGAGGATGCGTCGGCGGGGACACGGTCGATTCCTTTTTCCCGCACGCTGTACGTTGAGCGGGACGATTTTATGGAAGATCCTCCGAAAGAATTTTTCCGACTCGCCCCCGGACGGGAGGTTCGCCTACGCTACGCCTATATCATTAAATGCGTCGGTGTGACGAAGGATCCGGGGACGGGGGAGATCATGGAGTTGCACTGCACCTACGATCCCGCCACGAAGAGCGGGGGCCCCGAGGCGCGGAGGAAAGTGAAAGCGACCATTCATTGGGTCTCGGCGGCACATGCGGTGGAAGCAGAGGTTCGCCTTTATAATCCGCTCTTGAGCGCCGATCTCTCGAGCATATCCACGGACGATGACTGGATGGCCTATCTAAATCCGCAATCGCTGGAACGGCTTACGGGATGCCAGGTCGAGCCGAGTTTGAGAGGGGCCGTGCCGAGGAGCCGATTCCAATTCGAACGCTTGGGCTATTTTTGCGTTGATCCCGACTCTCGCCCCGACCACCCGGTCTTCAATCGCACGGTGTCGCTCAAGGACGCCTGGGCCAGACTTGATAAACGCCAACTCTCACGCTAACGCTCCGGGAGTTTCGTCCCGCAAAACGTCTCTAGTTCCGCCAGGTTGCGCTCCATCCCTTTACAGATTGGACATCCCTGCTAGGCTTGAGTTTGAAAGGCCGGAAAAGCAGGTTTTCTTTACACGATGAGCCGGATTGCTACACTGAACCAGGCTCACGGGAACGCGCGAAGGCCAAGGAGTCGAAGATGATCGAATGTCGGCAACACCCCCGGGTTCCAGTCGAACTACAAGTGTATTTTTCCACCACAGGGAATACCTCCATCCGCGAAGGCACCATGTTCGACCTTTCCGCTGGCGGGTGCGCCGTCACGAGTATGACTGCTGTGCAGGCCGGCTCAGCGGTCCGGATTCTCATACGGGCGACAGACCTGGGATCTCCCATTACGATCGAGTCTGCCGCAGTTCGGTGGAGCAAACATGGGGAGTTCGGCGTCGAGTTCCTCGGTGTATCGGAAGTCGATCAAAATCGCTTGCACCGGCTTCTGCAAGCCAAGACCACCTATCCCATCCGTCCCAGCTGATCCCTCACCCACCAGCATGGTAGAATCCGGCATGGCGTGCCCGCTCTGCCGTCAACCCACCACCTGGGAAGACAATCCTTGGCGTCCTTTCTGCTCGGAACGCTGCCAACTGATTGATCTCGGTACATGGGCCGCGGAGCAATATCGCGTTCCTGGCCCAAACCTGCTGATGGAACTCCCCACCGAAGCTCGACAGGATCCAGACAGCGACGCGGGTTAGCGGCCGAACGAGTGTGGCCCGACTCCTGCAGACGCCGTAAGCCGCAGACGAGCGGGCTACGGGAATCGGCCATTTCGAGCCGAGATCCCTATGAACAGCCAGAAAAAGAGAGACAGATCATCCCGAGGAAAGACAAGTCGTCTCTTTTGACGAGGATCATATGCCAAAAACAAAGAGCCGGAAGAGTACAAAGGCCCAAAACAGTGCCAGCAAAGGTGCCGCCATCAACGCCGATGAGAACGACTCGAGCCAGCGCCGAACGCTCGTGGTCGACGTGGGGGGCAGCGGGATCAAAGCGACAGTATTGAATGATCTCGGGAAATCCGTCAGCGAGCGGCTACGACGAGAGTCTCCACCCT
>DASTQE010000323.1:0-5068 GCA_035761895.1 Nitrospira sp. | reverse complement strand
GTTCATCCCGTCATTCCAGTCTCCAGCACCCATGAGTGGAAGGCCGTGGCTCCCGACGGCGAGGCTCCGGTCCAATGCGCGCGCGCAATGCTCGAAGAGGGTGTCGGGGATCCCGGACACACGTGGCTCAAAATACGATTCATGTTGTCCTTCTGCTAACACCGGCCCATCAAGAAAGGGCACCATTTCATCCAGCAGGGTCGTATCACCGGTTACTTCAAGGAAGTGGATGACGGCATACGGCAACCAGAGCAGGTCGTCGGAGATGCGGGTCCTCACGCCGCGCCCTGATGGAGGATGCCACCAATGCTGCACATCACCCTCGGTAAATTGCCGTGCAGCCGCCCGCAGCAGATGTTCACGCGTGACATCGCGTGCCGCTACGCTCAAGGCCATGACATCCTGGAGTTGGTCGCGAAACCCATAGGCTCCACTCAGCTGATAAAACGCCGCGCGTGCCCAGACGCGACAAACCAGCGTCTGATAGAGCACCCAACGATTCAATAAGATATCCATCGCCCGTTCAGGGGTGCGGACCTGCACGGCTCCCAGCACGTCGTCCCACCGGTGAATGACTTCGCGCAGGAGCGCATTGACGTCCGCGCCGCGGTAGCGCTTGAGCAACAGGCGCGCCTGCTCCCTTCCCTCCGTCTGGCCAAGAAACCAGACAATCTCCGCGCGTTCGCCTGCCTCCAACTCAATCGACAGTTGTAGCGCGGCGCAGGGGTCGAACCCGGCGCCAACCTTCCCGGATAACGCGCCGCCCGATGCAAGCGCCATGGGACGCTCGAGGGCCCCGTTGCGACCGAGGAATTCTGTGCGATCAGCTGTCCACGAGGTCTGTTTCCCGGCAAGATCGGCAAAGGCGATGCGCCCGCGGAATTCGCCGCCCAGCACATTGCGCGCAAAGAGCGCTCCGGTCTCCGCATCGATCTCCGTCATGATGTACGGCGCGGCGTCACCGCGGGCACTTCCCAGGACCCACTCCGCATAGGCCGTGACCGAAAGGCGACGCGGGCGACCGGACGCATTCTGTAGCGTGAGCCGAGAGATTTTGATCGGGTCTTCAGACGGCACAAATTGCAGCAGTTCGACGAGGATGCCATGCGAACCATGATGGAAGCGGCTATATCCCTGTCCGTGACAGGCGATATACGGTGCCGGGTCATCGCGAATCGGCAGCGCCGTGGGACTCCAGATCTCCTCTGAGTTCTCATCGCGGAGGTAGAGCACCTCTCCGGACGAATCGGTGACCGGATCGTTCGACCAGGGTGTTAGTTGATTCTCGTGACTGTTCAGCGCCCAGGTGAACCCGGAACCGGATTCCGACACGATGAATCCGAACGACGGATTCGCAATGACGTTAATCCAGGGTCGCGGCGTCCGCAGCCCTTCGCCAAGAATCGTGACATATTCGCGACCATTGTCTGCGAAGCCGCCAAGGCCGTTGAAGAATTCGAGCTCCCTTTCAGGAAGCGGCACATCCAGGCGTGCATCCCCTCGCCGTTCCGGAAGGAGCGGTGGCGGCTCGCGGTGCCTGCGCTGTAATCGAGTGACCTGCTCTGCCAGCGTACCCCGTCGGCTCAATAGGACGACCCGGGCAATCTGCTGCAGCAGGATCCGATCTTGTGCGGAGAGCAGGTCGGCCCGTAGGAGATAAATACTACCGCGCGCTCCGGCGATGTCCGGTAGAAGGCGCAACCGGCTGCCGCGCACGAGTGCCTCCAAGGAGCCTTGCAGATCCTGCTCGTAGGACGCCGGCTTCTCGTTCAAGATGATCACGTCGGCGGACAATTGCTTCATCCGCCAGTATTCATGCGCCCGCAGCAATTGACGAGCCGTGTCGACGTCCTCTGCTTTATCGATGCATGCGAGCACGATGGGTAGATCGCCCGAGATGCCATGTGCCCACAGTGCCGCTCGTTCCAGCGTACTGTGGCCGAGGACCTCGGAAGAGGGACGCAGCCCTGCATCGGAGTACAGGACCGCATTGGCCAGTCGCTGGAACAGTTGCGCTTCGTCGGGCCCGATCCCAAGGTGATGCAGTTGGACTTGCGTCTGCGTCCAGGCCAGGGACAGGGCACGCTCAAATACTCTCGCGTCACTGTACTTGTCGGCGAGATCCAACACCTGATCGCGGGTGGGGCCGACAATGGTCGAAAACACTACGCGTGCGGTCCCGCCGGGGAGCACTCGGACCGTGCGGCGCAAGCTCATCACCGGATCGAGCACAGATCCCACGGTATTCGAGAGCGGCCGCCCATCGATCATCGAGACAGCAGTACGAACATGATGCCCGCGTCCGAGAAACCGGGCGCGATCCGTTTCATATTGCAGTTCACCCACCGTTTCGCCTTCGACGACCACGACTTGGGCAGCCCACACCGTTGCTTCCTCATCCGACCGCCTCCTGCGCGTGCCGAGCAGTGCGCCGGGCTCCGGCACGAATTCCGTTTGCACAAACAGATTCGCAAAGGCCGGATGGGCGATATCCACAGCCTGTGGCGCCAAGGACAGTTCGGCATACGAGGTGACCTGCAGCTCGCGCGCGCGCGTGCCCATGTTGGTCACGGAGATGCGCCGCACTTCAGCATCATCCTCGGACGACACGACGACCTCGAGCTTCGTGCTCCAGTCGCCGTCCCGCCGGATGATCTCGGCCCGTTCTTCGGAAAAGGACACCTCATAGTCGTCGGCCTCCACCCCACTGGGCTGATACCCCGCCGACCACACGTGCCCGCTCTGCGTGTCGCGTAAAAATATATAGGAACCCCAGCAGTCCCGCGTCGGATCCTCACGCCAACGCGTGATTGCAATGTCCCGCCATCGGCTATACCCTGAACCCGCGACGGTCAGCATGACGGCATACCGGCCATTGGACAGCAGATGTGTCCGCGGAGTCGCCTCATGCGGAGAGGTGAATCGCCGCAACACCGGTGGAATGAGGTCGCGGACTTGCGCCGCCGCCGACACCTCTTCCGCGCGTGGTCGCGCCACCGGTACGTCGCGCGGCGTCCGTTCCTGGAGCAGCAATTCGGTGGCCCGGACGATCGGCTCGGCGTGGAAACGGCTCCTCATCACCCCATCGTTCAGGACATTCGCAATGGCGACCAGCGACATGCCCTGATGATGCGACATATAGGCCCGCACGATGGCGACGTCCTGTCCTTCGGGCACCCGTGTGCCGGTGTAATCCAGGGCCTCATAGAACCCGTAGGTCCCCCTGCCGCCGGCCTCGGCGAGTCGGGCAAAGTTGTGTGCCGCAGCCGCGGGGTCGATCATGGCGGCGAGTGCAGTGGCGTAAGGCGCGACAACGACATCTTCGCTGAGGCCGCGCTTGAGTCCCAGTCCCGGCACACCAAAGCTGGAATACTGGTACGTCAGATCAAGATCGCGCGCGTTATAGGCCGACTCCGAGACGCCCCAAGGCACGCGGCGTTCTGTCCCATATTGAATTTGCCGGCGGACGATCAGCTCATACGTCCGGCTGAGTAAACTGCCTACCGGAAAACGCATGACCAAGGCCGGCATAAGGTATTCGAAGATCGAGCCTGACCAGGAAATCAGCGCCGAACCGTGTCCCACTGGCGTCAATGCACGGCCCAGGTGAAACCAATGCGATGACGGCACGTCACCCTTGGCAATCGCCATAAAACTCGCCAGCCGTGCTTCTGACGCAAGCAAGTCGTAGCAGTTAGGATCCAAGCTGTTCTCAGTTAGGCGGTAGCCGATGGACAACAGCTTGCGTGTCGGATCGAAGAGGAACGCGAAATCCATGGCGCGGACCATCTGCTCCGCAGTCCGTGCGACGGCTTCGAGACGGCGGATGAGTGCAGTGGCATCCGCGGCCGATTGTCGTATGGCATCTGCCAGCAGAGCGATCCTCGCCAAACGGGCCCGGTTCTGCGACGGACTACTGAGTGAGTCTTCCCGCAAACGGTCGAGCGCTTGAAGCACAGCCGTGAACCGCTCAGGGGCAGCCGCCAGCGTAGGAACGGATTGAAAGAACGGCTCGAGGATCGCCCACTCCCCTGACGAACGGTCGAACATGGCGGCAAGATCTTTCGCACTCAAGCGGACCCACGGGAGCAACAGCTCCACGTCGCGGAGATGGCTTTCAACGCATCTCCGCACCGCATCCGCCCAGAAGCGCAACTCGCTATCTGGTTCCTCTTCGTGCTCCTGAGCCAGCGCCTGCGCCATGTCTGCGACGGTATGGGAGGATGCGGTCAACTGGGCAAACCGCGTCGTCCAGCCGGCGGCATCCCCCGGCCGAGACAACAACGACATGGCCAGCATATCGACCGCCTGGCTGAGCTGTTTCCGCGTGACGGTATGCGTCTGTTGCTGTTCGGGAATAGCGGCTAGCGCTTCGCGTACCAACCCGATCGCATCGTTTATTCCAGCAAACAGATCACCTTTTTCGAGGGGGGAGTGTTGAATCAACTCACGGCACCCATTGCCTAGCACCACCAAATGTCCCGCGAGATTGCCGCTATCCACGGAGGATATATACTTCGGATCCAGCGGATGAAGGGTGCGCGTGTCATACCAGTTGTAGAAGTGCCCGTGGAACAGCGCGAGCCCGTTCATGGTCGCCAGCGTGGCTTCCAACCGTTCGGTTGCCTCCAGGGTACCCAGCCAACCAACATCACGGGCGGCGAGGGTTGAGAGCAGATAGAGCCCTATATTGGTCGGCGACGTCCGATGCGCGACGACGGGTTTGGGATCTTCTTGAAAGTTATCGGGTGGCAGCGCGTGATCCTCGGATGACACGAACGTTTCGAAGAACCGCCAGGTCCGGCGCGCAATCAGTCGTAGCGTCCTGTCATCGCCTGGCGAGACCGGACCCGCCCCGGTCAGCGGCAGAGGCAGGCTGACCCGGCGCGCGACGACGGGAGAGACCATCCAAAGGAGAATGAACGGAGCCGCGGCTGTCCAGGACTCGTACCGCCCTGACACGGCAACCCCACAAGCAGTCACAATGGCGAGAGCGATGCCGCCTCCCATGCGACGATACATGCCCACTAGGTTACACGTGTAGGCATCTTCGGCCTGTGCCGCGGTC
>DASTQE010000322.1:0-22412 GCA_035761895.1 Nitrospira sp. | reverse complement strand
CTGGAATTTCAGACCTATGACGGCATCCCGCATCTGCTACGGCCGGTGATTACCGATCCCAAGTCGGCGGCGCGGGGCTTGAGCTGGGTGGTGCAGGAAATGGAGCGCCGCTACAAGTTGCTGGCTGAAGCGGGTGTCCGCAACATTGATTCGTACAATCGCAAGGTGGCCGGCGCCCAAGGCATGCTTCCCGAGGCCGGTCCCGAGGGGAAGACCGATCAGCCAGAATTGCCGATGCGCTTTCTGTCTGAGGAGGAGCGTCTCTCCGCCGGAGAAACCGCACTGCCCGACGGCAGTCCCGGATCATTCATGCCGCCGCCGACGCCACCGGAACCATTGCCGTACATCGTCGTCATGATCGACGAGTTGGCGGATTTGATGATGGTGGCGCCGAAGGATGTCGAAGACAAGATCGCCCGTCTGGCGCAAATGGCCCGGGCCTCCGGCATTCATCTGGTGCTGGCCACTCAACGTCCTTCGGTCGACGTGTTGACCGGATTGATCAAAGCGAATTTTCCCGCGCGCATCGCGTTTCAAGTCTCTTCGAAAACGGATTCCCGGACGATTCTCGATGCCAACGGCGCCGAAGCCTTGTTGGGCCGTGGCGACATGCTCTACCTCGCATCGGGGACCGGACGGTTGATGCGCCTGCACGGGTCCTTCGTCTCAGACGACGATGTCCGACGCGTGGTCGAATTCGTCAAGGATCAGGCGTCGCCCAGCTACAATCAGGAATTGCAATCGTTGAAGCAGGAAGAGGTGAAGGAAGAAGAAGCGCAGGACGAAGTCTATGAGCAGGCCAAAGAGCTGGTGCTCTCCACCGGCCAAGCCTCGGCCTCGCTGATCCAGCGGCGCTTGCGCGTGGGATATCCGCGTGCAGCTAGGATGATCGAGCAGATGGAAGCCGACGGCTTGGTCGGGGCCGCCGGACGCGACGGCCGCCGGGAAGTGATCGGGCGGCGCGGACCGGTCGGGGATGCTCACGAATGATGAGACTGTGGATGATCGGGATCGGCGCCGTGGTCGCCCTGAGCGTTGCGTTTCCCGTCGGCGGCGAGGAAGGCGACGATGAGCAGGCCCGCAAAGAAGTCCGAGAAGTGGTCAAGCGCTTACAATCGCGCTATGAAAAGACCAAGGACTTGCAGGCCGATTTCACACAGAAGACGACCATTGAAGGATTTGAGCGGCCGATGACCTCCTCCGGGAAGGTGTATATCAAAAAACCCGGCCGCTTGCGGTGGACCTATCTCGAGCCGTCGGCCGAGGACATCTACGTCGATCGCGACGATGTAAAGGTATACGTGCCCGAGCACAAGCAGGTCCTGGTCGGGAAGCTGACCCACATGGCCGCGTCCCGAGCGCCGCTGGAACTCCTCCAGGGGGCGGCGAAGCTCGATGCGTCATTCGACGCCGAACCGACGTCCGGCAAAAGTCGGGGAGTCGGCGGTATCAGGCTCGTCACGCTGGTGCCGAAGTCGCACGAGAGTCAGGCGCATGGGACGGTCCACAGAATCGTGGTCGAAGTGTTTCCAAAAACCTATTTCATCCGGAGTCTTTCCCTCTACGAAGTGAGTGGGAACGTGTCGAATTTCGAATTTTCGGCCCTTCAATCGAACATCGGGCTGGAGGACGACCTGTTTGTGCCCAAGTTCCCGCCCGATGTGGAAGTGGTCAAGGCGCCGGTGCTTACGCAGCCTTGAAAGGTCAACCGGAGTGGAGAGCGGCCGGAAGGAGCGATAAGCGATGAGTGCAGCAGTCTTGGGCTCGGTAGCAGAAGCGACGGAGCAAGCAGTCGCCAGGCTCGATGTCGAGCGATTGCATCGCGACTATTGGGAGCAGAACGAATTCATCGTCATTCCTCAGTTCCTGCCGAGGGAGTTCGTCGAAGCCACGCTCGTACCTCAAGCACAGGGCGTCAAGCATCGGCTGAATCGCAATTACATTCCCGGGCACAAGAAGGGCGGAAGCGTCAGTTATTACACGGTGCAGGAACAAGCGCCATTGTTTCTTGATCTGTATCGCTCGCCTGCGTTCGTTGAGTTTCTCAGCCGGCTCACCGACGCCAAACTCATGCTCTGTCCCGATAACGATCCCCACTCGTGCGCTCTGTACTACTACACGGAGGCGGGAGACCATATTGGGTTTCACTACGACACCAGCTACTACAAGGGTGCGCGCTATACGATCCTCATGGGATTGGTGGACCAGTCGACCCAATGCAAGCTGGTCTGCGAGCTGTTTAAGGACGTTCCCGGCAAGACACCCAGAACACTGGAACTGATCACGCAACCCGGGGATATGGTCATTTTCAACGGCGACAAACTCTGGCATGCGGTGACTCCTCTCGGGCCGGGAGAGGAGCGGATCGCCTTGACGATGGAATACGTCACGAATCCTGAGATGGGCGCCTTCAAGCGCCTGTATTCCAATCTCAAAGACTCATTCGCCTACTTCGGACTTCGAGGCGTTTTCAAACGGGCCGGCACCCCTCCGTCCAAGCACCGCTGACATTTGCTTTCCATTCAGGTTCACTTCATTTCTCGCACGAGAGGAATAGAGGCTCCGGGGACACCCTTTCGCGGTCCATCGGCTCCATCGCCGTTTGCCAACGGCTGGACGTGCATGGACTGACCGACGAGCCTTGGCCGCCCAGCACGCAGCGGCTTCAAACGTCTGGGGAAGGGTCCTTGATGAACGGTCTCCAATTCCGTCAATGACGCCCGCACCGCCCGGGCGATCATCCATGCCAGCGTCAGTCCTGGAGTCCAGTACACGGCGTCGCGCATCTGCTCGACGAGATGAGATGGGAGATTGACTGTCAGCCGTACCATCTTGGATCCGGCGCGCTTGATGTCAGGGCTCGTGGCATCCGGCCCGCGACGCTGTGAGATGTCGGAGGGACCAGCGGTCGTTGCTGTGGTTGTCTGCATGATTGCCTCCTTACATGGTGATGTGCACAAGACCATCGTCATTGATGAGCACGATCAGCTGCCGCACGTGAAAGGCGGCACGCCGGAAGGCCGGCGTGCCGCCTCGATGGCAGAGATGCGGGGCGACGTAGGGCCGCCGGATGGGCACGATCCGGAGGGACTTCGTGCAGCGCCGCGTCTCGCCAAGTCCATGTGGGGGCCGTTGTGCTCATCCTTGTGCCGATTCGCTTCAGCAACAGGCATGCCATGTTCTGGATTCCAAACATTTCCTATGCTAAAGAATCCTAAGTAATTGATCTTCAGGCTGATCACGAGTGGAGCTTGGTCCGACGTTGATTGCGAGAGTGGAGATGGCTGACGTATCGAAAGTAATACCGGCGGTATTACATTCGATACATTGAAGAAATGACGACAGAAAAACCGAACAGGAGGGATGGCTACTGGTGCAAGTGCTTCATCGCGGCCGCACAGAGGATGATGAAAAACCCCATCCAGAGGGCTGCCCGTTGGAAGGGGATCACTTCATAGGATTCGCCTTCTTCAGCGTCATCGTCGGATTTGAAAATCACCGTGTAGAGAAAAAGGGTCAGCAAGCAGAGGACCAGGAAGAGCTTGATGAAAAAGACCGTGAGATATTTGGCGTGGTGCTGGACGCCGGAACCCGTTTGTGAGGTCAGGACCTGGTTGACATAGTGGAGATTGATTCCGCCGGTGAACAACAGGATGACCAGCAGAATACCCGCCACCTTCTTGTAGTGCTGATAGAAGACATCCGTGATGGGCTTGATCTGCTCCCGGGCGACCGCTTTCTGCAGGCCGGGCGACACTGCCATCACAAGAAATGCTAGGCCGCCGATCCAAATCACGGCGGACAACAGATGGAACCAGTGATTGATAATTGGAATCAGCGTATTGAGATCGGTGATGATGCTTTGGAGAGCGTCCACTAGAAAACCGTGATGGGTGAAAGGTGAAGGGTGAAAAGTGATGACGAATGCTTCGCCCTGGATCCGAACTCGTCACTCATCACTGATCACTCATGATTAGAATTTGAAGACAGGAGCCTCGTTGCCGAAGCGTTTCTTCCGGAGCTGTTCCATGAGCTCAATCGTCACGGTCGTGATGCCATTCTCCCGGGCATGCTTTTCGACGCCTTTCTTGACCATCGCCCGCAAGAAGTAGGGAATGCGGCTCAGCCGCAATGACGCGGCCTCATCCCACTGCACCGCAGACGCTTCCTCGACGTTGAAGGCGACTTTGATCTTCTCTCCGCCTTTCGGAGTGTAGAGGCACCACTGATCTTCGTCGAGCCAGTCGCCATGATCCACATAGGGGCGGGCGCGGCAACCCCCGCAGATATCGGAATACTCGCAATCACCGCACTTGCCCTTGAGGTGGGGATAGCGGAAGGAATTGAAAATGTCGGACGTTTCCCAGAGGTCCACGAAGCTGCTATCGCGAACATTGCCAGCCGAGAGCGGCATATAGGGACAAGGCGTCAACTCTCCGTTAGGAGTGACACGTGCGTAGTTCGTGCCGGCGAGACAGCCTCCCCCCATGTAGCCGGTCGCTTTCGTGATCGGGGAGTTGGGGTCTTTTTCATAGGCCAGTCGCTTGAAGTGCGGCGCGCAGCGGGCCCGAATCAACATGCCCTGATAGTCGTCCTGGCACTTCACCAGATAGCCAAGGACTTCCTCATACTGTGCGGGTGTGATATCGGTGAGTTCCTCTCCGCGTCCCGTGCAGACCATGAAGAACACGTTCAGCACGCGGGCGCCCAGCCCATGGGCCCACTCCACGACGGCAGGTAACTCCTGATAATTCATCGGTTGCGCGCTGAAATGCACCTGAAACTGCAGCCCGTTGCGCTTGCTTGCTTCGATGCCGGCCACGGCTGCTTCCCACGCTCCCGGAACTCCACGAAAGGCGTTGTGTTTGTGGGGATCGAGCGAATCGATACTGATGCCGACGCCCATGACGCCGATCTCGACGAGTTCCTTGGCCATCCGGTCGTCGATTAACATCCCGTTGGTGCCGAACACCACCATGAATCCCAGCTTCACGGCGTGTCGCGCGATGTCGAGGATATCGGGACGCACCAGCGGCTCCCCGCCGGTGATCACCAGCAGACATCCTTTGTTCACCTCGGCAATCTGGTCGATCAGACGGAAGCACTCGTCCGTCGTCAGTTCATCATCGCCGCCTGCGGCCTTGGTCGTGGCGTCCAGGTAGCAGTGGTCGCATTTCAAATTGCAGCGCTTGGTCAGATTGAGGGCAACGAGATAGGGTTTGAAGTCGTCGACGGTGCGCCCGTCTCTTACCAGCGCTGAGTCGTCCGGGGAAACGGCACGTCCCGGCGTGCCGGGGGCGGGAGGGTGAGAAGGATTGAGTGCTGAGAGTCCATGGACCGTAGTCGCAACGGAGGAGTTAATGACAGGAAGTGATTTACCCATGATGCTTTAGTGCTAAGCGAGAAGGGGTACGCACCTGATTGAAGATGAGAGTGAACAGCTTGTCATACTCAGCACTGAGCCTCAGCACTTAGGACTTCCCTTTCCCGGTGAGGCTGGCGATCATGTCCTTGAGATTGCCGGTTTTCATGGCTTCTTCCATGTAACCTTTCGCCTGTTCAATGCCCTCGTTGGCCACTTCCAGCGTAATGTGGGTCGTGCCGAGCTTGTCCGCGTGCTTGATAATCAAAGCTTTCGTGCAGTCCCGCATGAAGCCCTCAGGCGCACGCTCAAGCCTCGCCTGCGCCTCAGCCGTCCAGTTATAGGGAACTGCTTCCGCATGGCCGTTGCCGCCGTCCTGAGCGAGGCGGGCTTCGTGTTCCTGGATTGCGGCCAGCTTCGCCTGCGCGTCGGCCGATGTGCCGGCGCCTTTATTCGCAAAGATCGGTTGATATTCTTCCGAGGCTGCTTCCTTGATCATCGGTGCCGCGTACTCCAACGTGATCGTCGTCATGCCGAGTTTCCTGGCGCTCTTTTCGATCTTGGCCTTCGCACGGCGGCGTTGGAATCCGGCCGGTACAGCGCGAATCGCTTCCTTGGCGTCCTTCGTCCACTGCATGGGGACATCATCGTACGCCAAGTCGGTTTCGACCTCGCCCTCGGCCTTGGCGGCGGCTTCAAAAATGCTCTTGTCGACCGGCTTGAACCGGTGCCCTTCGGCACCGCAGACCGGGCACTTAACCGGAGCGTCCCCCTTGCCGATATAGCCGCACCCGTCGCAGACGTAATAGCTTTGGCTCATACGGTCGAGATAGGCCTGTGTCGCCTCGGAGGTTTTTGGCTTCTCTTCCACCACCTGCGTCATCATGCCGCTGAGCGTGGCACCCATGAGGTCTTTCGCCACGGCATCGTCCGCCTGCATTTTGTCGCGATCGATGCCGGCCGCTTCGAGGCTGCCGCCCAATGCGCGCATCGCGTCCATGGCGCCTTTGGGGAGAATGTGTCCCACGGCCGCATCGACCACCGTGTTGCTGATGATCGTGTGGCCCTTTTCGATGGCATAGCGGTGAATGGCGGTCTTGGCCACGCCGCGGGCGAAAACCGGAATCTTTTCCATGCGGCGAAGCGCCTCTTCGGTCCAGGCGATGGTGTATTCGGCCTGGGTATCGATGGGCGGCACATATTTCCGGTTCGATATCAGGACGTTGCAGGGCGCGCTCCGGAGGAGATTCTCCGTGTTGCTGCCAATGTCCATGTCTTCGTCGCTGTGGACGCCGATGCGGCCGACGATGAGGAGCGCCGGGACGTCTTTGCGGACGTATTGGATGATTTTCTCGAACGCTTTACCGTCCAGCAACGTCGTCTTGACGTCAGTCTGCTCGGCCTGGGCAATTTCGCGCGAGATATCCAAGTGTGACTGATAGATCTTGGCGAGGCCGCTGTCGATGATCTCTTCGTGCAGTTTTTCCTGCTCCTTGAACCTGAAGACCTTTCCGGCTTCTTCGTTGAGCACCCCCGAGATGCTGTGGAAGGCGGCGTAGTGGAAGTAGGGATCGAAGGCCGAGATCGCCTCGACCGGCATGTTCAACGCCTTCCCGAGCTGAAGACCGGTCATCAGACCGCCGAACGAGTAGGGGCTGCCGTCGACCGCGACGACGATCTTGCCGCCGTTGATGGGCTGGACGTTCTTGATGATCAGCATGTCGGAATTTCGCACACGGCGAACGACCCGTTCGGTGTTGCTGCCGATCACGCTGTCCTTGACGGCGCCCACACCGAGCGCGCCCATGATTACCAAATCGTAACCGTTGGTATTGATATCTTCCGCCAACACTTTCCAATTCCGCCCTTCGAGTGAGCGGCGTTCAATCGGTAAGTTGGCCTCATTGCACTTCTTATCGACATAATCCAGGTAGGAGTCGGTGATGATCTGAAGCCCGCGGGTAATCAGCGAATCGTGGATCTGCCGCTGGCGGTCGAGCTCTTTTTCGTCGTGATATTCCTCGGGAAGACCCGCTTCCATCTGCTTGAAGCGTTTATCGTGCATTTTGGCCGCATAGACATGGCTGCCCACGATCTTCGACCCGAAGACTTTGGCCAAATGAACACCCGTGTCCACAGCCTGGTTCGAATGGTCGGAATTATCGACCGGAATATAGATCGTCTTATACATCGAGAAGCCTCCTCCAGGCGCTCTTCAGAACCAGGGCAGACTGGTATAAACGTTAGAAAAATTAATCGGTTGTCGCTTTGCCCCAGGTGTGAAAGAGCGCGAATGATAGCACTGGCTTCGACGGGAATGCAAGGCAGGAGGTGATCGGTTGAAGGTCAATGGTCAGGGTGGTTCAGGGTCAATAGTCCATGGTCCAGTTGAGGAATGATGAGTGGTAAAAATCTCAATTGACCAACGACCGCTGGATTAACTTAACCGGCCGAAGTGGCGTGAGATTTCGGCTGTTGAGGCGACAGCGAGGACGGGCGCCGCGAACGCAGGATCTCTTCGAGAGAGAGGAGCGCATCGCGTCCGGAATTGCCCTCAATCCCGCGGCTCAAGCTCTTGTCCGCATAGGAATGTTCCGAGCCGGCAGTTTGGGACAGCGAGCCGGTCCATTTCCGGGGGTCTCTGCTGCCCTCCTTGCGTTCCCAGGCACGCAGGCAGGCTTTGGCGATGAACTTGTTCAAGGGAGCCGGGTTATACAGCAATTTCCTGATACTGGTAGGTGTCAGCATCAAGGGATTATAGCCGGCGGACAGGTAGCCTTCCTCGAGCAAACGCTGCTCCAGGTCGGTATTTGGCTGTATCCCGAGAAAGAACATCAGAGGAAACACCCGCTCCTCCCCCAGAATCGACGCGACGACCTTGTATGATTCAACGCTTTGCAACAGCGATTCTTCCGTCTCTTTGGGGCTGTTCAGCGAATAGTTGAGGATGACCTTGCCGCGGAACCCCGCTTCGGCGAGATACCGGCACCCGTCATACAGCCGCTCAAGCTTGAATCCCATGTGAAGGTTGTTGAGCACCTCCTGAGAGCCCGATGTAATCGCGACTTCCAGATCGCCGACGCCGGACCGCACCATCAACTTGGCCAATTCAGGTGTGATTAATGACGTCCGGATATAGCCGGACCATTCGATTTCCAACTTCTCGCTGAGAATACGCTCCAAGATCTCTGTGCATTGGGGATAGGCTTCCCTGCCGGTTATGAACTGGGCGTCGGTAAACCAAAACCGCCGAGCGCCCCATTGATGGTAATGCTGGGAGATGTCCCGCACGACCATTTCCGCCGGCCGATAGCGGACCCGCTTGCCTTCAATGTAGGGGTACAGACAAAAGGCGCAGTCGTAGGGGCAGCCTCGCTTCGACTGCACGCCGATGGATTCGCCGACGTATTCCCGATATTGCGGAAATATGGAGGTCAAGTAGGGGAGGTCCACCGTGAGGGCGTCCAGCAATGCCGGCGAGCCCTGCTGTCCCTTTTTGATCCTGCCCTCTTCTTTGATGATGTACCGTTCGTCCTCGATCGACCGGCCTTCGAGCACTTTCAAGATCGCATCTTCGCCCTCCCCGAGCAGGCCAATGGTGCCTTCAGGCAATCTCTCGATGAGCTGATCAGCAAAGGCGGTGAAGGCGCCGCCTCCGATCATGATCTGGGCCTTGGGGAACTCTTTTCGGACCAGCCAGGGATAAGACAGGATCGTATAGATATGGCTGTAATAGCGGTACAGTTGTTTCAGCCCTGCGAAGGAGGCGGCGACGCGCTTGATGGGATTGCTCGCAAAATAAAAATTGAACGCATGCTCCAAGGAGGAGTCGCCCTCATGTGGCGAGAAGATTTGTATGTCCCGCCAGGAGAAGCAGACCAAATCAGGCTGGAACTCCGCCACGACCTCCCGGATGGCGCGGCTTCGCTGCGACACTGGATGCAGCGACAGATCCAGGATGCGCTGGCGGATATCTGGTTTCCTACGGTGAATAAAATCGGCCAGATAGGTGACGCCGATGGGGTACACCCTCTTGCAGGGAAGGAAAATGTAGAGAATTGAGTTCATCGTTGCTCGGGGCTAGGGGCATGTGGCGAGAGGTGAATGGCGACGACATGTTTTATCCATTGCCTCTAGCCTCGTGCCTCTTGCCTTATTTAGTCGCCACATGAATCGCGACGATGCCGCCTGTCAGGTTCCTGTATGATACTTCACGGAAGCCCGCGTCACGAAGGATGTCGCAGAGCCGTTCTTGATCGGGAAACGTGCGGATCGAGGCGGGTAAATACTCATACACGCCGGTGGTATCCCGCGCCACTCTGGTACCGATCCATGGGAGCAACTTAAAAGAATACCAGTCGTACAGCGCGCGAAGCCAGCGGAATACCGGACGGGAAAACTCCAGACAGACAAACGTCCCGCCCGGTTTCATGACCCGGCGGATCTCCGCGATCGCCTGTGGGAGGTTTCCCACATTGCGCATGCAGAACCCCGTGGTGACGGCGTGAAATGTATGGTCTGCGAATCCCAAGTGCTCCGCATTGGCCTGGAGACAGGTAATTTTGCCGCTCAGGCCCTTCCCGCCGATCTTCTTCAATCCCTCGGCAAGCATGGCGTGATTCAGATCCGATGCAATCACCCGTCCGTGTGTTCCCATGCGAGGTTCCACAAGGAGCGCAAGATCGGCCGTCCCGGCCCCGACATCGAGCGCTGTGCCGTCTTCGACGGCGGGAATGTACGAGGCCGTGATTTTCTTCCAGCGATAGTGTAATCCGAAGCTGAGCAGTGTGTTGTTGAGATCGTAGACTCCCGCGATGGCCGTGAACATGCGCTGGACGGCCTGCTCGCGCGCGGAGCCCGACCAGGTCGAAACGATGCGGGCGGACACCTCTGGTGCAGGCCGTTCAGCCACAGAGTCCCTCATGAGCAACATGGAGATGGGTGGTAGCACTCGGTTTCCGGCTTTGTCAAGGCAATGGGGCCCGATGGTATAATTCACCTTCTTATGGGCAACTCGATCATCATCAAGGGCGCGCGCGAGCACAATCTCAAGAACATCGACGTCGAGATCCCCCGCGATAAGCTGGTCGTCATCACCGGCTTAAGCGGGTCCGGCAAGTCGTCGCTGGCGTTCGACACGATCTACGCAGAGGGACAACGCCGGTATGTGGAATCGCTGTCGGCCTACGCCCGTCAGTTCCTGGAGCAGATGGGCAAACCCGATGTCGATTCGATCGAGGGGCTCTCTCCCGCCATTTCGATCGAGCAGAAATCCACGAGTCACAACCCGCGTTCGACCGTCGGTACCGTCACGGAAATCTACGATTATCTGCGCCTGTTGTTCGCGCGAGTCGGTCGGCCCCACTGCCATCAATGCGGTCAGGAGATCACTGCCCAAACGGTGCAGCAGATGGTGGATGCCATCGGGGCGCTCGCTGAAGGAAGCAAATTTCAAATACTCGCGCCGATCGTCCGTGGTCGCAAAGGTGAATATCGCAAGGAACTCCTCGAGATGCGACGGGGCGGCTACGTGCGGGCGCGCATCGACGGGAAGCCCATGGAGCTAAGCGACGACATCACGCTCGATAAACAAAGGAAGCACACGATTGAGATCGTCATCGATCGTTTGATCATGAAACCAGGCGACGCGTTGGCGCGGCGGCTGGCCGACTCGGTCGAAACCGCCTTGAAGTTGACGGGCGGGCTCGTCGGCGTGCTGACGGAGGACGGCAAGACACTCCTCTACAGTGAAAAGCTCGCCTGCATCCGCTGCGGGGTCAGTTACCCGGAGATCACCCCGCGCATCTTTTCGTTCAACAGTCCTCACGGGGCCTGTCCTGCCTGCGACGGGATCGGGTACGCGATGACCGGGGACGCTGACGACGACGCGGACTTCACACTGCTCGAGCCATGTGAAGCTTGTCATGGTGCCAGGTTGAGGCCGGAAAGCCTGTCCATCAAGATCGCCCAGCAGTCGATTGCCGACGTCACGCGCCGGTCGGTGCGAGCGGCGGCCGATTTTTTCAGCTCGCTGACGTTCACGGAGCGCGAAATGGTGATCGCGCATCGGATTCTGAAGGAAATCAGGGAACGGCTCGGGTTTCTCGTGAACGTTGGACTCGATTACCTCACGCTCGAGCGGGCGGCGGCGACGCTCTCCGGCGGAGAAGGGCAGCGCATCAGACTGGCGACGCAGATTGGCTCCGGTCTCGTGGGGGTGCTCTACATACTCGACGAGCCATCCATCGGCCTGCACCAACGCGACAATCGTCGGCTGCTGCAAACGCTGCTCCGGTTGCGAGATCTCGGCAACACGGTGGTGGTTGTCGAGCATGATGCCGAAACGATGCTGGCCGCGGATCACATTCTTGATATGGGGCCCGGCGCCGGTTCGCACGGCGGGCACGTCATTGCCCAGGGCACGCCGCAACAGGTCATGGCCGACGCTCAATCGCTGACCGGGCGGTACCTGCGCGGCCTTCAGGCCGTCTCTGTTCCGCGGCGCGAGCGGAAGCCGAAGGGCTTTCTTTCCGTCATCAGCGCGAACAAGCACAATCTCAAGGATGTCACGGCCCGGATCCCTTTGGGACTGTTGACCTGTGTGACCGGCGTCTCGGGATCCGGCAAGAGCACACTGGTGCTTGAAGTGCTGTTTCACTCGTTGTCGCAGCTCCTGTACCACAAGAAGCCGAAGATCGACGGCTGCAAGGATTTGCAGGGCGTGTTGGCCTTAGACAAGGTCATCGACATCGATCAATCGCCGATCGGGCGGACGCCCCGTTCCAATCCCGCAACCTATACAGGACTCTTCGGGCATATCCGCGATCTGTATTCCAATCTGCCGGAGTCCCGCGTCCGTGGGTACAAGCCCGGCCGCTACAGCTTCAACGTCAAAGGCGGGCGGTGCGAGGCCTGTCAGGGCGACGGGCTGATCAAGATCGAAATGCACTTTCTGCCGGACGTGTATGTCACCTGTGAAGTCTGCAAGGGCCAGCGATACAACCGTGAGACACTGGAAATTCTGCACAAAGGCAAAAGCATCGCCGATGTCCTCAACATGACAGTGGACGACGCCCTCGAATTTTTCGAGCACATACCGTTGATCAAGGCGAAACTGCAGACCTTGCACGATGTGGGGCTGCATTATGTCAAGCTCGGTCAGTCGGCGACGACCCTTTCCGGTGGTGAGGCGCAGCGCGTCAAACTCTCTCGCGAATTGTCCAAGCGGGCGACCGGACGGACGCTGTACATTCTTGACGAACCGACGACCGGGCTCCACTTTGCCGACGTCCAGCGATTGCTCGATGTCCTGGATCGTCTCGTCGAAGCCGGCAACACGGTTCTTGTGATCGAGCACAATCTGGATGTCATCAGGAATGCCGATTGGATCATCGATCTTGGCCCGGAAGGCGGGGACCGGGGCGGTGAAATCGTCGCGGAGGGGCCGCCCAAGGACATTGCACGCTCAAAGCGGTCGTATACGGGGCAAGTGCTGAAAGAGGCGGGGGTCGGATGAGCGGGGCGACGAAGGGCGAGCAATCCGGCTTCGCCGTCATGCGATGGTCATGGACGGGCTTTGTCCCGCTACTATTGGCTGGGCGCCTTGCCGGACGAACCGAAAGAACGGCGCCCAGCACCTTTCACTGCTAGTGTTCGGCACTCGGCGCAACGTCGAAGCCTTCATGCTCATCCCTTCCGCCCCCCAAAAAAAGAAAAGAAGCTGGTTCAAGCGTGGCTGTCGGCGCCAATGGCTGTCGGCTGATTGTTCAACACTACTCAAAGGAGGCCCATGCACACGATTCTCTTGCTGACCCTGTCCAATGTGTTCATGACCATCGCCTGGTACGGCCATCTCAAGTATAAGGACACGCCGTTGTGGATGGCGATCCTGGTCAGCTGGGGGATCGCATTTGTGGAATATTGCTTTCAAGTACCGGCAAATCGGATCGGTCACTATAATTTCACGGCCGCTCAGTTGAAGACCATTCAGGAAGTCATCACGCTGGCGGTCTTTTGTGTGTTTTCCATCCTGTATCTTCGGGAACCGCTGAAATGGAATTATCTCGTGGGCTTCAGCTTGATGGCGGGCGCCGTGTTGTAATCTTCAAAGCGTGGTAACCCTCTCCCATCCTGTCCCCAAATCGGGACAACTTGTCCTCTCTGTAATACGAAGACGCATTGATTGAGTGGTCTTCGCTAGGGAGACCACTATAGTTTCGCCGTGAAGTGCGCGAAGCAATGCGAGCTCAAGTTCGGCCCATCCTTTGCTTAACAGGCAAGCTGGGAGTGTCGATAGTCAGACATCTATAGGCCAATCGAGCGGGCTTCTAGTTAGGCCGCTTTATCCGATTTCTATCCGAAAGGAGGAGCGATGTTATCCGATATGGTTAGCCGTGTTTTGAGCACTTGTGCAGTGGTCGTGATGGGATTGAACCTCGCCGCCTGCAATACGACCAAGGCGACGATCGACACGACAGTGAACTTTTTCTCGAGCACCACGCCGAACGATCTGTTCACGCAGGATGGCTTGGTGCGACAAGAAGAAAAGATCAATCTGTTCGCGGGCGTGGCGTATGAAAATCTTCGCCAGGAAGCCGCCGCGGGAAGCGGGCAGTACGTGACGTCCCTTGCGACGTTGTATGGCGTACCGACGGCAAAACAGGGAGACTTTGGGAAGGTCTTGCAGCAGCGCCATGCGGAGTTGTTTGCGGCTGATTTGCGTGAAGACAACCGCGCGCATCTTCGAATGGTCAGTGTGTTGAACCGGGTCCTTGCTCAAGAACCCTCGCTGATACAATAGCAGTTACAGTCGAACGGAGGTCAATACGATGGGAGCAATGGGAAAGGGCGTTATCTTGTGGCTGCTCGGGGTTCCGGTAAGCCTGCTGGTTCTGCTGTGGTTTTTCGGCATTCTTCGATAACCACGCACCGAGACAGATCACACAGACTACAACAAAGACAAAGGAGCGCATCATGTTATCTTTGAAGACTTTGAAGATTGGATTGCCGATGATCGCCGCGATCGGGTTAAGCGCAGCGCCGGTTTTTGCCGCGGATCTGGAAACCCAGGTCATCGATAAGAACTGCTACATCGAGGTTTTCGATGACGACGACTTCGACATGGACGATGCGCACTATAAAATACAAGGGCCGAAAGAGTTTGCGTCACTGAAAGACCTGGGCGGTAAGAACTGGAACAATGACATCGAAAGCGTGATCGTGGGTACCAATGCGAGGGTCAAGGCCTATTCTGACAAGGATTTCAAAGGGACCGAGCTCGCGTTTGCGCCCGGCCAGCGCGTTCCCAACCTCGGGAAGCTGGACATGAAGGACGATATCGAATCCATGAAAATCACGTGTGGTAGCTGACCTCTGTCCACCCGGGAAGGCGGCTAAATGCCGCCTCCCGGGAGCTCATCCCACCTCTGTTTGCTTTTTCACACCCCATCCGGAACGGTTCCCCTTCAGTCGTGCTCTTGCAGCCGCTCGGGTGCCACCATACAATGGCGCGTCCGACGCTCCAGTCTTTTCTCTTCTTTGCAGACGGAGGACCGATGCCGCGCAAGAAAGCGTCTCCGCCGCGTGGGACAGCCGCCGGCAGTACGGCGAGCACGGAGGACTTCGAGCGACTCGGCGTCTTTTACCTTGGCCGCCCATATGACTTGTCAGCGAAGCAGACGAAGCCGGGCTGGTTGTTGTACGACTCGAAAGATCTCGTCACCCACGCGGTCTGCGTGGGCATGACCGGAAGCGGCAAGACCGGTCTCTGCCTCTCACTCCTCGAAGAGGCGGCGATCGACAATATCCCCGCTATCATCATCGATCCTAAAGGCGATCTCGGCAATCTGCTACTGACGTTTCCGACGCTCACAGGCGAGGACTTTCTCCCCTGGATCAACGAGGACGATGCCCGGAAAAAAGGGCTGTCGCCCGCCGAGTACGCAAGCGGACAGGCAGATCTGTGGCGGAAGGGGTTGGCGGCAGGGGGACAGGACGGCGCTCGCATCCAGCGCTTTCGCGATTCCGCCGAGGCTGCGATTTACACGCCGGGGAGCAACGCGGGTCTGCCCGTTTCCATCTTAAAATCGTTTGCGGCGCCTGAGGAAGATGTCCGCCAGGACACGGAATTGCTCCATGAACGAATCAGCACGACGGTCACCGGTCTTCTCGGGTTGATCGGCGTCGAAGCCGATCCCATTCAGAGCCGGGAGCATATCCTTCTGTCGACCATTCTTGGCCAGGCCTGGACACGAACCAGGGATGTGGACCTCACCGCCTTGATCCATGCGATCCAGTCGCCGCCGGTGGCGAAGATCGGCGTGATAGATGTCGAGGCGTTTTTCCCGTCGAACGAACGTTTTGCATTGGCGATGAAGCTCAACAATCTGTTGGCCGCGCCTGGGTTTCAGGCCTGGCTCGACGGAGCGCCGCTGGACGTACAGCAACTGCTGTACACGCCGACGGGGAAGCCGCGTCTCGCGATTTTTTCGATCGCGCATCTCAGCGATGCCGAGCGAATGTTTTTCGTGACCCTGTTGCTCAGTCAAATGGTCGGATGGATGCGTGTCCAATCGGGGACCACCAGCTTGCGCGCGCTGTTCTACATGGATGAAATCTTCGGGTATTTTCCACCCGTTGCCAATCCGCCCTCCAAGCAGCCGTTGCTGACGTTGCTGAAGCAGGCCCGCGCCTACGGCCTGGGCGTCGTCTTGGCAACACAGAACCCGGTCGACCTCGATTACAAAGGACTGGCCAACACCGGCACCTGGTTCATCGGCCGGTTGCAAACGGAGCGCGACAAGGCCCGTGTGCTCGAAGGTCTCGAAGGGGCCTCGTCGAGCGCCGGCAAAAAATTCGATAAGGGTCGCATGGAGCAAACCCTGGCCGGCCTCGGAAATCGCATCTTTCTCATGCACAACGTCCACGAGAACGAGCCGGCCCTGTTCGAGACACGCTGGTGCCTCTCGTATTTGCGGGGCCCTTTGACAAGAACACAGATCAAAACGCTCATGGATGGGGCGAGAGGCAAGGGGCTAGGGGCGAGTGGGACCGCCACGAATTCCACTGCCTCGCCTGAAGCCTCGCGCCGCTCGCCCGGCACTGCGCGTCCCGTGCTTCCTCCGGACGTTCCACAGTACTTCCTGCCAATGCGCGGGACGAGACCGGAGGATAGTGAACTCATCTACGCGCCGATGTTGTTGGTCTCGTCCGATATCCGCTTTGCCGACAAGAAGAACGGCATCGAGACGATGCAAGACGTGACGGTGCTGGTCCCGATGACAGAGGGAGCAGCCACTGTTCAGTGGGACGAAGCCGCCGACGTACACGTAACTGTGGCTGATTTGGAGCAGGAGCCTGAAGCGGAGGCGCAATTTCTCCCGTTTCCTGCCGGCGCCGCTAAAGCGAAGAGCTATGACACCTGGAACAAAGAGTTCGGAGCGTGGCTGTACCGCACGCAAAAACTTCAGTTGTTCAGGAGTCCGAGCACGGGGCAGATGTCTCATCCGGCAGAGACCGAGAGGGACTTCCGGCTCCGCTTACAACAATCAGGGAGAGAGCAGCGTGACAAGGGCGCCGAGACGCTTCGTCGGAAGTACGCTCCGAAATTGGCGTCGCTTCAGGAGCGTGTGAGACGAGCGGAGCAACAGAAAGAGAAGCAGCAGGCCGAGGCCCGCTCAAGTCAAATGCAGGCCGCCATTTCCGTGGGTGCGTCGATCCTGGGTGCGTTTCTGGGCAGGAAGACGATCAGCGCGACGAATATCGGCCGCGCGACGACGGCCATCCGCGGCGCCGGGCGGGTGCTTAAGGAATCACAGGATGTGACCCTGGCGCAGGAGAACGTCGCGGCGTTGCACCAGCAACTGGCCGACCTCGAGGCGCAGTTCAAGGCGGAAATCGAGGCGCTGGCCGCGGCGAGCGATCCAATGCACGAAAAGCTGGAGCCCGTGTCGCTGCGGCCTGCAAAGGCCGACATTGCGGTGAAGTTGGTGGCGCTGGCTTGGACCCCGCAATGGCGGGCACCGAATGGCTCCACGAGCTCAGCCTGGACGTAAGACACGCTCGACAGTCGCCAAAGAAACGCTGCCCGCCCGTGATCGTGATTACGCGGACCGAGCGGATCGAAACTGTTCGAATAACTGCTCGGCTTCTCCGGTCGGATTGGTGATGGGACGGGTAAAGACCTTTTCGGCAATGTGAAAGCCGAGAGCCCGGTAGGATTCGAACTGCGATTCGTCAAAAAATTGGTCGGCGGTGGGCTCATGCGGGAATTCATCGTGATCGCAAGCGTACTCGGTGACGTCGGCTGGCTCATTTCCCGTCAGAGAAGGTTTCAGGTAGATCAATACGCCGGCGGGGGCTCCCGGATCGACGCGGTCATAGCGGACCACACCGAGCGCGAAATGCGCGCGGCTCAGCCCGTTTGCCGCCTGGATCTCCAGCAACTCCGTCTCGATCTCAATGTCGATCCCAAGGTCGATCCGCACTTTGCGGATGGCGTTGCCCAAATCCGTAAATGAGCGGTCCGTGTCGCAACTGCCGTCGCTGACGACGATGTAATGGCAACGTCTGAGCACCATCTCGTAAAGTCCCAGGTTCTCGAAATGGCCTCCGTCCGAGAGATAGACATGGGGATTCGCGGCATCCGTCAATCCGAATGTCTCCGCCAGCAAGGGACGGACGGCGATTCTCGGACACGAACGGTTGAAGGTATGGCGGCCCGCAGGGCCGGGATTGCCCATCCACCAGCCGAGCCTGACATTGAAAAACGCCAGCAGGAAGGTCACCGCCGGTGCTGAGTGGTATCCCATATTGGGGCTGGCCGCCGCCCCGGAAATCGCCATGGCGGTACCGAGGGTAATGGCCTTATGAACCTGTGCGTTGATGCCGTACTCGCCCGAGCGGCGATACCCCAGATTCCAGCTTCCGCAGAACAGCGGGGATGCCGTAAACGACTGGGCTTTACGCTGCTGCCAGGCCAGGTTCTCTCCGCGGACAAGATTGATGGCGATATTAAGGATATGGAAGGGCTTCCGGATCGCCTGACTTGGCATAGCAAGTTCGTGCATCTGGATGTTGTCGCTTGGATCGAAGCCCGTGAAGAGGTTGGGCCGACGCGCTTCGTGATACTCGGGAAGACGGGAGGCGCCCAAATAGGCCCGGATCAGACGATTGCGATACATCGAATGCAGCGAAAACTTGTTGATATTGATGACCAACGACATGGCGCCGACCAGCAGGACGCAGGCTGCCGCGACTTCGATCACCAAAAAAGGCGGACTGTTATGAAGGACCATCGCATGACCCCACACATCAGCGGGAATCCACAACCCGATCCCCGAGTCCTCCCAGACCCCGTGGAAACCACCCAATCCTTTTATGAGCATGCTGGTGAAAAGCGTGATGAGCACGAGCAGGCAGGCGATGAACACCGGTGCGGCTAATCGCACCGCACGGTCGAACACCACGTCCACCATGCTCGGTTTGGCCTTGCTCGTCGCCGTGGTTTTCGAGCTGAATCCAAGCAACAGGGAGATCGCTCCGGACAACCCTCCCAGGGACGTCACGAGCGCGGGCGTGTAGGACAACAGACCGGGGCCAAAGACCACTAGCGAACCGAGCCCCGCCCAAGTGACGCTGGCAATCAGGACCCAGGCGCCGGCGCGCCCCCACCATTCCCGATCATGATCATCCGTGTAACGACTCGCGACACCCACAAAGATGGTGGCCGTGAGAAGAAACATGGTGAGAAAGCCAGGGACAGCAAAAGTGGAATACCACTCGGCGAATTCGCTGACGGGCACGTCGGAAGGCGTTTCCGCCAGCACGGACCAGAGCAGAAGGCCGCCGAGGGCGCCAGACCAGAGAATGATGAGAAGCTCGACCGCCAGCCACCGACTCAAGTCCTTCCAGCGATGGAGCAGAAAGGCGGAAATCAGCCAGCCGAGCCCATGCATGGCGGCGCCGCCCAGCACGAAGGTACCGCGGCTATCAAAACCGAAGAGCGTGAGTTGCTCGAGACGACCGCCGCCATTTCGATACCAGGCATAGGCAATGGTCAACAGCAGCGCCGTGATCAGCAGCGGAGTCAGGCCGCTGATGAGAAACCATTGCTGCCGCTCAAAGCGCTTCCAGACACGATGTGAGCGCAGCGAATTTAGGCTGGGCCGGTAGACATGCAGATGCGTCAAGGCTAAGAGGCCGAAGAGGAGGCCTGTGATCGACATGGCTTGTGCCGGCGGCATCGGATCGGCGACCTTCCAGTGAAGAATCGACACCAGCAGGCGGGGAGCCAGCAGAGCAGCCGCGAGGAGTGGCACCAGCACGAGCCAGTTGAGCGTGAGGTTCCGTAGATAAGTTCCCAGCAGGGTCCAACTGTCGACCGACATCAAGCCGAGCCGTGGGCTCAGGTAATTACTGTACCGGCGCAACCATTTCACCGGTTCTGGTTCCGGATCTTGTGTATTGGACGGCGGCCGCCGCAATTGTTCCATAACCCCGGCGACGCCGTCGGGATGCCGGTGAATCCAGGCGGTCAGCCAACTGCCAATGTATCCGCCGCCGGAAACGGTCGAAAGGTAATCGAATTGCTTCAAGAGCGAGAGGCGGGCAAGCCCTTGGAGGATACCCAGTGAAAACGTGGCGCTTCTGATTCCGCCGCCGGAAAGACAGAGCGCCGTTCGTTTGTGCGGCAGGTGATGGATGTGCCGGTACAGCGCTGCCAGCCGGTCAGCCTCGGCCCCCGTCGTCCCGGCAGGCAGACGGCCGTGGAGCGCGACATATTCCGCTTCAAGGATGTCGACCAGCGGAAAGGGGCCTTCCTCCTTTGGATTCATGGTCATGGTGTGTTTGTTTGCAAATGCCTTTCGATAAAACTGACGATCCGGGGCCGGCGCTGCTCGACGACCTTGCGTGCCGCTTTCTCGAGTAACGCACCATGGCAAGGCGTTTTGATCTTGAATAAGGTCGGGATCTGACTCACGGCCTGCTTGATCTGTGCGGGGGTGACATTTGTTGGGAAATCCTTGCGACAGACCTCAGGGAGATCTTGATACCCGGTCCACTCGGCATCGACATGCTTGAGCACCTCGATTCTGAGATGCGCAAAATCGGGAAGAACGATTCCCTGTGTTCTGAGGCTGTGCCACAAAAGCGTTTGATAGGTGTTGGCCCGCTCCTCCATGATGCCGACGATGCGCGAAGGATCCTCGCGGAACACCTCAAACCCTTTTTCGCTCTTGTCGAGTTCTGGCGCACCGGCATCGAATGGGAAGGACGTATCGATGACGATAATGAGTCCACTCTTGGAGGAGCCCTGAGGGATTTTTTTCAGGAACAGCGTCGTGAGGGATTCGGTCCCGAGATTGTCGAAGAGTCCACCGTCCCCGATGTGCAGATACGTCGGTCGGCCGGCCACCTGATAAGTAACCGGTCCCACGACAGGAGGGAAGGAGGCGGAGGTGGCCACGGCAAGCGACAAACGAAGATTCCGGTAATCGGCACCGATATGCTCGAACGTGAGGGGCAGGAATTGCCGGCTGGCCTTTTCCAATCCTTTTTGGATGATGCTGAAGCCTTCGGGGGTGACCGGCACTGGGCGATCGGGATTCTTCAACTCCTTCAGCAGCAGATCGACGAAGTTGTAATCGAAATCCGACGCTGGCAACGTGGTGAAGGCGAACCGTCGCCCTGAGTTGTACACCGTGCCGTTCAAGATCACGCGTGGAATATCGCCCCTTTGTTCCCGCTCGTAGAGTTGGGCGAACGTCATGTGACCCAGAAAGTCCTCGTCCCAGACCTCTGAGAGCGAATAGGCGAGCTTTGTCGGGTTCAGCGCGCGGAAAAATGCGAACTGGCGGACCAGGGCGCTCCGCTGGAAATTCCACTGCATCGCCGTCTTAAACCCGGAGAAGAATTCGCCATACCGGGGCGAGAGTCCTTCTTCGCCGAGCATCGGTTCAGACCGTGGAGGTTTTTGGGTCACATAGTAGGCCGTGGCCAGACTGCCGCCGGATACGCTCGACATGTAGCTGACGGTCTCAAGAACGCTGCGTTTCTCCGCTCCGACGCGAACGGGAATTTCCGCCAAAGCCTCCAAGGCTCCGGCCGCAAACGTCGCGGCCCGGCTGCCCCCGCCGGACACGGCGAGGCCAACCATGAAGTCCTGATCGGGCAAGGGGGCAAACAACACTTCGGATTGCTCCGGTTGTGAGGGAAGCTCGTGAATCTTGGCAAAGCACCCGGCCAAAAGCACGCTGATGCTCACGACGGTCGCAACGTGTCTCATCACTCTTAACTGCCCTCCTTTCGCCGTTCGCTCTGTTGTATGGTCTGAAAATAACAAAAGCCCCCATGTTCGACGAGCTTTTTCGCGATCACGCCCGCCGCAGTTTCCAATCCGGATGCAAACGCCTCATTCTGTGTGCTGAAGATGCTGCCGCCCCGGACCGCTTTTCCCACCTCGGAGGTGACGGCGGCCTCGGCTCTGAGCGCATCACGCGTCACACGCGCGAATGCTTCAAAGGGAATCGGCGGATGATCGGCGTCGAAGGCAGGGTAGGCATGACCCGCGTTTTTCCACTGAACGCTCAATGCCGTGGCGTGTTCCACGGCCGGTTCCCGGAAGGCCGCATCGAAAAAGGCTTCGAGAAAGACGCGGGTCAGGTCAGCCGTGATCCGTGGGGAGTCGACTCGGCTGGACTCAGCGGCGAGCGGGTGTCCCGGCGGCTTGGTGACCTCGGCTGAGAGCCCCGGAAATCTCCAGACGTTGCCGTTGCGGTCGATGAAGCCGCTGGAGGTGACCTTCACGGCGGCGCGAAGGCCTGAATTGGACCCAGAGCCCGTTCTATACCGAATATCGCCGAAATAGGCTTTGTTATAGGCCAATAGCAACTGTGCGAACCGCGACCCGTCGTCGGCGAGCGCGTCTTCATCGAAATCAAAATGCCCGTGCCACTGCTTGATGACGTCAACAACCTTGCGGAGCTTACGCAGATCCAAGTGCCGGTAGGAGGTGTGTTTCCAGTCGGTCAGCGTCTCTTCGAGGATCTGG
>DASTQE010000321.1:0-5222 GCA_035761895.1 Nitrospira sp. | reverse complement strand
CAAGACGATGAGCATTTCGGCGCTTCGGCTAAAGGAATGTGCCGGAAAGAACGAGGCGGATGCCGGCTGCGCCACAGCCAAGCAGGGATTGAACACGTCACCCAAGGGTGAAGGGACGGTGCCGATGCAATATGACGTGCTGACACCCGATAAGAAGCCCCTCGGCGGCCTGATCCCCTGGACGGCTAAGTACAATATGGGTAAGTAAAGGTCAGTTTCATCGAGGAACGATAAAGAAGCGGCGGTAGCTCGCAAGAGTTGCCGCCGTTTCCTTTTCTAGGGAGAATCGACGGCGCGCTTTTGAAGATCGGCCAGGCGATTGAGCGCATCGAGCGGTGTCATGGAGAACAAATCTATTTGCCTGACCTCATCGATGAGCGGATGCGGATGGGGAAGCGTCGCACGAGAATGGTCGTCCTGAGGCTGGAGGTCGGTATTCGAGTGCTCCAATTGGGCTAATACTTCCTGCGCGCGGTCGATGACGATCGTGGGGAGACCCGCCAGCTTCGCCACGTGGATGCCGTAACTTCGATCGGCACCACCCGGTACAATTTTCCTGAGAAACACCACCCCGCCGTCGCGTTCCTGCACTGCGACCCGGTAATTACGAATACCTTCCCGCAGCGATTCCAGTTGGGTCATCTCATGGTAGTGCGTGGCGAAAAGCGTTCGTGCGCCGAGGTGCTGCCTATCGTGAATGTATTCGGCAATCGCCCAGGCGATGCTCAAGCCGTCGTAGGTGCTCGTTCCACGTCCGATTTCATCCAGGAGAATCAGGCTGCGCTGGCTCGCACAGTTGAGGATCTGCGCACTCTCGATCATTTCGACCATGAACGTGCTCTGGCCGGCCGTAAGGTTGTCGGACGCTCCTACCCGCGTAAAAATGCGGTCCACGAGCCCGATGTGAGCCTGGGTGGCAGGCACGAAACTGCCGATTTGAGCCAGCAACACGATGAGCGCGACCTGCCGCAAATAGGTGCTCTTGCCCGCCATGTTTGGTCCGGTCAGAATTACCACGCGGTTTTTGTCCTCGTCCAAGAAGGTATCGTTGGGCACAAACGCCACGTCTGGACTGAGCTGTTCGACGACCGGGTGACGACCCTCGAGAATGCGCAGGAGTCCCGATTCATCAATCGTCGGGCGGACATAACGATTGAGCGCCGCCGTTTCGGCTAATCCGGCCAAGACATCGATCAACGCCAGCGACTCGGCCATGGCTTGCAGTCTTGGGCCCTCTTTCGAAAGCCGCTGCCTCAACTCGACAAACAGATCTTCTTCGAGCGCGAGGAGTTTCGATTCGGCGCCGGTGACTCGCTCCTCCAACTCCTTGAGCTCCTGGGTCATAAACCGCTCGGCATTCACGAGCGTCTGTTTCCGGACGAAGTCGGAAGGCACCTTGGAGAGATTGGCTTTCGAGATTTCGATGTAGTAGCCAAAGACCTGGTTGAAACGGATCTTCAAGGAGTCGATCCCCGTGCGCGCACGCTCCTTTGTTTCGAGCGCGGCCATCCACTCTTTCCCTTCCGCACGGGCTTTGCGAAGCTCGTCGACTCCAGGATGGTACCCCGCACGGATCACGTGGCCTTCGCGCATAGCCATGGGCGCTTCCGGATCGATGGCCGCTTCGATGAGATCGTACACGTCCCGACAGTCGTCCCACTGCTCACGTTGTCCCGCGAGGAGGCTGGAGCGACAGGGCGCCAGCTGCCCGCATAACTCCGGAAGCGCACTCAGCGAATCCTTCAAGGCCAGCAATTCACGCGGACCCGCGAGGTCCAGGATCAGACGGGTGCTCAGACGGGCGATGTCCTGCACTCTGCGGAGCGCCGTCCGGATAGTCACGCGCTGCGCGATGCGTTCCTTCAGCTCGGCAACGGCGTCCTGTCTTGCACGCAGCGCCTCCACATCGATCAACGGTCTCAGGAGCCAGTCGCGGAGCAGCCGGCTTCCCATCGCGGTGCTGGTTCGATCGATGACGGATAAGAGGGTAGGTGGTCGGCCGCCGGCCCCGTCGTCTCCGTGCGCCAAAGCGCGTACCAGCTCCAAGTTTCGGATGGTGGCGCTGTCCAAGTGCATCCCTTCAGTGCCCCTTCGGCGAGACAGTCGGCGAACATGAGTCGGTGCCGCGGCCGGATGAGTCTCGCGAAAATAGCGCCAGACCGCGCCGGCCGCTTCGAGCGCTGCCGTGAGGTCCCCGCAGCCGAATCCGTCCAGGAACTGCACGCCAAAGTGTCTTGCCAGAGCCGTGGAGGCGTCTTGCCGATCGAACCAGCCCGGCTCGCATTCGCAGATTCTGACGCCTTGAAGCTGTGAGCGAAGCCATGCCGCTATCGCATCGTTCTTGGCATGAAGCAATTCCCTGGGTTGAAGCCGCGTCAGTTCATCGATGAGTTGCTGGTCTGCTCCCTCGTGTTCCATCACCCAAAAGTCCCCAGTCGTGACGTCGAGTGCGGCCAGCCCCCAGCAGGGACGGCCTCCTCTGCGCTCGACCCGGGTGACGGCGGCAAGGAAGCTGGATTCGGCAGGATCGAGAAACTCCGAGTCGACAAGGGTGCCCGGTGTATAGAGGCGCACAACCTCGCGGCGCACAAGACCCTTAGCCAGTTTGGGGTCTTCCACCTGTTCGCACAAGGCGACGGTGCGGCCGGCCTTCAGGAGTTTGGCAATGTAGCCCTGGGCCGCGTGGTAGGGCACGCCGCAGAGCGGAACCGGATCGGCGCTCGACTTGTCGCGGGAGGTGAGGGCGATGGAGAGCAATTTCGAAGCGGCTTCGGCATCCTCGTAGAACATTTCGTAAAAATCACCGACGCGGAAGAACAGAATGGCCTCGGGATAGCCACGTTTGATTTCACGGTACTGCCGCATCAACGGCGTGTCGTCATGCTCACTCATCGGAGCTTTCTCTCATGGGGACGTCTCCGGGCACCGGCGGTGCCGTTCGACCGGTGAGTTTTTCCAGCGAATGGCGGAGACGTTCCAGATCCACTTCGGCTTCTTGCAGGGCCTTCGTCTTTCGCCGCAGTTCGATCCGCCCCTTGATCCACGGCGGGAACAATAGGATCACAGAGACCAGCAGGCCGATGGCGAACCCGGCCAGGATCGGCTTGTAAATCGGTGTCGACGCCTCGAACAATCCGAAGAAGTAGCGGAGCGTGACTTCTTGTTCCTGATTCTGAAGGAAAAAGGCCAGGCATAAGAGGAGCAACGTGCCGACGAGAATGACACGGATCATTGGGAAGGGGTTCCTTTTATTTTGTTTTGCGCTGACCCGGATCGGAGAGGTCTCGTCGGGAGCGCCTCGCAGTCTTTAATGCGGGCCAGCAAGGCAGCAGACACCGGCCCAGTCGCCTTGAATTCGATACTTCTACTCTGAACGGTGCGGTGGCGCAACTTCATTTCGAGGCGGTCATCCGGCAGGATACCGGGAGCTTTGTCGGCCCATTCGACCGCCACGACCGTTGGCCCGGAGAGATAGTCTTCGAGACCGATTGATTCCGCCTCCTGCAACGAGCTGAGCCTGTAGAGATCGATATGTGCCAGGGGCAGCCGGCCGTGATATTCATGCAAGAGCACGAACGTCGGGCTGCTGACGCCTTCAGGCGGCGCACCGAGTCCTGCCGCGATTCCACGCACAAGCGCCGTTTTGCCGGCTCCCAGCGCACCTGACAACGCCAGGGATTCTCCTCCCTTGAGCACCGAGCCGATGGCGCGACCCAGCCGATCGGTGTGCCGCAGCGAAGGCAAGGACTGCCGCCAGCCGTGCCTTGTGTCCGCTTCTCGCTTAAGCGCTGACCGCCTGAATGGCATAGGGGATCTGTTCAAGGAGGTCGCCGGCGATCATGCCGGCCGGTCCCAGCCGCCGGGCTGCCAGGTCGCCTGCTGCGCCATGCAAATAGGTGGCGGCGCAGGCGGCTTCCCAGGAGGGAACGCCCTGCGCGAGGAGGCCCACGAGCATACCGGTAAGCACGTCTCCGGTTCCGGCGGTGCCCATTCCAGGATTTCCTGTTGGACAGACCATGAGCAGACCATCGGGCCGGGCAACGACCGTTCGAGCGCCCTTCAGCACGAGAAAGACGCCGCGTTCCCGGGCAAAACGTCGGGCCGTGCCGAGGCGATCCGCGTTGACGCTTTGTGACGTCGCGTCGACCTCTAAGCGAGCCATTTCACCCGGATGTGGCGTAAGGATCGGAGGAGTTTTGCATTCTGTCAACGAGGCCGCGTGGCTCGCCAGCGCATTGAGGGCGTCGGCGTCGAGCACGGATGGACGGTCAAGGTGTTTCATTAAGGATTGTACCAGCTCAACCGTTTCCGGATGTGTTGAAAGCCCTGGACCGATAGCGACGGCGGTCCGGGCTTGGATAAAGGCGAGGACACGATCGAATCCCGCGCGACCGAGAGTGCCGGCCTTGGTATCGGGAAGAGGCACCGTCATGGCCTCAAGGAGTTTGGCCTCGAGCACGTCGTTCACGCTGGCCGGCACGCCGACCGTTACCAAGCCGGCGCCTATCCGTAGCGCCGCCTTTGCGGCCAGGGCGGCGGCGCCTGTTTTCCCCACCGAGCCTGCAAGAATCCCTGCGTGGCCGTAGGTCCCTTTATGCGAGGAAGCGGGACGCGAGGGGAGTGCGGCCCTCACGGTGTCCTCGGTGATCAACAGGGTTCGGCTGTCGATATTTTCGACGTAGGCGGCTGGAATTCCTATATCAACGACCTTGATGAAACCGGCGTGATCAATTCCGGCGCCGAGGTAGAGGCCGAGCTTGGGAAGACCGAACGTCACAGTAGCCGTGGCACGGATTGCGTGACCAAGGAGCGCTCCATCGTCCGCATGGATTCCCGACGGCATATCGACGGCGACGATGGGTCTGCCCGCCTGGTTCATCAACCGGATCGCCTCGCGGTAGGCGCCGGTGACCGGCGTCGAAAGGCCCGTGCCGAGCAATGCATCAACAATGAGCTCACTGCCCGTCAGAAGCGCTTCGGCCTGCTCCGCGGATCGGAACGGCTTGATCGACGAGGTTTTTCCAACGCGAAGCCAGCGGCGAAACATGACCGTAGCGTCCCGACTCAAGTCCGCAACCGGTGCGAGCAAGAGCACCGTCACCGTTGCGTGACGCTGACGCAACAGCCTGGCGACCACCAATCCGTCGCCGCCGTTGTTGCCCTTGCCGCACACAATCGTCACGCGTTTGCCTGAAAGCGGACCAAACCGGCCTTCGATGAAG
>DASTQE010000320.1:0-8476 GCA_035761895.1 Nitrospira sp. | reverse complement strand
GTCTGCGCTGTTCTGTTACTTGGAGTGAGCACCACGGCCCAGGCCATTTCGTTCGGCCCAGACTGTGGCGCCGGAAACTGCTTCGGATCGATCTACACGCTGACCACGTCGCTGTTTGGCTCGACGGCGACCACTCAAACGTACGACGCCTTACTCACTATAAATACGGCTGGCTATACCGGCCAAGGTACAGGACTAGACGCGGCGGCCGTTAAGATCGTGGCCCCTGAGAACTTCATCAGTGTGACTGGCTTTAATTTGACCAGTAGCTTTGGGACTCCAACATTTGTGGGCTTAAGCGCAAATGGTTGTTCCGGTGGATCGGGTGGATTTACCTGTACGCAATCCTCAAATCTTGGAGGGGTTACTGTGCCGAATGGGGACTATACCTTCGGCTTTAGAACCACGATTAACACCGGAACACTTCTTGGCGAGAACCAATGGAGTATTAAGGCATTGTACGTCGATTCGACCGGTAAGCAGGCCGGCCTCACGTCGGTAGGTGGCGGAGTAAGTTCGGTGCCTGAGCCAATGTCTTTGATGCTGCTTGGTCTCGGGTTGGCGGGGATTGGAATTTTGAGGCGGAACGCCGGCAGCCAGTAACTTCACATTTCAGGAAAGCACAAACAAGCAAAGGGTCAGTCCCGTCAAGGGGGCTGGCCCTTTCTTAGTTAGTCTCACTTTCCTGACGTAGCAGCAGCTTCTTGTCCCAGTTCTGCGTGACGCCGAGAAGTGAGTCTACTTTTGCTGGTGGCGCAGCGGTGGCGGACATGACGCCGGGGTTGGAACTGATGAAGCAGAGGCCTGCGACCACCAGTTCTCTTCAACCAGACTGCAACCAGGACTCAACCGCGGCGCAACCTGGCGGGCCGATCTCTAAACCTGCATCTACAGATCCGCTGAAGTATTGAGCAGTTATGAGGAGAGGTGCTGGGGTGGATGACGGGTTTCGAACCCGCGACCTCCGGATCCACAATCCGGCGCTCTAACCAACTGAGCTACACCCACCATACTAAGGAACAGTAACGGAGGAACTGAAGGGATTTGATCTTATCAAAGAGGGAAGAACGCCCGCAACGGGCAACTGAATATGTTACACGTTATTCGTGAACCGTGAAACGTGCGAGCAGTCCGTTTCTTCCTTGTCTGTCGAATGAATAACGATTGACGTTGAACGATTAACGTTCTACCCGCGTGCATCGAAGGCCGCCTGCATTTCGCCGAGAATTGCAGCGGCGGCGGCAGCGGGTTCAGCGGCGGCCCGAATAGGACGGCCGATCACGAGGTAGTCGGCGCCGGCGGCGATGGTCTGGGTGGGGGTGGTGGATCTCGCATGATCATCCACATCCTTGCCGGCTGGCCGCACGCCTGGAGTGACGATGATGAAACGGGGTCCGACTTTCGGTCTCAGCACGCCCGGTTCCTCCCCCGAGGCGACCACACCATCACATCCGACTTCGGCCGCAAGCAGAGCCCGCGCCGTCACCAATTCCTGAACCGTGTGTTGAATGCCCATCTCGCGGAGGTCATGACTGTCGAAATTGGTCAGGACGGTCACCGCGAGCAGCTTCAAAGGTGAATCGCCGCGGCCCTTCACGGCCGCGGTGAGCGCTTTGCGGTTGGCATGAACTGTCAGAAACTCGACCCCCATCGAGGCGACACGTTCCGTAGCTCGACGGACGGTTTCCTCAATGTCCAGAAACTTGAGGTCCAAGAACACCCGCTTCCCCCGTTGGAGGAGACGCTCGACCATCTCAGGCCCAGCCGCCGTGAACAATTCAAGTCCCACCTTGACGAAGGTGACCTGATCTTGCACCTGATCCATGAGCCGCTCCGCTTCAGCCGCCGAAGGCAGATCAAGAGCCAGGATCAACCGGTCGCGAGCAATGACCTTCACGCTGATTTCCTCCCGCCCCCAGGGTTTACCTTGACGATGCGCAGAACCCTATGTTACAAATGCGCTCCTTTGTACAGGAGTTTGCTATGCCAGTCATCCATAAATCCACGATTCGTCGAGCTCGCCAGGCGGAAAAACGCCAGACCCGCAACCGTGCTGCACTGAGCGCGGTCAAAAGCCTGGTAAAAAAGGTGCAAACCGCCGTTGCAGACAAGAAGATCGATGAAGCCAGAACCTCACTGCAAGTCGCGACATCGGCGCTGAGCAAGGCGGTGACTAAGGGTGTTCTGAAACCCAACACGGCATCCCGCCGCATCTCGAGACTCACCCGCCACGTGAATTCTTTGGCGGCCTCTCGCTAATCGTCCTGACGTTCGGCAAGGCCTTTGTCCGTGGCGCCACGGCACCGGTCGTCTCCGGCGGTTTCCGTTCTGTCTGCTGCGGGCGGTCGCAAAGTTCAAAGATGAGGCGATCCAGCAGTATCTCCGGCCTTCCGCCGCTTCCGCCTTTGAGTTTTCCGTCGGTCACGAGACACCGCCCCAACGCATCCCGCAAGTGCGACTCTGCAAACTGTCCAAGGAAGGGACGGACCCGTGAGGGATCCATGCGTAACAGTCGCGCCGCCTCCCCTTCCCGACCTGCCTGTCTCAGCAGATCCTTCACTTTCCAGATCCGGCGATATTGCCACGCCAGAGACCCTAGAATCCGCAACGGCGCCTCCCCAGCCTCCAGATTGCGCGCCAGAATAGCCAGCGCCGCACCGCGCCGCCGGCCGCCGATGGCAGCGGCCAAATCAAACACCGATGCGCCAGGCTGAGTGCCCCGCAAGGCCGCAACATCGGCCCCGGACACTGCGCGGTCGCTGGGGACATATGCGGCCAACTTTTCCATTTCATGCCTTATGGAATAGAGAGATCCACCACAGGCTTCCTTGAGCAGATGCAGCGCCTCCTCGTCGATCCGGATGCCAAGGCGATCCGCCTCCTGTTTGAGCCAGGGCGTCAACTGAGAGTCTTTGAGCGGGGTGCAATCGACCACAATGGCCGTCTGGGTCAACGCCTGTGTGAATTTGAGGCGCCCGTCCAGCTTCGCGGCGGCAAACACCACGGTCGTGGACTCGTTTGGAGCCTTCAAATACGGAAGTAAGGTCTCGGCATGTTTGGCGGGAAGTTTGTCCGCTGCTTTCACGATCACCAGACGACGCGGGGCAAACACGGCCACCTCAGATGCGCAGGCCACGATCCCTGCGCCCTCCGCCTCGTCTCCATAAAACAGATCGCTGTTGAAGTCGTTGCCGTCCGCCCCTAGCACTGCCTGCCTGATGAGGGTCAGTCCCGCGTCCCTCAGGAGATCCTCCTCGCCGATCAACGCATACAGCGGGACGGGGGGATCTTTTTTCAGGAGCGCGGCGAGTTGCTGAATGGTTATCGACTGGGGCATTGACCCTTCCTTCAGGGCTTCTGCCCGGATTCGGGGGTATTGGCCACGGGTTTCGACAGCCGGCCGGATTCCAGCTGCATGAGGAAACGCGACGCGAGGTCCTCGGCGATGTATCGTCCCGCCTGTTCGATTGCCCGATTCTGGAGCACGCGATTAAATTGCAGATCGGGGGTCACATAGAACTCTGATTGCCCCTTCGCCATCTGGGACCAAACCACGCGCTTCGTCCTGGTTTCTTCGACCTTGACGGCGACGACGACTTCGGCCCGGCTTTCCAGCGTCGTGGTTTGGGTAAAACTCAGAGTCGGAAGGACGACGGAAAGAATGTCACCGGTTAAGACGAGATCCGCAGCTTCCCCTTCCGGCACCACCTCTGCACCGCTGCCCGACGAGAACTCGTGCCGGAGATAATTGGTGAACCGCGTCTCCAGATTGGGCTCGAACGTGGAGTTTCGTAACGTGCGAATCGCCACACGTGGCGCAGGCACCGACGACGTTTCTGCGGCCGTGCCTCCAATCGTAGGACCGGCGCCCTCCACGCGAAACTGGTAGCCGCAGCCAGTAAAAAGCAGGCAAGAGGCCAGCGGCAAGAGGCAATAGGTTGCCGCACGGCAATACCGAGAATCTCCGGTGTGAACGCGTTTGCTCTTCGTCATCGCAGAGGCCTAGAGGATCACACGACGAAATTGATAAGTTTCTTTTCCACGTAAACGATTTTTTTCGGTTCTTTTCCTTGGAGCCATTCCCCGGCTTCCTTTCGGGCAAGCGCTTCGACTTCCTGGCGACCGACCTCCGCACCAACCTCGATTCTCGCCCGCAGCTTGCCGTTGACTTGCACAGGAATCGTCAACCGATCGCTGACCGTCAGCGCCGGATCAAACTCCGGCCACGCTTGCTGAGAAATGCTCGGCTGGTGCCCCAGCAGCGCCCACAGTTCTTCCGCGATATGCGGCGCGAAGGGTGACAGGAGCAGGACGAACGGTTCGATCACGCTCCGCGGCCGTTGCTCGAGTTTTGTCATCTCATTGGTAAAAACCATCATTTGTGAGATCGCCGTGTTGAACCGAAGGTGCTCAATGTCCTCCGTCACCTTCTTCATGGTTTGGTGGAGAACCCGCTGCTGCTCGAGCGTGGGGGGCACCGGCACGATCGCGGCCGACAGCCGGCCTTCCTCATCGACCATGAGACGCCACACCCGTTCGAGAAATCGGGTGACTCCTTCGACTCCGCGCGTGCTCCAGGGTTTCATCGCTTCCAACGGCCCCATGAACATTTCATAGAGCCGGACCGCATCCGCGCCGAACCGGTCGATCATTTCATCGGGATTGACGACGTTGCCCCGCGATTTGGACATCTTCTGATTGTCTTCGCCCAGCACGATGCCCTGATGCACGAGTTTCTTGAAAGGTTCCGGAGTCGTGGCGACGCCGATGTCGTAAAGCACTTTGTGCCAGAACCGGCTATATAAAAGGTGCAGAACGGCATGCTCGCTGCCGCCGATATACAGATCCACCGGCATCCAGTACTGCTCCTTGGAGGGATCGATCAGTTGCTGGGCGTTTTTCGGGTCGATAAAGCGGAGGTAATACCAGCAGGATCCGGCCCATTGCGGCATCGTATTGGTTTCGCGCCGCGCCGGCTTCCCGCTAGCGGGATCGGTCGTGGTCAGCCAGTCGTCGAGGTTGGCCAGCGGGCTTTCCCCGTTGCCCGACGGCGTGAAATTGGTGGTTTCGGGCAACGAGAGCGGCAATTGTTCTTCGGGCAGCGGCTTCGGCGCACCGTCGACCCAGACGATGGGAAAAGGCTCGCCCCAGTAGCGCTGTCGGGCAAAGAGCCAGTCACGAAGTTTGTAATTGACCGACTTCCGTCCTTTGCAGATCGATTCGAGCCATGCGGTGATTTTCGGGATCGCATCAACGGGCGCCAGCCCGTCGATGGTGAAACGCCCATCGGGAGTCGTCGAGTTGATGACCTTGCCTTGCTCAGTCTCGACAAAGGCTTCTTTCTCGATATCGCCGCCCGCGATGACCTCTCGAATGGGCAGGGAATAGGTTTTCGCGAACGCCCAGTCACGCGCATCATGCGCAGGCACGGCCATAATGGCGCCGGTGCCGTAGCCCATCAAGACGTAATCGGCGATCCAGATGGGCAGCCGTTCATCATTCACGGGATTGACGGCGTAGCCTCCCGTGAACACGCCGGTCTTTTCCTTTTCCAATTCCTGACGCTGGAGATCGCTTTTCCTCGCGGCGGCCTGACGGTAGGCTTCTACGGCCTGCCGCCGCTCGGGTTTCGTCACGACGTCGACGAGGGGATGCTCCGGTGCCAGGACCATATAGGTCGCGCCGAACAGCGTGTCCGGCCTCGTCGTGAAGATTCTGATCGTCCCATGGAGTCCCGCAAGGCCGAATTCGACTTCGGCGCCGATCGATCGGCCGATCCAGTTCTTCTGCATCTCGAGCGTGCTCGTGGGCCACTGAACGAGCGAGAGGTCGTCCAATAGCCGGTCCGCATAAGCGGTGATCTTCAGCACCCACTGCCGCATGGGCTTGCGGATGACATCGAATCCGCCGACTTCGCTCTTGCCGTCGACAATTTCCTCGTTGGCGAGCACCGTTCCCAGCGCCGGGCACCAGTTGACCGGAACTTCCGCCACATAGGCCAGTCCCCGCTTGAACAGTTGCAGGAAAATCCATTGCGTCCAACGGTAGTACTCGGGGTCCGTCGTGCTGAGTTCGCGGTCCCAGTCGTAGGACAGTCCGACCCGTTTCATTTGTCGCTTAAAGGTCGCGATGTTCTGAGCGGTGGTTATAGCTGGATGGATGCCGGTTTTCACTGCATACTGTTCGGCCGGCAATCCAAAGGCGTCCCATCCCATGGGATGAAGCACATTGAAGCCCTTCATGCGCTTGTACCGCGACACGATGTCGGTCGCCGTGTAGCCTTCCAGATGGCCGACATGCAGGCCGGAGCCGGAGGGATACGGAAACATGTCGAGACAGTAGAACTTCGGCTTGGTGACATCCTCGACGGCTCGGAACGGGCGGTGCTCCTCCCAATAGGCCTGCCATTTCGCTTCAATGGCGTGATGATCGTAGGTCTTGCTCATAGACGCATGCGGTGACGTGGAATAGACAGCGAATCTAACACAGGCAGGAAAGCCCCAACAAGGACGCGGGAAGGTCAACACGCCAGGAGCGGCGCTCATACTAGAATTGATGCTGCTCGCACTATTTGGCCGCGTGACACCGACTTGTCCGGCCACATACATTTCAGCTCGAGCCGGAGAACTGTGGAGCACTACGACAGCCAGTGCCAGCAACCAGAGTCTCTGGTCCGCGCGCTTTGCCATGCGAATCCCTCCATAGAGAGTTGTTAAGCGCCAGGGACAACGCCTCAATAGTTGCCCCTAGTAAATCGGCCGGTCCTGTAGCACGCAATTGAAGGGACGTCAATGTGTAACGACATGTTTTATCTGACAAATTGCACGCATTAGCAAGCGATAGCGATTCGGACGTCGCGATGAAGTTTTATGCAGAATATCTGTTCCCACGACTCATGGATTGGATGATGAGCGGGGAAACGTTCCAGAGGCTGCGCGTGCATGTGCTGAAAGACGTTCGCGGCGCGGTGCTGGAAATCGGCTATGGAACGGCGCTGAACCTGCCACATTACCCGGTGGGTGTGTCACGATTGACGATGGTTGACCCTGCCCGCTTGCTCACGTCGAGAGTAAAGCAAAGGATGGCACAGGTCGGCTTTCCCGTCGTAATCGAGGAACAACCGGCCGAAGCGCTGCCCTTTCCCGATCGGCGTTTTGATTTCGTGGTGAGTACCTGGACGCTCTGCACAATCCCCGACCCAGCGCAAGCGCTTCGGGAAATCAGACGCGTGCTCAAGCCGGGAGGTCTATTTGTCTTCCTGGAACATGGGCGCAGCGACGAGGCCCGCGTCGCTGCATGGCAGGATCGACTGAACCCCCTACAGCGCGTGGTCGCCTGCGGATGCAATCTGAATCGCCCGATTGGTCGGCTTATCGAAACCAGCGGATTCAACCTCATACATTGTCGCCGGTTCCTCATGCCCCACGTGCCGCGCATTTTCGGCGAAATGTATCAGGGCCATGCCGCTCCGGCTGGAGAGAGATGAGCCGGGACGTTCAGGGTTTGCCGTTCAGAAGCGCGGGCAGATGATCAACCGATGCAAAATTAGCGGAGCGCACTGGAGGCAGCTGACTGCTGGATTTCGCGCTATGGACAATGGCCGCAATCCCGTATTGCCTCGCGGCGGCCAGACAGGCCTCGTCGTCATCGACGTAGAGGGAACGGCTCGGATCAAATCCGACCAGCTTCCGGCACGCCGGCCAGTATTCGGGCCGCATCTTGAGGTATCCGACTTCGAAGGCATCGACGATGCGATCGACATACCGGTCAAGGCAGGTTTTGGCGGACTTGACAGCGACTCCGGTGTGATGAGCGTTCGTCAACACGGTGATGCGCTTGTCTTTCGCCCGAACCGCTTCCAAGAAGTATTCAGCGCCGGGCAGAAACCCGATCAGATGCTGCAACTCCTGATGCATGGCCACCACATCGACGCCGACCCGGCCGCTCCAGTACTCCAGATCGGTCCAGGCCAGCTCGCCTTCAACCGATCTGTACATCGCCATCAACTGTTCACGCGACACTTCAAAAGCACACCCGTGCATTGCCGCGTAGCGGCGCGGCAACTCCTCTTCGAAGAAAAAATTGTCGAAATGCCGGTCGAGCAACGTCCCGTCCATATCGACCAGGACGTCGTCGATCCCATCCCAATCGACGAAGTGATGAATGAGTGATGGGTGATGAGTCATGAGGAGAGTATACCGAAGACATGTACCGAACACGAGGCAAGTCGACGGTTGTCTTTCCCAAAATTCCTGTGATACGGTCCCAACCCTCCATTGATGGCTCGTCCATGACTTCCAACCCTTCACCTATCATCGATCACTCATCGCCTCCCGTCATCGCCATCATCGGTCGTCCGAATGTCGGTAAATCAACCCTCTTCAACCGTATCCTCGGAAAAAAAACGGCGATCGTGGACGATGTCCCGGGCGTCACACGGGACCGGAACTATGCAGACGCCACGTATCGCAACCGG
>DASTQE010000319.1:0-8763 GCA_035761895.1 Nitrospira sp. | reverse complement strand
TGCTCGCTTCAGTTTTTCGGAGAACCTTGATGCGTTTCCTTTTCCGTATGCCTTCAAGGCTACCTATAGCGTGCATAATCTCGCGTTCGGTCTGGCCTATCACTTCTAACCGCAGCCGCGTGAACGGCCTGGCAAACGCTCTCAGATCCGTGTAGCCTGGATGGGTCATGAGGCCCTGTCCCAACTGCCGGCGAGAGCTGCCCGAAATCTACCGATATTGCACCCAATGCGGCACCCCACTTGACGGCTCGGCTCCAGCGAGCAACGCCAAACCCCGCCTGACTCGTGAGACCCTCAACCTCCAGGTGCTCTACGGCATGGTGGCAGTCCTCGCCCTTGCCCTGTTGTTCCCGCCCTGGGAGACGCCTCCGACCCAGACACCGGAGTTTCTCGGTCTGCATTTCATCCTTGCGCCTCCGACTCCGGATGCGATCGTGAGTCGGCTGCTGATGACCGTCGAACTCGTGACAATCGCCATTGCCGGTCTTTATGGGGCGTTTCTGTTCAGGCAGCGGTGAGAGGGAATGGCGCTCGATCAGTCGAGCGCCAGCGTCAGGCACTTCGCGGAACCTCCCGATTTCATGAACTCATCCAGCGGAATCGCGTGCGGCTCATAGCCACGGGTCTCCAGCCAGGTCATGGTCTCAGGACAGCCGGCCGGCAACACGACGTGCTTGCCCACGCAGACGGCGTTGCAGGCGAATTTGAGCGCTTCCGGCTCGGGCACGGCCAGCCGACGAGTTGCCGCGACTCGTTCCGCAATGGCCGACTGCGCGTACCGGTCAAACGCCGGAGGAAAATACAGCAGTTCTCCTCCGCTGAGCGGACAAAAACAGGTATCGAGATGGTAGAAGCGGCTGTCGACCAACTCCACGGGAAGGATTTCCCGCTCAAACATCTCGCTGAGAATCGGGAACGCACGGATGTCCGACCGTTGCCTGTATCCGCCAAACCAGCCGTCTGGAAACCCCAGCAGGTCGCCGGCGCCCTCGAAATACATGTCGGGCTCAAGCAATACGATCTCGTAGCCGTGGTCACGAAACCAACCTTCGAAATGCGCTTCCTCGCGCTGTCGCTCAGGGTAGCGGAAACGGCTGGGAACGGCCTTGCGGCCCACCACGATCCCCGCATTGGCCGTGAACACCAGGTCCGGAAGTCCGGGAACAGGCTTCATCCGCTCAAGCACGGCGCCTACGTCGCGCTCGAGCACCTCCATCAAGCGATGCCACTGGCGGACCGCACTTTCGGGTTCCACGACGTTGGATCGGCGCATCCATGGATTGATTTCATAGTCGATGCTGAAATAGTCGGGGGGGCACACCAGTAACCGGCTCATCCTTTCCATCCCTGCAGGCTGTTGAAAAAGTCGTTGTTCTCACCCGCCCGACCCAAGCGAATGCTCTTTACCCGCCCTACCCTCCGATCGCTACGCGCTCGAAAGCCCGGGACGCGCTTTTCACCTGCTGTCGTTCTCGTCTCTCTCACTGCGGCCGATCGTGGCAACGAGGCGTCTCGGCGCTTCTGGGTTGGGAGGATGAAAATGGACTTCCTTGTTAAACGGCCTGCCATCACAGATGAGCTCCCAACTCACGAGCAAGGTCGCGCAAGAAGGATGCCGCATCCATGACGAGTCCTACCGCTTGAAAACTGCCGCGGTCCGCCAGCTTCGTCGGCACAGCGGGATTCACGTCGACGCACACAGTTGGAATCGTTGCAGGCAGCAAGTTGCCGGTGGCGACGGCATGAAGGGTGGAGGCCACAAGCAACGCCAGGCCGACTCCCGGAATGGCCGCACGCATCGCCGCCTGCGCCTCAACCGAATCGGTGATGACGCCGGGTAACGGGCCATCGTCTCGGATCGTCCCCGCCATCACGACCTGCACGCCTCGCCTGACGCAGGATGCCATGATGCCGTGCTTGATCACACCGGTGTCGACCGCTTTTTCGATGCTTCCGATCCCGCGCACGCGATTGATCGTGCGCAGATGATGCTCATGGCCATGGGGCACGACTCTGCCGGCCGACAGCCCGTACCCCAATGAGGTACCATAGATGGCCGCCTCCATATCGTGCGCCGCCAGCGCATTCCCGCAGAACAAGACATGGACGAACCCCTCGTCGATGAGCCATGTCAATGCATCGCGTCCTCCTGCGTGGATGATTGCCGGCCCTCCGGCCACCAGCACCTTGCAGCCGGGCTTGCCTGCCCGGTGCCCCTCGCGTAACAACTGCATGCGTCTCGCCACATCGGCGATAATATGGCCGTGAGGCCGCTCGGCGGATACCTGTGACTCCATGAAACTGAAGACATCGTGCTCTTGAGGCCGTTGGAGAGGAGTCACCCGGATGCCGCTGCGTCCGATCACCACCGCATCGCCGCGGGTGACACCGGCCATCGGCACTGCGCGTGCCCGGGAGGTCTTCTTGTCGACGACGATGCCCAAATCCATTTCAATGCCTTCCACGTCGATCCACTGTCCCGCAAGTCTGATCTGAGTAGGCAAGTGAGTGGTCGCGTAAAAATCTTCGGGGAATACGCCGTCGGCAGGCGCCGCACGATAGTGACAGTCCGATTCGCTTTCCACCGACGCGCCGTGCGGTTGAATGGCCCGGAGAATGTCCGAGAGCAGCTTCGCGGAACCGGCGCGAACGACAATGCGCGCACGTGAAGACTCGTTGCGCGTCTTCCCGATCGAGACCTCCTCGAGATCGAAGGTTCCGCCCATCATCAAGATGGTATCCAGCACCTTCGCCAGGATCAGCGAATCGATGATGTGCCCGCTCAGCAGGACGGTTTCTTGGGCGGCAGCGGCCATGCGTCTCCTGTCCTTGTGTTGATTTTATCACGCAGGGGGCGCGCCGCGGTTACCCCAGGGAGGGGGTTTTCATCAGCTCACGCAGGACACTCGTGGCATAGGCGCCCGGAGGCAGGCTGAATGCCAGCCTGAGTACGCCTTCATCGAGCATCCATTCCAGGTCGGCCAGCGGCACCCGCAGCGAGCGGCGTTCCCCGCGAAAGCCGCATGTTTTTGCCGCATCGACGAGGCGCTCAGGGGTCGATCCCTGTTCGACGACGACGGCCCTCTCGATCTCACCCGGCTCACCGGTAGCCCACGAAACCCGTGATCCGAAAAGAATCCCTGTAGGACTAATTTCGAACCGGTCGGCGCGTGACTGCTCACGGGTGGCGTCTTCAACCGCAAAGCAGGCACCATTGTCCATTTTCATGGCCCAATCGCCTGCAAGCATGCGATCGAGACGATCGATTCGACGAGCCAGGATTTGATTGAAGAGATGCGATTGAAATGTGTTCAGGTACCAGATCCGCTTGGCGCGGCTCATCCGCTCTCGTCGGGACAGGTCGGTGAGCAGCGCCGCGCCGACCCGATAGTTGTCGCCGGTCTTTCCTTGGCGCTGGGGGCCAAAGTAGTTGGGCACCCCTCGGCGCGATAATTGATGGAGGATCGCCGGCACCGCCTCCTGCGCCCCGGTGTGCACGTCGCGGATAACTAATTGAAAGCGGTTGCCCGAGTGATGTCCCGGACGCAATCGATTGCGATGACGTCCCAGCACCTCGACGGCGAGAAGCTGGTCGTCGATCTTCAGCCGAGATACACGCTCTTCCGTCACTCCCTGAAGAGAGAGAAGCTGTGTCGTCACGGCTCGGGCATCCTTGAAGCCAGCGGTGCCGATGCCCTGCACCCTGACGCCGATTGTCGATGAAATGCGACGGACCAGATCGGGTGTCGAGAGCAATCGCTTGGTCACCCTGATATACAGGTGTTCACCCTCACCGCACGGCAGATACAGTGGACGCTCGTCGACCCGGAAATCCTCTGGTTCCGAGCGGATACGCCCGCCGATGCCCGACACGGCACCGGTCAGATAAGGCTGCTGCACGGTTGATCGGACTCTATCTGCTTCCATGGTATACTCGGATTAATGCATCCCCAGTCGACGATACCCGCCGCCACACTTGCTGTGTTCTTCTTGTCCGCCTTCACGGATGGAGAGGCGCGCGCCACGCTCGTCGCAGATAATGGGGTCTTTCCCACTTTCACCCGTCACATTGCCAGACAGGTGAGCATCGACAAGGAAGCCTTCGCACAGGCAAGCACCTGCCTTTCATGGTTCTATAAAGGGTCGAAGAAGGCGCCCCCGGCGGCCACGCAGGGTATCGCGTGGCGCCTCCCGATCCTTCTGGAACCAGAACGTGATTGCCCGCGCCAATATCCGGGCGGCATGGAAACGGCACGGGATGATTTCGCCAAGAAGCAGACCTCGTTATCCGTCAGTTTGACCGTCTACGAATTCGCCCTGGTCGCCGACCATAATGACGACCAGCAATATAATGCTGCTGAGCTTCAGGATATGTTTCATTCGCTTTCGCTCGCCTATGATGCTGCCACGCCGCCACGTGCGGCCGGTGCGACGCTGACGGCGCGGTTTGACCAGTGGTACCGGACCAGGAACCTCGAGGAAGTCATGCAGGGAATGAGCACCCTCTATGAACGAGGGTATCGCGTGACCGCGCATGACCGAGCCGAACTGGATCGGGTCATGAAATGATCAGACGCATCGCCTCCTGGCCGGATCGGGTCCGGACGTATATCGGACATACCCTCAGCGAGCCGTTCTATCGCTTTTTTCGTCTCTTCCCCCATTGGGAGATGGGCTTGGACCGGCACGAAATCACGCACCTGTCTCAGGCTCATGGAGCGCTTGCCGGCCGCCGGGCCGTACACCTCAGCGATCTCCACGTGGACCGGCATCAACCACGCCATGACGAGGTCATCCTCGCGGTCCGCGACCTCGGTCCCGACTGGATTTTCATCACCGGGGATCTGCTGAACGTTCCCGAGGGAGTGCCGTCGCTTTTCCAGTTCCTGGCGCGCCTACGGGAGATTGCGCCCGTGTTCGTCACGCTGGGCAATCACGACCACTACAGCGGCGTGCCGCTTGCTGAATATACCGAGCTTGCCGATCGCCACAAAATCACCTTGCTCGTTAATCAGAGCACGTTCATTCCGGCAGGCAGCGGTGAACTCGCGATCGTCGGCGTCGATGATCCATCGCTCCACCGCGCCGACCTGCGGTGCATTCCCCCGCCGGCGAATCACCGCTTTACGCTGCTCTTGGCTCACGCCCCTAACATCCTCGAGATGTTGGACGACGAACATGCCGTCGATCTGATTTTGTGCGGACACAGCCACGGCGGTCAATGGCACATCCCCGGGGTCCCAACCTTCTGGCTTCCTCCGGGCTGTCGAGGCCGGATCTCCGGACGTCATGAAAACGCCCGCCACCGGCTCTATGTCAATCGAGGCCTCGGCTGGTCCTTTCTGCCTTTTCGATGGAACTGCCCCCCGGAAATCACCGTCATCACCTGGACCAACCAATAAATAGCGAACGAAGCCCCCTAACTCGTTCCCTCCTCTTCTCCCTCTTCAGATGAGGCGGCGCGTAGCCAACTCACCGATAGCTCTGCAATCACCGAAACATTTTTTCATAAGCACCACCGCCTCCGGGCATATTCTTTTTTCGGGTGGCGTCGACCTGGGCCGTTTTCTCACCCGCCCGCCCCGCCGCGCCGAGACGCGGCTTACCACCAGGTCCCGCCTCAAAATTGATGCCTCCGAGCTGGCTTCTTCTCTCTTTGGGCGACGAAGGACTGGTTGATCTCCTACTGCGCGATCATCCTTCACCCGGGGCGCGCCGAGACGCGCCATACCCAAGCGAGCACCGCGTAAATGGTCCATCCAAGCTCCTCATCCGTCTCCGGAACGGCCTGGACCAGTCTTAACGTGCGCGCGCTTCTAGATTTTCCGCTTTAAGAATGGTGGTTGATTCGTCTTCCACTGCGCGCTTGGACGAGCACCGCCTTTCTGAAAATACGATTGGTCTGGTGTGCGCGTTCGGCGAGCAAGGGAGACGAACAACCGCCATTCCGTCTTTCTGGTGTGCCGCCTTCCGCGAGCACAAGGACTGACTAGGCTGATCCTCACACTCTGGTGTACGCGTTGGGCGAGCAAAGGTAGCTTTCACCCATCGCTGAGCAGGGGCGACCGTCCACCTATTCTTACCCGCCCATCCGCTCCAACGCTTCTTTGGCGCGGCTCCTGACCGTCTGATCCCAATCTTCCTTCATGACGGTCAACAAGCGCTCTTTGGTCTCGGTCGCGCGGAGCCGTCCGAGGGCCAGAGCCGCGCAGGAACGGACATAGGCATGATCGTCCTCGAGGGCTTTGACCAGCAGGGGAACGACGGTCAAATCCTGCAGGACGCCAATATAGCTCGCCGCCATCCCACGAATGCGATGCTGCTTGTCGCCGACGGCCCGTTGCAACGTGGTCGCAAACAACTCTTTGAGCGCCGGGACGGCGGACTCCAGCCCCTCGACGCGATAGTTGTTGACCTCGATCAACGCAAACGCCGTTTCTAATCGTTTTTCCGGAGAGGTTTCTCGCGTAAAGCGCGCCAGTAGTGTCGCCCGCCGGCGCAGGCGACGGTTGCGCGCCCGGACCATCCGGGCGCCCGCCCACACAACGACCACACAGACCGCTCCAAGGAGTGCGATCGGAACCGCCTGATCAATGAGGTAGTCCTGGGTTTCAGGCGAGAGCCGTTTCCACACCCACACCGCCGTGATGACCGTGCCGAGCAACAGCGCGATGGCGGTGAGATTGGCCTGTCCGGAAGTCCGGCGCATCATTAAGCTGGGCATCATAGGAGGCCCATGCTGATGGCGTCAACGAGGCCACCGCCTTGACGCTTGTGCCTGTTCGCTCTATTCTGCGAGCTGTTGATGGAACTGCCGCATCTGAAAGACGACCCCCACCTGAAAGTGCTCCGTCCCTTGGTCGAAGCCTACCTGGCGTTTTCTCGCATCGACAGCCGCCATATCAGGTCGCTGCGGCTGACACCCTCGCAGTTCGACGTCATTGTGACGCTCGGCGACACGACGGGTCTGACGTGCTCTCAACTGTCGTCGCAGACCCTCGTGACGAAGGGGACATTAACGGGGGTCCTTGATCGGCTCGAAAGGAAGGGGCTCATCCGACGCGAATCCGTCGCTGACGACAAGCGGCGCACAAAGATCAGGCTGACGGAAAAGGGGCATACGCGGTTTCAAAAGGTGTTTTCGGCTCACATTGCCTTCATCCGGCCGTACTTCGAACGGGCCCTCACGCAGCAAGAGGTCGAGACCGCCCGCCGGTTGCTGCTCCGAATGCGCGACAGTTTTCAAGCAAGGGAGAACGGCCAACGCTGAGATCGGACCGCACCGGCTCGACAGATCTCAGCAGCGGCCCCGGCTATGCGCCTCACGATTCTTGGATCCGGTACGAATGTTCATCCGACAAGGGCCGCAGCCGGCTATCTCGTTCAGACCGACCAGCTCATCTTGCTCGACTTCGGCCCGCGTACACTGATGAATCTCGTCAAGACCGGAGTGAACCGGCACCGTATCACGCACATCCTGTTTTCGCATTACCACGCCGATCACTTCTCGGACTTCGTCACCTACCTGTTTGATGAGATCATTCATGCCAAGTTTGAGGGCGGGACACGGCCCCCGTTGACGGTGATGGGACCGCAGGGGACAGGCCGGCTTTTTCGCACGATGTTTGGAATGTTGCCCGGGTTTGAGCAAGCGCCGTTTCCGGTGCGCTATCGGGACCTCGGGGATCGAGCCGTGCGCATCGGGGAAACGAAAATCATTCCCGCCACCGTCCTTCATGCCCCCGGCCTGCATTGCCTGGGCTATCGGGTCGAATACCGTGGAAGGGCGCTCGCCTATTCGGGTGATTCACAATATTGCACCCCTCTCGTGCGGCTCTGCGGCGACGCCGACCTCGCGGTGCTTGACTGTTCCTTTCCCGCCAGCCGGCCGAATCCGGTCCACTTGCACGCCGGCCAGTGCGGACAGGTGGCCCATGAGGCCGGCGTAGGCCGGCTCGTGCTCTCGCATTTTTATCCGATCGCTGAACGATACGACGTCACAGCACAGGCGGGAGAATCGTTCGGCGGGCCGGTGACGAGGGCGAAGGATTTGCTACGAATCAAGATCTAAAGACCCGTAGGGCGTTCAAAACCGACTCAGGCAAGGCCGCAGCGAGCGAAGAACCGAGGCGTACGCCCTACAGTCCGCCTTCCTTGATCTCACAGCCCAGAATTTCCATGAACTTCGTCAGTCGGGTTTGTCGCAGGGGATCATCCAGCTTCGCATAGATCGCGAGAAGGTTCTTGATCATCCGCGAGAGGATCGCGCGCACGGCGCTGTGCTGGAGATAGCGTTCGTCGAATCCATATCCCGCTTCGGTTAAGAAGCGCTGGCAGTTCTTTTCGGTGAGCAGCGCGCCGCCATTGAAGCAGTCCACAAAAATCTTGTAGCGGTCCGATTCATATTTGACCAGGAAGTGTCCCGGCATACCGATGCCGTGAACAGGCAGCCGCAGGCGTTTGCCGATCAAGAGATAGACGATCGACAGACTGATCGGTATTCCCGTGCGCCGGTCGATGACGCGATTCAGGTAGGTATTCTCGACCTCGTAATAGTTCTTGGTATTCCCCTTGAACCCCTGTTCGGCGAACAAATATCGGTTCAGCGTTTTGACGGTTTCCTCTCCGGAGGCGCGCGGTCCGATGCGGTCCCGGACTTCCTGGGCCATCTCATCGAGCTGATGGACGTACATGGACACATCCAGCGACGGATAGGCGTACCGCGCGATCAGGAAAGCGCACTGCTCCAGATCCATGCGGTCG
>DASTQE010000318.1:0-10823 GCA_035761895.1 Nitrospira sp. | reverse complement strand
GGCAACTACGATCTTCCGACAGATCAGGTGGACATGGTCTGGGCGGTCAGTCCCTTCGGATCGTATTCGCAGTTTCTCAAGACGATACCGCTATTCGGCCGTCTGTTCGCCGGGGAGCGCAAGGGATTTGCCACCGCGATGTTTGCGGTGAAAGGCTCCATCGAGGATCCCGAGGTCACCTACATGCCGATGAAGTCGTTTGCCACCGGCCTTACCGGTCTGGCGCAATTGGCAGTCGATGTCCTGAAGAACACGGTCATGCTGCCGATTGACTTGGTGACACCGGATGAAAATAAAACGGTGTCGAAGGACCTCATCCCTCCTTTGGAATCAGCACCGGCTGTTCCTTGACCCTCCACGGTTTGCATGGTACACAGAGGCGTTAATCGTTAAAGGTTAAACGAAGGGCTTCAGAAGTCTCCGTTTGGCTTTCAGCGATTAACGTTTGACGTCTAACGAGTAACGGGCACCATGTCTCGATCGCCCTCACAATCACATAAAGCTACGGTTTTCATCGCGGCCAGCGAGCTCGATTCAAACCTCTATCACGCCACCAAGTTCATCGCGCCGGATCCCTTTATTTATCTCGAGATCAAGGGCGAGCGCATGATGATCATGAACGATCTGGAGATGGATCGGGCGAAAAGTCAGGCGGCGGTCGACCGCGTGCTTTCTTATTCGGAGATTGAGCGCCGCGCCCGTGACCATGGCGTGGCCGCACCGGGCAGCGCGGACATCGTGCACGTGGTGTTACGCGAAGCCAAAATCAAGCAGGTGCTGGTGCCTGCCAACTTTCCGTATAGCCACGCGGCGCGGTTGCAGGAACTTGGCTATCAGGTGCATTCCAAACCCGACCCGTTTTACGAACAGCGCGTCATCAAAACCGCAGAAGAGGTGCGCCATATCGAAGAAGCGCAGCGGGCGACCGAGGACGCCGTCGCCGCCGCGCACGACCTGCTGCGGAAGGCGACGATCCACCAGGGGCAGCTGTGGCTGGAGAACGGCGTGCTGACCTCGGAACGGGTCAAGAAGCTCATCAACGTGAAGCTCATGGAGCGCGATTGCGTGGCGCAACACACGATCGTCGCGGGCGGGGAGCAGGCCTGTGATCCCCATCACGAAGGGAGCGGGCCCTTGCCGGCGCATCGCAGCATTATCTTCGATGTCTTCCCTCGGTCGGCGTCCTCGCGCTACTTCGCCGACATGTCGCGAACCGTGATCCGTGGCACGGCGAGTCAGGAACTCAAGAAGCTGTATCAAACCGTGCAGGACGCCCAGGAGGAAGCGATCACGAAGATCAAGGACGGCGCGGACGGCATGAAAATCCACCGTGGAATTTGCGACCGGTTCGAAAAAGCCGGATACAAAACCGGTTTGGTCAACGGCCGCATGCAGGGGTATTTTCACGGTACTGGCCATGGCGTCGGCCTGGACATCCACGAAGCACCGCGCATCAGCCGCACCGGCTCGTTGTTGCTGGAAGGCCACGTCGTCACCGTCGAGCCGGGCCTGTACTATCCGGGGCTGGGTGCTGTCCGGATCGAAGACATGGTCTTGGTGACTGCGGACGGCTGCCGGAACCTCACCAATTTCCCCAAGAAGTTCGAACTCGATTAACGGCACCTGCTTCCTGTCGCCGTTCCCTGCTCTCGGTCCCTCCTGTACACGGGCTTTGCTCGAAGTCGTCGACACGGAGGAGGGCGCAGGAATCACCAAAAAAGTGGCGGAACTACGGCCAATTGGCAATATTAAGGGCTGACAAGTTCAAAACTCACACCTAGCGCCCAGCACTCAGCACTTCTGAGGTTTGTATGGAGCAGCGGAAGACTCCACGATTCCCGGTGCGGTTCCGTAGTTCTTTCACGTCGCTCAACATCGTCGGCGGGGACGGCAACATCACGGACTTGTCGCTTCGAGGCTGCCGCGTAGAGAGTCAGACGGAGGTCAGACCCGGAACGTCGCTGGAAGTTCGCATCCATGCCTCAGAGCATGAGCCACCGTTGAAGATTCAAGAGGCGGTTGTCCGCTGGAGCCGTGTACAACAGTTCGGAATGGAATTTGTGACGTTGGCGCCTGAGGAGTGGGCGCGCCTTCAGCACACCGTCACCCAGCTTGAACTGCAGCCCTACCAGAAGGAGTCGACGAGAGACCCCTGCCAACCCGCCTAACCTCTTCGTGGCTCCCGCTAGAGATTGCTCAGACCATGGGTGAGGGCGTAACGCGCCAGCTCGACGGTCGATTGAAGCTGCAGCTGTCGCATCATCCGTCCTTTGTGGAATTCCACCGTCTTGGACGTGATGTGCAACATCCGGCCGATCTCCTTGGCGGTGTAGCCTGCCGCAACCAATCGTAAAATCTGTCGCTGACGCTCCGTCAATGAGCGCATGGTGCCCTCCGATGCCGCGGGCGGCTGAATGGCCGGCTGTTCCAGCGCCGCTGAGAGTTGGGGAGAGACATACTGCTTTCCCGCCAGGACAGCTTCGATGGCGCGAGACAGTTCTTCCCATCCCGATCGCTTCAGGACGTATCCAGACGCGCCGATCCGCAACGCCTCTTCGACATAGGGCGTGTTCCCGTACATCGAAACATAGAGCAGCTTCACATTCGGCAGGTGTTCCCGCAGCCGCTTCCCGGCCTGCAGACCGTTGAGGACCGGCATGGCCACATCCATGAGGACGAGGTCGGGTTGCAGTCGCCGGGCGGCGTTGACGACCGAGTGTCCGTCCTGCACGGCGCCGACGAGATCGTAATGCCGTTCCAGGAGATGGCGCAGCCCGTCGAGGACCAGCATGTGATCGTCAGCGAGCAAGATGCGAGGTTTGCTCATTTGAGATTCCTGTGAATGGAATTGAGACCGCTAATCGCGTCCCTCGGCCCAAATCGCTGGTGACGGTGAGCGTGCCTTCCACCAGACGCACGCGTTCACCCATGCTGACCAGGCCAAGCCCCCGTTGGATATTGCGACGGTCTTGCGGCGTAAAGCCCCTTCCGTCATCTTCGATCCGCAGCAGGACGTGATCCTCATGATACGTGAGCTCCAGGAACACGTGCATGGCGCCGGCATGTTTGGCGACATTGCGCAACGCTTCCTGCGTGACCCGGAACAGACACTCCGCCAGATGACGGCCCAGCGGCTTGTCGGATTCTGCAAGTGCCAGATGAACGGGAATATGCTCGCGTTGTTGAAATTCTTGAGCGCACACGCGCAAGGCGCTCGTAATGCCGAGATCGTCCAAAACGGACGGATGGAGCCGGTGGGCCAGATCCCGCAAATGGTCTGAGAGCTCGGCGACCTCGTTCTTGACGAGCTGAAGGGTCGTGCGAGCCGCCGCGGGGAGGCCGGGCGCCTGCTGCATATGATCATCGATATCGAATGCCAGACTGATGACCCGCTGGTTCAGCTCATCGTGCAATTCACGCGCGATACGGCGCCGTTCGTCGTCTTGTGCCGAGAGCAATTGAGCCGTCAGCTGGCGCAACTGGACCTGGCTGACTTCCAACGATCGCCGGCTCGCCTCCGTTCTCCGGTCAAGGTGCATTTTCTCAGTGATGTCTTCACCGATCCAGGCATACAGGCCGTTGCCACCGGCGCTGCATCCGATAAACGAAAGCGCCGCAGTCATGATCCGTTCGGATAGCGCCGCGATCGGCGTTGACGGAATCTGGTAGTTGACGTGCACCGTTTGTTCCGTTCGACGGGCGGCTTCGAGATGCGGTACCCAGAACTCCGGCGCGCCCGGTGCCAATCGCAGGGCCGGAGGGAGCAACTCTGACGCGTGCTCGCCCCAATCGCCGGCGGCCAGGGCTGCACGATTGGTGATGACCATGACGGGGCGTCCTTCGACAATTTCGACGACGCCCATCATCAAATCGGTGGAATTGAAAAAACTTTGGAGTGTGGTCTCGCTCCGCTTGAGTGCCGCCGTCCGGGCTGCAACGAGAGCTTCCAATTCCCACCTCGCGTATTTTTGCGTGGTATGCCAGATGATCGTGGCTGCGATCCAGCAGGCGAGGATCACGAGCGAGCGGTTGAAGAGGCCTGGTTGAAGTGAAGCCACGGACGGAATCCAGATCCCCGCGACGGTCAGCCCGGTCGCCCAGCCGGCCATGATGAATGGGGCCGTTGGACGGCGGACTCTGATCGTCAGGATGACCGGGAGCAGGTAGAGGACGGGAATGACGAAACCAAGTGGAAAAAAACTGTCGAGGACGAAGATTCCGATGGTGATGCTAACAAGAGACCCCATCAACCATCCTTGAGACCGCAATGTGAGCTCGCCGGACGGGCTCATGATTTCAGCATGTGATGTCCGACCGATGGGAATTGGCTGATTATATTCGGTTTCTCGGCTCAATGAGAACGGGAAAGTGGGACGAGGATGCATCTAGCAATCGCACTAGAACTGGTGGGCCGAAAAAGCGGAATTAACTAGCGATTCGATCCGAGTTTGCTACCCTGGTTCAATACCGAGGTCGGACAGACAAAATCTTACATGCCTTTCTTGAGATGATGGCGGTCAGGCCTTTCCGTGGGAGGCGCGAGCGTCGCGGAGCCGGAGCTCACGGGAAGCGAGCGCTACGCCGTGGATCGTGACTTCCTTGTGAAATGGTCGGGCGACACGGAATAAACGGGGGACACTGAGTGGACAGAATCGAGAGATCAGCGACGGTGCTCGTGGTCGACGACGACGAACCGGTCAGAACGTTTGTCCGTGCGGCGCTCGAGCACATAGGGCTTGAGATTTGTGAGGCCGTGAACGGCGCTGAAGCGCTGGAGCAATTCGGGCTGCGCCGGCCCGACATCATCGTGTTGGACGTCATGATGCCGGTGATGGATGGATATACAGCCTGTTCACGGCTCCGCGCATCCGTGGGAGGCAGCCGTGTTCCGATTTTGATGATGACCGGCCTCGACGACGCAGAGGCGATTGCGGGCGCCTATGAGCATGGCGCGACGGACTTTATTATGAAACCCTTGAGTCCCGTGATTCTCAGTCACCGCGTCCGGTACATGTTGCGCGGGAGCCGGACCTTGGATGCTTTGCTACGCAGCGAGGCCAGACTTGGTCTCGCGCAGCGGATTGCCAAAATCGGCAATTGGGAATGGCAGCCACAGACCGGGCACTTCTCCGCCTCGTCGGAGCTCTGCCGGCTGATGGGCATCCGGCCGCAGGATTTTGGCGGCACCTTGGACGCCTTTCTTCAGGCGGTGGACACGGAAGATCGTGAGCGGGTAGAGCAAGCGCTCAAGCGTATTCTCACCGACCGGACCCCATGTGATATTGATCACCGAATCGTGCTGCCGAATGGAAGCGAGTTCGTCGTGAACTTACAGGCCGAGGGGATTTTTGATGACCAGTTGAGAGCGTTGACCATCGTGGGCACCGCTCAGGACATCAGCGAGCGGAAGCGCTCCGAGCGGGAGATCCATCGGCTCGCCTATTACGACAGTCTGACCGGTCTGCCCAACCGGGTGCTCTTCAAGGATCGTGTCGGGCATGCGATTGCCCATGCCCGCCGCTACCAGTATCATCTCGCGCTGCTGTTTCTCGACTTGGACCGCTTCAAGATGATCAACGACACGTTGGGTCACAACGTCGGAGATTTGCTGTTGAAGCATGTGGCGGACCGGCTGATGGAATCGGTGCGGCATAGCGATTCGATCGGCCGTACGACGGACACGGCCCAGACCCACGAGCTGGCGCGCCTCGGAGGGGACGAGTTCACCGTGCTTCTGACCAATCTGCGGGATGTGCAGGATGCGAGCAAAGTTGCCAGACGAATCCTCGAGGCGCTGGCGCGGCCGTTCTCCGTTGGCGGGCATGAAGTGTTCGTGACCGTCAGCATCGGCATCGCAATTTTTCCGGCCGACGGCGACTCGGTCGATGCGCTGCTCAAGAATTCAGACACCGCCATGTATCACGCGAAGGAGCAAGGACGGAACAACTTCCAATACTATTCGAATGCCATGAACGCGGAAGCCAACGAGCGGTTATTGCTCGAGGGAGAAGTGCGGCATGCGACGGAGCGCGAGGAATTCGTCGTATATTATCAGCCGCAGATCGATCTCCGCAGCGGCCGGATCGTGGGAGCGGAAGCGCTGCTGCGATGGCAGCATCCGCAGCGGGGGCTGCTGACCCCCGCCGAGTTCCTCCAGGCCGCTTCGGACACGGGAATGATCCGGACCATCGACGAGTGGGTGCTGCGGACGGCCTGTCGCCAGAACCGGATCTGGCAGCAACGGGGTCTCATGATTCCCAGCGTGTCCATCAATCTCTCCAATTCCCTCTTTCACGGCACCACACTGTTGAAGGCGGTCGAAGACATGTTCGCCGAAACGGGACTGGCGCCCGATCGTCTTGAATTGGAGTTGACAGAATCCGTGGCCATGCGCAATGTCGACACCTCGATCATGGTGTTGCAGCAGCTCAAAACGATGGGCGTGCAACTGGCGATTGACGACTTCGGGACCGGCTATTCCTCGCTGAGTTATCTCCAGCGACTGCCTGTCAATCGAGTGAAGATCGACCAATCATTCGTCCGAGAACTGTTGAGCCGCGTGCAACCGGTCCCGATCGTACGCGCCATCATTGCCATGGCCCACAGCCTGCAACTGGAGGTGCTGGCGGAAGGAGTCGAAGACGAACGACAGCGTTCGATCCTGCTGGCGGAAGGGTGCGACCAGGCACAGGGCTATCTCTTTGGCCGTCCGATGCCGGCGGCGGAATTTGAAAAACTGCTACCGCCGGTATCATGGCCAAAAACCGGTTGATCGTCGCTCACGCTTGTCCGCGATAGCCATAGAGGAGGGTGATGTTGATACGGCGACTCACATAGTCATCTTTGAACCTGACGTCAGCGGTTTCATGAAATAAGTCTGAATTGAAGACGACCGCTCGATTGGCCCGATAGGGGATGTTGATAGCCTGCGCTCCCGCTTCCTTCAGCCAGCTCACAATCTTTGGCTTGTTCCCATCGCTGTTATAGTCTTTGAAATTCCATTCGCCGGGCGCCTCCTTGTCGTACACCACCAGGCCGCCCGTGGCCGGATTCAGATTGGCCTCGTCTTCCGTGATCCAAAAATTGACGTTGACGGCCGCCGCATCGGCATGGATGTTCAACCCGCGCCGAGCGCTGTCATGTTTGAACGCCCAGGCCTGGGTGAGTCGATGGTGCTTGAAAATGCGGGGGAACTTCGCTCGCAGTTCGTGGGCGATCTGAAACAGGAGGGGTGAAGCGAAACCGTCTCCGAGGAAGGCTCCGCTGTATCCGTTTTCGTAATCCTTCTTCCAGATCGTCGCCTCCCGACAAAAGCGGCGAAGGGCATCTAGCGCCGTGTCGTTCAGGAGAGCGTCGATGAAGGTGACCTCGGGGTGCTTGGCATGGTACTTCGCTTCGATCGATTCCACATCGAGCGAGGGATTGAGGGCGCCTTGCTCGAGTCTCGCCGGAGGCTCGCAGAAGAGGATGCGGTTAAAGGAGGCCGCGATGCCTGAGAGTTCCCGGGGATCGATCGTCAGGCGGTTACGTGAGGACGCATCACGATTCAGGTGCTCATGGAGGTTTTGCAACGCTTCGATATAGGGACGCTGGGTCTCGTCCAACTTCTGTCGGTCGAGCAAATAGTGAATCTGTTCGAGATCATGTTTGACTCGAGACCGGTAGACGGCGGGTTCAGCGACAAGTTTGCCGTGATCGTGCCTGGCTCGCGCGACCTGTTCCAGGCACTGGCAAGCTTTGGCGTCGTCCCCCGTCCATGACCACGCCATACCCAGATTGTATCGGGCTGTCTGGTAGGCCGGCATGAGGGCGAGGGCCTGTTGGAAGGCCGCGATGGCATCATGGAGCGTGCCGACTTCCATCAGCGCAAGGCCGAGATTGTTATAGGCCTCCGCATGCGTGGGTTTCAGGTCGATAGCTTTGCGATAGCACTCGATGGCGCCTTTCGGATCTCCCCGGTCTTTCTTCGCAACGCCGAGATTGTTGTGGATGTCAGCCTGCGACGGGTTATAGGCCAACGCCTGCTGATAGGCGTGTAAGGCGGCCGTCAGATTGCCCGTCTCGCGCAGAACGTTCCCGAGATTTCCATAGGCTTCCGGATAACGTGGATTCAGCGCGATGGCTTTCTCATAGGCGGTCACCGCGTCCTCAGAGCGGCCGGCCTTGTGCAAGACAACGCCGAGGTTGAACCAGTAGACGGGGGAAGAGGCGTGTCGGGCAATCGCTGCATGAAGATAGTTCAAGGCCTCGGTAAGGCGGTGCTGCCGGTACGTGACGAGGCCAAGAAGATGAAGCGTTTCCGCATGATGCGGGGAAAGTTCGAGCGCCTGCCGGTACGCCGCCTCCGCCTCAATGAGACGACCGGCCCGCTGGTGTGTACGTCCTTGTTCGAGCCAGACGTCGACCTTCCCAGCAGGGCGCTGGTCTCGCGTCGCTTCTTGACGGCGTCGCTCAGCTCGATTCATGATGTTCGGCAGCCGGACAAGAGGGTAGCCGAAAAGCCTTCAACTGGTCAAAGGTGAGATCAGGCAACGCGGGTCATAGCCGATGGCCGATAGGAGGGATGGAGCGCAGATGAAGATTATAAAGCTAGCGGATTATCAGTCATTTAGCAGTGATAAAATGAAGAAAAACAATATCTTTCAAACGGCGCGTTTCTTTTGTGACGTCTATTGTTTTGAACCCGGTCAGGAACAGAAAGGCCATATTCATGGGGAGCAGGATAAGGTCTATCTGGTTCTCGAGGGACAGGGCACCTTCCAAGTGGGAGCTGAGAAACATATCTTGGGACCAGGACAAGGCACGATGGCACAGGCCGGTGAAGAACACGGTGTGAAAAATGACAGCGGTCAGCGGTTGAAAGTCTTGGTCTTCGTTGCGCCCAACATCAGCTGAGTGATGCGTGATAAGTGATGAGTGATCGGTGATGAGTGGGGGGAAACAAGACGTTTCTGCTGGCTCATCACTCGTCACTGATCGCTGCTGTTAGTTCTTAAAAGAAGCTGAGTGAGCGTGTGTTTTCCCACTTGCATCTCGACCCGGACCACCTGATCGCCTCCATGCGGCACGGCAGTGGCTGTCTGTTCTGTGGAAAGCGCCGATGCCGGTAGGGACGCTGACGTTTCTGTTTAGCAATGACAGGGGGCTAGTGGAAGTCCCAGGCGCGGACGGGGCCGGGCTGGGGTGTTGCTCTATCAGCCATGGATCGCACTACGTGACCGAAGGGTGTCTGACCGATATCGTGGGGACAGTGCTATCTTTGTCTCAGAGCTCCTGCTCGCCTGACAGGCGCGACGCTCGATTCCAACTTGGCGAACTCGTTCCTGTCTGGTGACCGGCGCGACCGGATGAGAAGGACAATCTACCCATGGCTTTTTTACCATTCCGTGATCGAGCGAGGATCGTACTCTTCCGTTGGCCAGCCATTGTTGCCGGTCTCTTCGTCGCGCTCGGAATTCATATCGTACTCACGGCATTCGGGCTTGGCGTCCTGTTTCTGCAGACGGAGTCGGGAGAGGGCGGCAGCAGCACGGCGGCCGCAGGGCTTTTGCTCTGGAGCGGTCTCGCCTGGGTGACGGCGTCGTTTATCGGTGGCTATGTCACCGCTTGGGTGGCTAATGCCTCAGGATACATTGAGAGCCTCTTGCATGGTCTCGTACTCTGGGGTGCTTTGACCTTCATCTTGATGTTCCTGCCTCCCAGCACGATGGGCATTGGAGCGGAGACGGACACCCTCCCGGCTCTGAGCATTATCTCATCGGTGGCCTGGTTCGTTGCCATCGGGGGCCTGCTCTCACTTGGCACGACCGTCTGGGGTGCCGTTATCGGTTCTCGCGTCGTTGGTGAACCGGAAATTAAAGAGTCTGGCACCTATCGCGCGGCGTAAGGAGAGACTTATGGTCCACCGTCGAGATTCGAGCAATCAGCAAAAGGCGGCAGCCATCAAAGAGTGGATCAATCCGGAAGAGCGGGTGACGGTTCAGTTCGAAGATCAGCGCGATCTCAGCGCCGAAGTGACCGGCTGCACCGACCAACTGGTATCTCTTTCGTTGGACACGGCCGTCCCGCACATGCGCCAGGAGATTTCGCTCCCGTTAAGCTCGGTCGAAATCTCGGAGGATCACTCCCACTATACGCGCGACCCGGACCGTCCCCTGAAACGCAAACGACTGATGCTGATTGCTCACGGAAAACGTCCGTCGGTCGTGTAGTGAGCGGCTGTACCCCGGGAGGACCTCGGTTCGCGGCGCTCTTTAGTGGGCGGGCGCCGGCGTGATTTCAGTCTGCGGTGTGCTGACCTTCCAGGGCACCATCGGCATGAGCGGAGCCGCCTTGGCATCGGGCGAAGCCACCAACACGGCAATGGCGCCACGAAGAGCTCCCGTCAATGAGTGAGTGACGAGCGGGTAGGCGCCGGCTGACTCGACGACCACATCGAACACCGCCGCGCTGCCCGGCCCAACGACATAGGTTTGGACCCCCGTCAGTTTATTGGCCGTGTTTCCGCTCTCATAGACATTGTCCCAGATTTCGCCGATCGGATGAAACGCGGAGAATTCGTTCGGGCCGGCGTTGACGAAGAAGATTCTCACCCGTTCTCCCGGTTTGGCATCCAGCTTTCCTCCGCCCGTGACGAACGGATGATATTTGAAGAGACCGCCGTTGAACATCACTCCGTCTAATTTCCGATCGAACATCGCCTGCACATCGTCCGGATTCTTGAAGTATTCGGATTGGATCAAGACATACTCGCGGTCCGCCTTGGGCCATACCTTCGCGTCTTTCGGATCGACGATGACGGCGCCGAACATGCCGCGGGCGAC
>DASTQE010000317.1:0-13958 GCA_035761895.1 Nitrospira sp. | reverse complement strand
AAGGCGTCAGCAAAGCCGGAGAGCACCTCAACGTTCCTGCGTCAGGCGGACGCGTCGTTCGGTACGTACGACCGCTGGAAGACGGACTTCGTCAGCGTCGGCAAAATGCGCGGAGTAGGCTGGGCGATCTGTTTTCAGGATCCGGCGACAGGACGTCTGAGCAACCATTGGGTCACCCTGCATGAGCACGGCAATGTCGCGGGCTTCCGCCCGGTGCTCGTCATGGACGTGTGGGAGCATGCGTTCCTGCTCGACTATTCCCCAGCCGAACGCGGACAGTACATCGACGCCTTCTTTGCCAACGTCAACTGGCGTGAGTTAGACCGTCGTTTAAGTTCGGAGGCCCCTCATCGAAGAGCGGCCTGATATTGAAGAAGTGTTGAGTATTGAGTGAGTGTTGCGAAGTGCTGAGTGCTGGTGCTAAGCGTCCTGAGTGAAGAAGCCTCAGCACTCAGGACACATCCCTCAGTACTTCCTATGCCGCCAATTTTACAACGGCTTCATCGGTGGGAGCTGGGCGAAACCGCCGGCAGGATATTGCAGCGATGCAGGCCGTGCACAGCAGCACCAGCCCGATGCCGAGCAAACTCACGTGAGGTCCCATCGTATCCGCAGCCCACCCGAACCCTGCCATCCCCGCCATGGCGGAGGCCATGGATCCGGTGCTGAAGGTGGTAAAGACACGGCCCAGGAGCGGCGCAGGCGTGACTTCCTGCAAGACTCCCCACACGATCGGCATGAAGAGGGCGGTACTGCCGCCGATCACGAGGATCAACGCTCCGGCTACCAGAGGTGCCGTCAACACGCTCAGTCCGCACATCGCGAGACCGCCGACGGCCATCGAACGAAAAATCAGCGTGAACCGTCCGTGCAAGTCTCCCTGGGTCAAGGACGCCAGCCACGTAGAGGTAGCGAGCATTCCCGCGCCGAGGGCCGACCACAGGGCTCCAACCTCCAGGGCTCCGGCGCTCAGATTCTGCTCAGCGAAGACCGGCAACATAAATGCGAAAGCGCTTGCCGCGAGGCTATATAGCGCAGCCGCCACCATCAACGCCATCACGGTTTGCTCGAGATACACAAAACGGATGCCTGCAAGCAGTTCTTGCCTCCAGGTGCTTGCCCTCTTCTTGCTGGCATCAGCGTCCAGCGGTCGCATGCGGATACCGATCAGGCAGAGGGCGGAGATGAAGAAAGTGACCGCATCCACGTAAAGCACATTCTGCGATCCAATCAACGCAATGCCGATGCCGCTCATCAGCGGACCGATCAGAAGTCCGGTATTGGTCGTGGTTTGAAGCAGTGCGTTGGCGGCCGTGAGTTGATCACGTCGCACGAGTTGCGGAACTGACGCGGAAAGCGCCGGACCGAAGATGGTCGACACGATGGCCAGCAAAAACACCGCGGCGTACAGGCGCTCGAGCGTCAGCTGGTCGAACGCATAGAGCAGTGGGATCAGAAGGACCAGCACGCTGCGCGCAATGTCCACCCAGATCATGACGGTTTTCTTGTTGGCTCGATCCAGATACACTCCAATCAACGGGCTGAGAATGAGCGGGGGGATCGTCTGCAAGAGTCCGATCATCACCATCTTCATCGCAGAGCCGGTTAACTGATAAACGAACCATAACAGGGCGACCCGGTTCAGGCTGTCGCCGATCTGGGACGTCATCTGGCCCCAAAACAACAGACTAAAATCCCGTGTCTTCAACAGTTGCCATCCGGGCATGGAAGGGCTCGCGTCCTTCTGTTCCAGCCGGTCAGCGCTTTGCGTGGTCATACTCGTACCTTTGGTCACTCCGGTGACGAACGGAATGCATGCACACAGCTTGCCAGGAATTCCCTGGCTTTTGGTTCATTCTGGCGTTGGTTACCCCGGGCGTTGCGCGATCCCAAACCGCTGGTCCGCATTGATTTTCGGCCTCGTGGGGACTCCTCTAAAGAGTAAGGCGGGAAAACCTGCAAATCAAGACTAGGGGAACCCCCCGTTCTTACGCCCTTCAGGTTCCGGGAGGCTTATGCATACAGCCGAGGGATTTCATGACTCGGGGGGTCCCTAGATAGCGATAGCGCGTTAGACCTGTCCCCGGACGAGGGGAGGTTCCCGCTTCGGCGGCCGATCAGAAACATAGTTGAGAAAACGCCACGCCGACAACCCGGTGCAGCCCATGACGATGCCGATCGCGACGACGGCCGTAGGCACGCCAAACTGTCCCGTGATCCACCCAAAAATGGTAATACCACTCATGGCTGCCGCCATCGCGCCCAAAGTGTAAAACGCCAGAACTCGTCCGAGCATGTGCGCCGGGGCCACCTCCTGAAGCACGCCCCACGCGACTGGCGTCAGGACCCCCAGACCGGCGCCCAAGACCATCAGGAGTACCCCCGCCGATGTCGGTTGATTCGTGTGCACGAATGCCAGCAGCACAAGACCGCTCATCGCGCTGGCGAAGGCGATGACCTGGAGCCGGCGTTTGATGCTCCAGGCGCTCACAATCGTCAGCGCGACGGACACACTGAGCAGCCCGACTCCGAGCATCGACCATAAATAGCCGACCTCTACTGGCCCTAGATCCAATAGTTTTCGCGCGAACACCGGAAAGAGCGTGGTGAAGGCGCTCGTGGCAAAGGTGTAGAGCGATGCCGTGATAGTGAGAAAAATGATAATCCGACGACCGTGCATGACGTATCGCAGGCCGTCAACCACGTCTCGCCATGCGGAGGCGATCGGTGAGCGCGACACCAGACTCAAAACCGGTGGCGCAAAGCGGATCGGGAGGAAGCAGGCTGCCGAGATCACATAGGTCAAAGCGTTGAGGCAAAGCACTTCCTGCGAGCTCAGCGCTGCGATGCCTAATCCGCTGAGGGCGGGACCGAAGATGATGCCCAAGCTGGTCGTGGTTTGCAGCAAGGCATTGGCGGAAGTGTATTGCGATGGCATCACCAATGAGGGAACGGCGGCCGTCAGTGCGGGGCCGAACACCGCGGTCGCCACCGCATGCAGTGTCACGAGGATGTACAAGGTGGAGACGTTGAAGCTGTCGACCGACATCCAACAGGGGAGGAGACCCAGGACGACCGCGCGCACGAGGTCCGACGTGATCAACAGCGCTTTTTTGGGAAGACGGTCGACGGCCACTCCGATCAAGGGGGCCAGGACAATGGCAGGAGCGGTCTGTAAAATCCCGATGATGCTGGTTTTCAGCGGGGATCCGGTGACGGAATACACGAACCACAGGAGCGCCAGCTTGGAGATGCCGTCGCCGACCTGCGAGACGAGCTGGCCCCACCAGACGTAGGAGAAGCTCTCGCTGAGCAACCACCGTGACTTGACGTGATGGTGCCGATGATGCTGGCGAGAATGCGCCGATAAATCCTTGATGACACGCGTGAGCCGATCCTCCACACAGTCCGAGGCTCAGGCCGGGTCAAGCAGCAGTGAGCCACGTCCCGCTTGATCCGACCCCAAGAGCCAGCCCCCGAGTTTTTCGTCTAATCCTTGGCGACGAGCTGCACTCCGGCAGTATCCACGGCACGGACGCCGGGAACCTGCCGCGCGGCCTCCGCCGCTTCGAGCGCGATGACCTGAAAGCGCGTCTTGCCGCTCAAGTACACGATTCCGTTCTCGGATTTGACATCGAATCCGACGGCTTTCAGCGTTTCGCTTCGCGCCAGACGGTCCCGCACGACGTGGGCAATGCTTTCATCCTGTTTCTTCGCCAGCTTGTCCCGCAACGCCGGAATCACGGTCAATTTGTTAACGACACCTTCGACGCCGTCAATTTTCCCCGCGATCTCGGCGACTTTGGCTTTCTCGTCCTCAGTGGGCACAGATCCGGAGAGAATCGCTTTGCCCTTGTCCATTTCGACTTCGATTTCGAGAGGAAACAATTGAGGGTCCGCCATGAGCGCCAGCTTGATTGCGAGGTTCAGCGAGGTCACCGGCTTTTTGGCCGGCTCTTCCGGTTTGGTCTCTTCGGTCTTGGCCTTTTCTTCGGTCTTAGCCTTTTCGTCCGTCTTAGCCTTTTCGTCCGTCTTGGCCTTTTCGTCCGTCTTGGCCTTTTCGTCCGTCTTGGCCTTTTCGTCTGTCTTGGCCTTTTCGTCTGTCTTGGCCTTTTCGTCCGTCTTGGCTTTTTCTTCTGTCTTGGCCTTTTCGTCTTTCGTCTTCTCGTCCGTCGCCTTTGCCTTTTCTTCGGTTGCCGGTTTGTCGGCTCCGTGCTTTCCGTTGCTGTCGGACTTAGTCTCCGTCTCCGGCTTTTTCTTCGGCTCCACCGCACGCGGTGGTTCCTTCGGCCGGTCTCCTGGAGGCCCTTCTTCTACCGCATGGGCAGGGACGCTCAGGAGAGCGAGCACCAGTAATCCGGAGAGGGGCCAGATGATCATGAGGACCAACCTACGCTTATCGCCGCGCCAACAGGGCCAACTCGTCACGAATGCGCATCAGTGGCTGCATCTTCGCCGGTAGTCCGGTGGAAACCTACTCGGGAATTCCCCAGGGAGCATCGCCCGCCGCCGACTTGTCTTCGGCATGTGAGACCTGCTCATGCGTGACTAGGGGAGTTCCCAGTTAGGGGACCACCGTACGCTTGGTATCGTGCCGTTGATTGACGGCGCCCTAAGGCCTTCCAGGTAAGGGAGCAATGAAGCCGCAACGGGTTCTAGGAATTATCATGGCGGGAGGCAAGGGCCAACGTCTCCTGCCGCTGACAGAAGTCCGCAGCAAACCCGCCGTACCCTTTGGAGGCAAGTATCGCATCATCGATTTTGTCCTCAGCAACTTCGTGAATTCAGACATCACGTCGCTGTACGTCCTCGTTCAATACCGTTCACAATCCTTGATTGAGCACCTCCGCAGGAGTTGGCAGCTCGGCGGGCGTCTGTCCCACAGCTTTGTGAGCGTCGTGCCTCCACAAATGCGGGCGCGGGACGGATGGTATGAAGGCACGGCGGACGCGGTTTATCAGAACCTGAATCTCATCGCCGATTGGAAACCCGATATCATCGCCGTCTTTGGAGCGGATCATGTCTATCGCATGGACATCCGGCAGATGCTCGCTGAGCATCTCGCTCACGATGCCGACGCGACGGTGGCGGCGTTACCGGTACCTGTGGACGCCGCGAGCGGCTTCGGGATCCTGGAGGCCGACGAAGAAGGAAGGATGATTGGGTTCGAGGAAAAGCCGTCTGCGCCGAAAGCCATGCCGGGCCGCCCTGGCTATGCGCTGTCCTCCATGGGCAATTATCTGTTCAACACCGCGGCGCTGGTTCCGCTGTTGGAAGGGGACGCCTCGCGTCCCGGCACACACGACTTTGGTCGTAACATCGTGCCTGAATTGCTCGAGGATCACCGGGTGTATGTCTACAATCACGAAACCAACGACATTCCCGGGCTGCGTGCTTACGAGGAACGCGGATACTGGCGCGACGTGGGCACCCTGGAAGCCTACTGGCAGGCCAACATGGATCTGTTGGGCGAGACGCCGCTGTTCGATCTGCGCAACCCGGCGTGGCCTATTTTCTCGAGCGAGTCGGAACGGCCGATGGCGACCCTCGTGCGGACGCGTGTCGACGACTCGATGATCGGTGAAGGCACGTTGTGTCTCGATGCCGAGATCAAGAAATCGGTCATCGGCAGAGGCGTGCGCATTGAGCGCGGGGCGCATCTGGAGGAGTGCGTCATTCTGGACGACGTGCGCATTGGGGCGCATGCCCGGCTGCGGCGGGTCATCGCCGACCGGGGCAGCTCGGTTCCCGCTCACAGCCGCATCGGGTATGACGCGGGACACGACCGCAGGACATTTCACGTGTCCCAGTCGGGGCTGGTCGTGCTCCCCCATCTTCCATCGGTGGATGCCGGCGTGTTGAGGCGGGCATCATGAACCTCCCCTCGCAGGCCATCTTTCCCTTGGCCACGTACCGCCTGCAGCTGCATCGCGGCTTCACCTTTGCCGAGGCGACGCGCATCGTCCCCTACTTGCGCGCGTTGGGCATTACGGATTGCTACCTCTCTCCGATCAGCAAAGCGGCGCCGGGCAGCGATCACGGCTACGACGTGATCGACCCCGTCGTCTTGAATCCGGAGCTGGGAGGGGAGGAAGAGTTTCAGGAATTCGTTCGCACCGTGCAGGCCCACGGGATGGGGATCGTGCTCGACGTCGTCCCCAATCATATGGGCATCGCCAAGTCCTTGAATCGATGGTGGCGCGATGTGTTGGAAAACGGTCCGAGCGCGCGGTATGCAGGCGCCTTCGACATTGACTGGCATCCGATCAAACGCGAACTGGAAAATAAGGTGCTGCTGCCGATCCTCGGCGATCAGTACGGCGCCGTTCTTGAAAGCCAGGAGATGGAGCTCGCGTACGAGGATGGCGCGTTCGTTCTGCGCTACGGGGACCACCATCTGCCGTTGGCGCCGAAAACATGGATGAGGATTCTGTCGCACCGTCTCGAGCTGTTGGTGGCGGAAGGCGAACAGGAGACGCCCGTCTTGGAACTGCAAAGCATTCTGACGGCGTTGAAGAATTTCCCCGGGTCGGATGAGCGTGACCCCGAACGGATCGCCGAGCGTTATCGCGAAAAGGAAATCGTCAAGAAGCGCCTCTCGGCTCTGATGGACCAGAGTCCGGTCATCCGAGACTTCGTGACCGACAATGTGCGGATTTTTAACGGGGAGCGCGGTCGCTCGGAGAGCTTCGATCTCCTCGATGCGCTGCTCAACGAACAATCCTATCGCCTCGCCTCCTGGAAAGTAGCATCGGAGGAAATCAACTTCCGCCGGTTTTTCGACATCAATGACCTGGCCGCGATTCGGATGGAGGAGGAGGCGGTGTTTCAGGAATCGCACCAGCTGGTGTTGCAGTTGGTGCGGCAGGGAATCGTACGGGGCTGCCGCATCGATCATGTCGACGGATTGTACGACCCCGAGCGCTATCTCCGGCAGTTGCGCGAGCTGACGACGTCCCAGCCGGAGAGCTCGCAGGCGCCCATGTTCATCGTGGTTGAGAAAATCCTCGGCAAAGACGAGCCGTTGCCCGAAACGTGGCCGGTCCAAGGGACCACCGGATATGATTTTCTTAACCACATCAACGGGCTGTTCGTGGCGGGCGCCAACGAAAAATTCTTCACCTCTTTTTACACCAAGGTCATCGATCGCGAGAACGACTATGCCGATCTGGTGTATGCCTGCAAGCAGTTGATCATGCAAGTGTCGATGGCCAGCGAAATCAACGTGCTGGGCCACCAGCTCAACGGCATCTCCGAGCGGGATCGCCGCTCACGCGACTTTACGTTGAACAATCTGACGCATGCCATCAGGGAGATTATCGCCTGCTTCCCCGTGTATCGCACGTACGTCACAGAAGAAACGCAGGCCGTCGCGGACCGCGACCGGGCCTACATCCACATGGCCGTGGCTCGCGCCAAACGAAGGAACCCCGCGATCAGCGGTCAAGTGTTCGATTTCATCCGCTCGATCCTCCTGAAGCAGCGCGAGGCCCGTACCAAGGAGGATCACGACGAGCAGATCCGCTTCGTCATGAAATTCCAGCAGACGACGAGCCCGGTGACGGCAAAGGGCGTCGAGGACACGGCCTTCTACCGATATCACCGGCTGGTCTCTCTCAACGAGGTTGGCGGTGAGCCGGAACAGTTTGGTCTGTCGGTCGAGGATTTCCATAAACGGATGTGGGAGCGGCAGGCGCGCTGGCCTCATTCACTTTCGGCGTCGTCCACGCACGACACGAAACGAAGCGAGGACGTGCGCGCCAGGATCAACGTGCTCTCCGAGTTGCCGCAGGAATGGAAGCTCAAAGTGAGCCGCTGGAGCCGCCTGAACCGGCAGCACCTCACGAAGAGCGAAGGCGAGCGGATGCCCGATCGCAATGACGAGTACCTGTTCTACCAAACACTCGTCGGAGTCTGGCCGCTCGAAGCCATGGGAGACGAGGCCTACAAGGAATTCTGCGCACGCATTCAGCGCTATATGCAGAAGGCGGTATACGAGGCCAAGGCCCATTCGAGTTGGATCTACCCGAGTCCGACCTATGACCAGTCGGTCCAGACGTTCATCGAACGGGCGCTTGAACGGACGCCATCAAACCGCTTTCTCGAGGATTTTCTGCCGTTCCAGGAACGGGTCGCGCGCTGCGGCCTGTATAACTCCTTAAGCCAGGTGGTGCTCAAAATTGCCGCGCCTGGCGTGCCCGACTTCTACCAAGGCTCCGAGCTCTGGTCCTTCCACCTCGTCGATCCCGACAACCGCGGTCCCGTGGACTATGGCATTCGGTCGGCGATGGTGGACGATCTTGGCGCGACGCTGAAGCGCATGGGGCCGGATCGTTCGGAATTCGCGCGGGGGCTGTTCGAGCAGGCGCATGATGGGCGGGTGAAGATCTATGCGATCATGACGGGATTGGAATATCGCCGCCAGCACCCGGAGCTTTTCCAACAGGGCGAGTATCTGCAACTCGAATGTGGCGGTAGCAAGAAACATCACGTCTGCGCCTTTGCCCGCCTGTACCAGGAGCAGGCGCTGGTGGCCGTCGTTCCGCGGCTGGTCGCCACGCTGAATCCCGACAGTAAGCTTCCACCGATGGGGCCGTCGGTGTGGGAAGACACCTGGATGACGCCTCCCCCTTGGCCGACCCTCGGAGAGTTTCGTCATCTGTTGACCGGAGAAATCATCACCACTGAATCATTGAACGGCCGCCGGGTTCTTCCACTGGCGCGCGTGTTGAACCACGCGCCGGTCGGGCTTCTCGAGCGCATTTCCTAGAAGAAGTGCTGAGTTCTAAGTCCTGCGTGCTGAGTCCGGAGTGTACTCAGCACGCAGCACTCGTTGTCTAGGGATGCTCCCAGTTGGTGACGTGTAGGTGCATGGTATCGTCATGAAAGGGCGGAACAACGCCGCTGCTGAAGAAAGAACAAGATGCCGTTACAGAATCCCCCCGGTGCCGCGGACCGTCCAACGATGACGGCCGAAAGCACGGAGCCTCATCGGTTCGCCCTGTCCGAGACAAGCGGCGACGGGGCTGTCGGCTGGCGTGAGCGGATCGAATCGATGATTGAGCGCTATCCTTGGCCGACGCTGCTGCTCGCGCTCAGCATCGGGTACATGATCTCCCGGCGGATGAGGTAATCAATGCAGGAGACATCCCGACAATCCGGTTTCGGGTTCAGGAGCCTTATCAGGGGGATCCTCGATGACGCCAAGACCCTCATGCGTCAAGAGGCGCAGCTCCTGCGAGACGAGGTCAAACTGGAGTTCTCCAAAGCCGGACGGGCGGCTTCAGGGTTCGGCATCGGCGCCGCTTTAGGGGCTCTGGGAGCGTTGTTCCTGCTACTCATGCTCGTTCACGGGCTCCACGAATGGTTTTCCTGGCCTCTATGGGTCTGCTACGGGTTGGTGGGAGCGGCTCTCGCCGGCACCGGGATCACGTTCATCGTCAGAGCTCAATATTTGGCCGGCACTGTGCGCACCACGCCGAGTCGAAGCCTCCATACCATGAAGGAAAATGTCCAATGGATCAAAGAGCGCATGATGTTGAAGAGGATTTGAAGAATATCCTCCACACCCGGCTCGCGCTGGCGGACAAGATCGATACGCTCGAACGGCAGGTGAAAGCCACTGTGGAGTCCACGAAAATGGCGGCGTTGGATGCGCTCGACCTGGCCAGACACAAGGCGGCCGGCTTCATCGAGTCCACGACCCACCATCTCAATCCTTCAGTGCAGGCAAGACGACGACCTTGGATCATGGTGGGCAGCGCCATCGCTCTGGGGTTGTTTGCCGGGATCATCGAGCAGCGTCGGCGAGCCTCCGGCGTGTACCGATACTATCCTCCCGCCGCCGGGGGGGCCGATGTGATGCCGGAGGATGGACAGTCGCACGAGCCACGTGGCGTCTATCCGTTCTATGGCCGCGAGAAAGCTCGATCGCGAACCAGCCGCTTCCGTTTTGATGATCGATCGGAAGGCGGGGGATCCGAGAGAGCACAGACGGCAATGCCGGAGATCATGAAGCCATTGCGAACTCTGTGGGACGAGCTGAGAGTGGAGGTCACCCAGGAACGCGACCGGTTGCAGAGCGCCGTACTTCACGCGGGCCGCGCCTTTGTTCAGGATCTGGTCCGCATCGCCGGACAATCGCTGCTGGATCAGTTGAGCCGGTCCGGCGGATCACGAGACTCCCGTCAAGGCCAACGTCCGACCCGGTACGAGTGATCGGTGTTCACTCGCCGCGAGAGCAGTGCTCCTCATTCCCGCATGACTCCGCGTCTGAACGGGTTCCGGGATCGCTGGAACGGATGAGGCCATGGCCAAACGCCGTCGCGGATGGACTATCGCGATCATCGTCCTGAGCCTGCTGGTTCTGGCGGTGATGATTCTTGCGCGGGTGGCCGATGAGCCCCTTCGGCGCTATGTCGAAGGCGAGGCGAATTCGGCGCTGCCGGGCTTTCAGGTGTCCATCGGCGCGCTCGATCTCCACCCGTTGACCCTGTCCGTCGAGCTTCGCGACGTCGTGGTCCGACAGGACATCCATCCGGATCCACCAGTGGTCTCCATTCCCCAAGTGACTGCGGATGCCCAGCTTGTTCCCCTGTTGACGGGACAGCTCGGGGCCGATCTTCATGTCGAGGCGCCGGCGTTTGCCATCACTTCGAAGCACGTCGACGGACTTCTCAGGAGAGGCGATAAAGAGGTGCTCGAGGAGCAGGCCGAAGCCTGGCAAGACCGGCTGAGAAAGAGCGTCGGTTTTCGAGGGGCCTTTCACCTCACGAACGGCCTTCTGACGTACGACGAAGGCAAGGCCGCCTCGGAACCGCTTCGCCTCGAGCGGATCGAGGTGGATGTCCGGAACATCACCAATCGGCCTGACGAACACGACGATTATCCCTCGAAAGTTCATGTAAATGCGCAGTTCCCCGATCAGTCACAGTTGCAGCTCGATGGTCGGGCGAACCTGTTGGCGATTCCCGTGCCGGGGCTCGAGGCACACGTGAAAGTGGATCGCCTGCAAGTCAAGAATCTGCTGCCCGTGGCCGGCCGGTTCAACGTGCAATGTCGGGAAGGGGCGCTCGATCTGAATGGACGGGTCCAATATTCGAACGAATCCACCGTCGTCGCCATCGACGAACTCCGTCTCCAAGACGCCAAAATCGATTATGTGCACTCAGCAGCGACGAAGCCTCAAGAGGTGCGAAGAGCGAAAAAGGTCGCCGAGAAAGTCAACAAGGCGCAGAAGGACTCGACGGTGCGGGTCAAGGTGGAAGACGGTCGAATCCTCAACAGTGAGCTGGGCTTTGTCAACAAAGCGACAGATCCCGACTACCGCGTGTTCATTAGCGACATGAACATGGAGGTGAAGAATCTCAGCAACCGCCTGGAGGAGGGGACCGGCATTGTCAAAGTGACGGGCAAGTTTATGGGCAGCGGTCTCACCGATTTGAAAGGGACGTTCCGTCCGGAAAAGCCGCGGCCGGACTTCGACCTCTACGCGAAAATCGTGAAAACAAAGGTTGAAGCATTCAACGATGTCCTTCGTGCGTACGGCGACATGGACACACATCGCGGCATGTTCGCGTTTTTCGGCGAATTGTCCGTCAGGGACAATCAGATCCGCGGCTACGTGAAGCCGTTGCTCAAAGACGTCGAGGTGTACGACCCGGAGCAGGACAAGGAGAAGTCTTTGACGAAAAAAGTCTACGAGGCGGTCGTTGGCGGCGTGTTGACTTTGTTGGAGAACGAGCCTCGCAATGAGGCGGCGACCGTCACCGACTTGTCGGGTCCCGTCGAGAATCCGCGGGCCGATACCTGGCAGATCGTCGCCAACCTGGTGCAAAACGCCTTTTTCAAAGCGATCCTGCCGGGCTTTGAGCGGGTGGGATGACATGCGCACAGCAAATCCCTGGACACTGGGCGGATTGAGCGTCATGGAGTTGGGACGGCGGCTGTGGCGGGAAAGCCTGCAGGACGAGCTGCTCGGGCGCGCGGCGCAACTGGCGTATTATGCGCTCCTCGCGCTCTTTCCAGCTTTAATCTTTCTCACCGCGCTGATGGGCCTGTTTTCTGTCGAGCGCTTCATGCCCGAGCTGATGAGCTATTTGCGCGACGTGATTCCGGCCGACGCCTTGATGATGGTTCAGCGGTTCCTGACGCAGGTCGCCGAGGGCAGCGGGGCCAATATCCTGTCGTTGGGCGCGCTCGGCGCGCTTTGGGCCTCGTCGAGCGGCGTAACGGCCATCATGGATGCGCTGAACGTTGTGTTTGGTGTGAAAGAAGACCGGCGTCCCTTTTGGCGCGTCAGACTGACCGCGATTCTTCTCACCATCGCCCTGGCGGGCTTCGTGATTCTCTCCCTGGGGCTGGTGCTCTACGGTCCGACGATCGGGCGATGGATCGCGGATCAGATGGGGTACGGCGTCGCCTTCACCTGGATATGGAATGTGCTGCAATGGCCGATCATCGCCGGTTTCATGCTCATCGTCGTCAGCGCGATTTACCATATCTGCCCGGACCGCCGGGTCAAGCGCTGGCGTTGGATCACTCCGGGTTCGCTGTTCGCCGTCGTCATGTGGCTGCTCGTATCGCTCGGCTTCAAGGCGTACGTCGATAATTTCGGCAACTATAACAAAGTGTACGGCTCGATTGCGGGCGTCATCGTCTTGATGCTTTGGTTCTACTGGAGCGGCATGGTGCTTCTGCTGGGGGGAGAGATCAACGCAGAAATTGAAAAGGCGGAGGCCGAACGGAAGGCCGCTGCTGGCGAAGAGAGACGGACACCACAGGCCGCGTAAACGAGTGATGAGCGATCAGTGATCGGTGACGGGAAGAAGTGATGGGGGTGATGCGTGATGAGTGATTGGCGATGAGTGACACGCGATGAGTCGCCGCGCACCTTCTATATTGATTTCAGTGTGTTCACTCATGACTGATCACCGATCACTGTTCACTGCTGACTGACTGCTCAGTGATCACTTTTTCGGGGACTAAACATGCCTCGAACTCTCTGGAAAGGCGCCATCAGTTTCGGGTTGGTCCACATCCCGGTCGGACTCTATTCCGCAGAAAAGCGGAACAGCTTCGACCTCACGATGTTGGATCGCCGAACGATGAGACCGGTCGGGTTCAAGCGTTACAACAAGGAAACCGGAGAGGAGGTTTCCTGGGACGACATTGTCAAAGGGTACGAATACGAGAAGGGCCGCTATGTCGTCCTCACGGAGGAAGATTTCAGGCGCGCCAACGTCGAGGCGACCCAAACCGTAGAAATCCTCAGTTTCGTCGATCGGGAAGAAATCGGCCCGATGCATTATGAGACGCCTTACTACCTGGCGCCCGACAAGCGGGGCCATAAAGGCTACGCGCTCCTTCGTGAAACGCTGAAGCAAACCGGCAAAATCGCCATTGCCAACGTCGTCATCCGCACGCGGCAGTATGTGGCCGCCCTCATTCCGTACAAGGACGTCATCTTGATGAATACGCTCCGGTACCCCAACGAGTTACGGGATACCGATGAGCTCGAAGTGCCGTCGAGCAATCTTAAAACCGTCGGTGTCACTCCGCGTGAAGTTGAGATGGCCCGGCGGCTTGTCGAAGGCATGAGCGCGCCCTGGAAACCCGAGGAGCATCGCGATACCTACCACGAGGACCTCATGGCGCTGATTGAGAAACGCGTGGAGGCCGGGCAGACGGAAGCGGTGACCGAACCTACCAAGGATGAAGGAAAGCGACCGGCGAAAGGCGAAGTCATTGATCTGATGGCGCTATTGAAGAAGAGCGTGGAGGCGAAAGGGAAGGGGCGTGGCCCGCAAGCGGCGAAAGCTCGCGGCAGGAAGCCAGGCCGCAGGGCCGCTTGAAGAAATTTGAAATTAGGAATTTGGAATGAAAAATGAAGAATACGGAATGAGGAAATCCGGAGAGAACAAGAGCAAGCGCGCAAAAGATCGATCATTCCACATTTC
>DASTQE010000316.1:0-37736 GCA_035761895.1 Nitrospira sp. | reverse complement strand
AATTTCGCCCTGATCGAACAGCTCCACATTCAATTCCAGTCCGGCTTTACGGTGCTCACCGGTGAAACCGGCGCCGGCAAGTCGTTGCTCATCGATGCGATCGCCTTGCTCGTGGGCGGAAGAGGCTCGTCCGAGCAGATCCGATCCGGCGAAGAAGAGGCGCACCTTGAAGCGTCCTTTCACCTTCCCTCCACGCACCCACTGCTTCGACAGCTCCGATCCAGGGATGTGCTCGGTCCCCACGACAGCGATCTCGTGCTGAAGCGGATCCTCTCCCGCTCCGGACGCCACCGCGTGTATGTGAATGGTGGGCTCAGTGCTCTCCGTGTGCTCGAGGAACTGGGTGGCACCCTCGTCGACGTGCACGGACAGCACGAACAGCAGTCGTTGCTGGCGCCGGCCAAACAACTGGAGGCGGTGGATGCCTTCGGATCCGCGGAAGCGGCACGTGGGCTCTATGAGGCGGCCTACCGGGATTGGAAGGACTTGGAGGGGCAGCTCGATACCCTCAGGCAGGTGGCCGCGGATCGCACTCGCATGGAAGAGCTTTTGCGATTTCAACTGGAGGAGATTGAGCAGGCGGCGGTAGCGGCCGATGAAGAAGAGCGGCTGCAGGCTGAGTGCCAGCGGCTGACGCATGCCCATCGTCTGCGAGAGTTGGCTGAGATCTCTTATGCAGAGCTGCAGGGCGACGAACGGGGGGCCTTGATGCAGCTTGCACGGATCGGCCGGCTGTTGGGTGAGCTCGGACAGACGGACCCGGCGATGAAAGATTGTGAACCCCAGGTTCGCGAGGCGGCGATTCATCTCAAGGAATTGTCCGGCCGGCTTCGCAATTATGTGTCTGACCTGGATGCTGATCCGACGAGGCAGGCAGTGGTGGAGGACCGGTTGGATCTCATCAAACGGCTCAAAGCAAAGTACGGAGGATCGGTTCAGGCAGTCCTGGAGACGGCCCTGCGTGCCAGGCAGGAGTTGCAGGCGCTGGAGCATCACACGAGTCGCATGTCCGACGTGGCCAAGCGCCTCGAGGCTGCAGAACGTGCCGTGATCGACAGAGCGGAGCAATTGACGAAAAAGCGCCGGGAAGCTGCGAAGCAGCTTACGACGCTCGTCACCAAGGAATTGGCGGCTGTCAGGATGGAACAGACCACCTTCGAGATCGTCGTCACCCCGGAAGAGGCTCTGGCAGGGTTCGGGGCCACGGGTCGTGACCGGGTGGAGTTTGTGCTGTCCAGTAACCTTGGAGAGCCGCTTCGGCCGCTCAGCCGCATCGCGTCCGGCGGGGAGCTTTCGCGCATCATGCTTGCGTTGAAAACAGTCCTGGCTGAGAAAGATCATGTGCCGGTGCTGGTCTTCGACGAGGTGGATACCGGCGTGGGTGGCGCCGTGGCCGCGGCGATGGGAACGCGGCTGCGAAGGCTGGGGGCGTTTCACCAGGTGTTCTGCATCACGCATCTGCCGCAAGTGGCTTCGCAAGCCGAGCATCATCTCCTGGTGGCCAAGGACCAGGACGGCAAGAGAACGACGACGTCCGTGAAAGTCCTGACGGGCATTGGGCGTGAAGAGGAAATCGCACGGATGATCGGCGGTGAAACGGTCACCAGCAAGGTGCGAGCAACGGCGGCGGAGTTGATTGCGGGCGCGAAGACAAAGCGCTGACAGTTCTAGGAGTCCGAGCGGCTGGAGGTGTTGGTCGCGATGGCCATTGCCGGCAGGGAGGCCTTGCATTCCTGTACGACCTGAATGAATAAGGCGGTGAGCCCGGGATCAAAAAACGTGCCCGCATGCTCGGTCAGGTACCGGCTGGCGTCGTCAATCGAGAGCGCCGTGCGATCGGGAAGTTCGGCGGTGAGATGATCGAACGCCTGAGCGAGGCAGACAATTCTGGCCAGGATGGGAATGCCGTTCCCTTTTAACCCATGGGGGTACCCTGAACCATCCCATCGCTCGTGGTGATAGGCGATGATCTGACTAGCCTCCGCCGGGAGGCCCAGCGGCGCCACCATCCTCGCGCCTATTTCGGGGTGCGCACGCAGTTCATGGGCACAGTCGGTCGCGACGATTTCATCGTCGGCAAAGCGATAAGGTTCTTTGCCGATCTTGCCGATGTCATGGAGAAACGCGCCAAGGGCGAGGGATTTTTGCTCGTCTACCGTGAGATTCGTTCGATTGGCGAGCAGGGTGGCGTAGAAGCTCACGCGGCTGCAATGGTTTAAGAGCTGGCGGTCTTTGGCTTCGAGGAGGTCGGACAACATGGGGAGTAGATCGGCGGTCTCTTCTCCCCAGGGTAGCGTCGAGGCGCACGATTTACCGATGGCCTCGTATCCAGCCCGCATTTCCCTCCACGCCTGGGCGCATTCAGCTTCGGACCCCCAAAGACCTGTCGAGGTCTGCAGATAGCGGCGGAGATAGTCGAGCCGCTGTTTCTTTTCCAGCGTCTGATTCACCAACGTAATCAGCTCGGTGACGTTGAACGGCTTGAGTAAATAGCCAGCTGCCCCGTGCCTGATGCCTTCCATCGCGGATTTCAGACTCCCGTAGCCCGTAATGATGATCACCTCGATATCGGCATGATCGTGTTTGATCTCCTGCAGCAGATCCAGGCCTTGCCGATCAGGGAGTTTCTGATCCAGCGTGATGAGGTCAACCGGCTGGTGGTTAAGCACATCAATCGCGGCTTGAGCGGATTCAGCGGATTGAATATTGAAGAAGGGACGGAGGACGACTTTCAACGCGTCGCGGGGTCCAGCCTCATCGTCGATGACCAGGACGGTGGGCTTCCGCGTCGAGGTGTCCGTCACGACAGGAATCGCCATATATTGCTCATGTACTCCGATGGACAAATTCTGTCAAGCAAAACATATTCCTTTTCAGTGAGTTATGCGTCGAAATTCTAGTGGATGTGGTGATCTTCAAGGAGGCCACAATATGTAGTTTCCACGTATGGGTCTCTACGTAGAATTGACCAAGGGCATATCAATGAGTTGCCACACAATCCGCACATTTATGAGACAGGATGTGTCTATTCCTGCACGAGGGGTTCGGGCTCTGGCGGGGCGGCTTCATTGTCGGGACGGCCGATGCCCAACGTATCCATCCGGTACTTGAGCATTCGCCGGCTGATGCCAAGTTGGGTGGCCGCATGGGTTTGAACGTAGTTGTTCTTCTTCAACGCGTCGAGAATGATCTCCCGCTCGAATTCCATGACGGCTTTTTCAAGGGAGAGGCGTCCAGCCAGCGTATCGTCTCGAAGCGACGAGGATCGGGTGTCATTGCGGAGAATGGTTGGAAGATGTTCAGGGGTCACGGCGTCGGAGCCTTTCGACCAGATAAAGGCCTGCTCGATGATGTTTTCCATCTCCCTGACGTTTCCTGGCCACGGATACCGCGTCAGCAGGTCGATGGCCTCCTTGGAAAATTCCTGATTCGGCCGGTTGTCCTCCTCAATGCGTTTGGACAGGAAATGTTTCGCCAGCAACGGAATGTCTTCTCCTCGTTCGCGAAGCGGCGGAAGGTAGAGGGCGATGACATTGATCCGGTAGTACAGGTCCTCCCGGAACTGTCCCTTGCGAACCAATTCCTCGAGGTTCTTGTTTGTCGCCGCGACGATGCGAACGTCCACTTTGATGGCCTGGACGCCGCCGATGCGAGTGAATTCGCGTTCTTGCAGCACGCGCAGCAGCTTGGCCTGCGTCATGGCGCTGAGATCCCCGATTTCGTCGAGGAACAAGGTGCCGCTGTTGGCGAGCTCAAATTGCCCCACACGGCGGGCGGTCGCATCCGTGAACGAGCCTTTTTCGTGGCCGAACAGCTCGCTTTCAATCAATGTCTCTGGGAGCGCGGCACAGTTCAACGCGACGAACGGGCGGTCGCGCCGCCCGCTGTTGTAATGGAGAGCCTTGGCGACCAGTTCCTTGCCGGTGCCGCTTTCGCCGGTGATCAGCACCGTTGTCCGGCTGTCGGCCACCTGCTCAATCTTGCCGTAGATCTCCTGCATCGGACGGCTTTTGCCGATGAGGTTGTGAAAGGCATACCGCTGGGTGACCTGTGCCCGCAGCTGTTTGACTTCGCGTTCCAGTTCTTGAGAGTTGAGGGCGCGGTCCACAACAATGCGTAATTCTTCGACGTCGAAGGGCTTCGAGAGGTAGTCTGCCGCCCCCAACTTCATCGCATCGACCGCCGTTTTGACGGACTTCGTCCCGGTCAGCATAATGACGGGGGTCGGGTTCTGCTCCGTTCGCAAGGCTTGCAGGACGGACAAGCCGTCCGTGCCGGGCAGAATAACGTCGAGGAGCACAACGTGTGGCGCTTCCTTATGGAAGAGGTCGAGGCCCTCCTGAGCGTCGGCCGCCTGGATGACTTCATAGGCTGGCTCGAGCACGGCTTTCAGGGAAGCCCGGACGCGCGCTTCGTCATCGACGAGGAGGACACGCTTCTTGGCATTCGACTCGCTGCCGTTTTTTGACGTCATGATGGAATCGCCGGGAGATTGACGAGAAATGTCGTGCCGCTACCGGGAACGCTTCTGACCTGAATTTCGCCGTGATGCTCTTCGATGATCTGATGCACGATCGTCAAACCGAGTCCCGTGCCTTCGTGCTCGCCGCTCTCGTGCTTGGTCGTGAAAAACGGATCAAAGATATGCTCGAGATTCGCAGCCGGAATCCCGTGTCCCGTGTCCTCGGTTTCAATCTGCACCCACAACCTGCCGCCCGACCTGGCCAGCAGTCTGGTCCGGACGCGTAACACCCCGCCCCGTTCGCTCATCGCATCCAAGGCATTGAGAAACAGGTTCAGGAACACCTGTTTGATCTGCTGTCGGTCCAGCATGACACGAGGCAGGTCGGACGCCAACTCTTTTTCAATCTTGATTCCGCGGCTGTCCGCCTTGACTTCAATGAAGTATAAGCAACTCGACACGATGTCGTTGACGTCCTCCTCGGTCAGCTTGGGCTCCATGTAGCGGGCATAGTCGAGGATCTCCTCGATGAGCCGTTCGATCCGGTAGACATCGTCGAGCACGATGCGGCTGAATTCGCGAATGAAATCGGGGTCATCTTTCCGCTCGGGGGCGAGCTGAATGAAGGTCTTGATGGAGGTCAAAGGATTGCGGATTTCGTGCGCAAATCCTCCGGCGATCGTTTCAAGGGATTTTAAGCGGTCGGTGCGCTTCATCAGAGCGTGCGAGCGATGCAAGTCTTCCAACAGCATTCTCGTGTCCAGTGCGTTGGTGGCGGTCTGGGACAGGGCATTGAGCAGCGACAGTATCGACGGAGGGGCATGCTCCCGGGTGCAGCTTCGCCCAAGGAGCGAAAAGGCGATGAGGCGGCCGCGGATGACATGCGGGAGAGACCAGTCGGCCTGCATGGCCGCCAATGCGTCGTTCAAAGCGGCGCCGTTTCCATTCTGCGACTGCACGGTCTCTGTCGCCTGAGCGGGGCACGACAGATGTTGGGGGATCATGTGAGTGAGCGGAAGCGTCGCGGGAAAGCAGGATTCTGCAGCAACGCCGACAAGGCCCGCGCGCCGAAAATGTTCATGCTCGCGGTCCAGCAGATAAATGGCGCCGTGACTCGTGCCGCCGACCCGGCACAGCTCCTGAATGATGCGCTCGCCCAGTCCGCCAAGATCGGTCATCGCGCCGATTTCGGTGGAGAAACGAGTGACCAAATTCAACAGTTCTGTTGATGAAGCCGTCGACGGGGAGGCTATCTCGGTCGGTCGTACGCTCATAGAGAGAAGGACGGGCCGCTCCACCGACAAGGAACCGGTTAACTCACGGCGCGCGCGGGATGTTCAAACTTGTACAGCGAGGGAGTATACACCGGCCTATCGAATGGAGCTAGAGGAATTCTGTTTCCCGACAATGGCGACCAAGGCCTGGCCATCGAAGATCGGAAGGATGCGAAACGATGCGATGCCGCACTGTCTTAGGAGCGCGGCGAGACCAGCTTCATCGAACGCATGGAGGATTCCATGGCGGATCGCCTCACGGAGTCGTGCAAAGTAATGAAGGAGGGTTTGTGCTTGCGCGCTGAACTCGTCCTGGTTGGCTTGCCGGAGATGCCGCCGATAGAGAGGAGAGAGGTCCGTGCTCGGCTGAAAGGTGGTAAGGATGAGGCTGCCGTCTGGGTGCAGCACCCGGTTCCATTCCTTCAGTGCGGCGAGTGGAGAAGGCACATAGGGGAGTGAAAGATTGCAGATCAATCGGCTCACTGCTCCACTTTTGAACGGGAGTGCATTCATCCAATCGGCCTGGATCCATCCGATGGTCAGCGGCGGCATGGCCGGCGGCCGACCCACAAATCCCGAGGCGAGCTCGCGTTGCAACACCAGCACCGCATGACGGGCGTGCCCGATCCGCTCTCGCGACCGTCCGACTCCGACCATCAGGGGCGCTGGCCGACCGGTCCAGCTCGCCTTGCCTGCACGGTACGTGTGATTGACCAGCGCGGCGCGTGTCAGATCGCTTTGTCCGACGCCGGCATCGACGAGCACGGCGCCCGGCTCGAGCGGGCTCATCAACCCATACAGGTCATCCAGCAATTTTCGGTACTCATGGAGGTTGCCGAGGTGAGGCAACTGGCTGAGATGCGCGGCGCACAGCGCTTCCCGGTTGATCTGTGAACCGTCATGGCGCAGGAAGGTGTACTCCTGTTCGATACGCTGCTGGCGCGCCAAGTATGGCTGGACGGCGATTTCCTGTTGTGGCGACATCGGTTGCACCGACAGGTTCGAGCCGATCTGGCTGAGGAGCTGTCTGAAGGACGCTGGCGGCGCCCCGTGGATGTCCAAATGGCGGTCGGTGACCGGCGAGGAAATGTTCACCAGCCGGGTGTGCGTGCCCAAGGCCGTCATGAAGGCATGCGGAAGATCGGTGGGCGGCAAGGCAGTGGAATCCGCCGGCCTCGTGGCGATGCAGAGCGGTGAACGCACCGACCGCAGATCCTCCAAGGACGAGTCGAGATCGGCACAGTGGCCCGCGACCAGATCGCCGACGAACTGATCGACATTGACGTTGAGACCCAGCAGATTGCAGACGCCGCGCCGCAATCCGAATTGATAGTCGGCAATGAGATCGTGTCCGTGGACGGCCATGAGCAGGCTTGCGACGTCAATGGCGGGATTGACCAGCAGGAGCAGATCGAGAGGGGGGGCGTGGGCGGCGGCTTTCAGGACGGCGCGAGCCGACAGATCGCTTGCGAGGACAACAATGGGCGCCTGGGGCCAGGTCTGCCTGACGAACTCGATGACCTGTTCGAGGTCATGCTGCATGCTGCGCAAGGTCGTCTGTTGAAGTTCGCCCTCGCTGTTGCCGAGGTGGTTGGTGGGATCGTAGCGAAGGATGCGGAAATGATGCTCGGCCAGATAATAGGCGAGCGCCGTATAGTCCGAGGCGGTTTGCCCATACCCCGGCGCGATGATGATGGTGGGCCGATGTGGATCAGCCAGTTGGCGCAGATGGTCGTCTGTGATCGCAATCGCCTGACCACGGGCGTTGCGGCACTCCCGCGGGACGCTGACGACGGGCGCCGGAATGGAGAACGCCTCGCCTGACCTCTGGGCGCGCAGGTGTTGTCTGATGACACGATTCAGCTCGCGCTCCGCATAGGGGGTCAGCGACTCGAAGCGCAGGCCGGCCCGCCTTCCGTTCTCGAGCGGTGGCAGATGGAACCCGCTGTGAGCCGTCGGATCGGCCGTCCAGATGATGCGGGCAACCAGTACGGCATCCGGCGCCCCGGGCTCATGGGACCCGGGGTCGTTGTGAACGGGAGCAAAGTGAATGTGGACGCTTCCTTCCGACATTTCGGGATGCTCTCCCACGACGATACAGGCGCCGGAACGGCTGAGGTTCACCACCTGGATGGGAAGGCGGGTGGCGGGCTCCTGACGGGAGGTGGTTTCCAGGCGCGCAGTCAAGGCCGTCGCAATGCGGACTGTTTCGCGGCGATCATGCTCGGCAAGATCGAAGGACAGCGGCTGGCCAGTGGCTTCGAGCTCGACCGCAGCTGGCAGCCGAATGTCCAGGGTGAAGGAAAGAGAGCGCTCACGAGCGGCGGTGATGAGGGAGGCAAGCACGGCGGTCTCCATCTGATTCGGTCCCCGGAATTGCACGATGAGTTGACGGTCCGGAGAGGTCCGCATCTGGACGAGTCCGCGGAGCTCTAAGGTGGCGACGGCGGTCGTGACCCAGATCACCGCCTCCTGAGGCGCCGGCAGCGGGAAATCATCGGGCATGCGTATCCGCGCTCCACCCACGCCAAGATTCACGACCGTTCCCTGCCACGAGGACGATCCTCTCGTAATCGTTGCCGGCAACGCTGTCTCGACCCGTGGATTGCTGCGGCGGTCAATGCGGGCGGCAGTGACGACGGCTGGAGCGGCCGAGGGCAAAGTAGCAGGCGGAGTGTCGGACGTGCGGTCGACGGCGGAAGCGTCGTCCCTCTGCGGCTGAGCGGGGCGGGAAGCAGGCGTCGCTCTCGTCGGCAGACGCACGACCACGTGGAAGGGGCCTGAGGGCGGGGCCGTGATCTCGAGCGTCGCTCCAAGCTCCTCAGCCAGGCGATAGAGGTTGAGCACATCGAGTGAATCCGTCAGAGAAGATGGGACACGGCCGGAAGGGTTCATTGTCTCAGTTTCGGTGATGTCCAGGTGAATGTATGCGGAGGGGGTCAGGGGAAAGAGGGTGGGTGCATCAGCCGGATCAGCCAAGCCACCGGCGCTCGTTTTGAGAGCGAGTATATGGGGCCGGCCCACGGTCGCCAGATAGGCGCCCGCATAGGCCAGCAGCTGTCGAAAAAAACGGGTGGTGGCTTCACGATCACCACCATAGTCCGGAAGCGCCGAGGCGAACTCCGGACTGAAGCCGCTGGGAGAGGCCGATTGCAGCACATCACTGAGAAGGCGATGAACCACGTGCGCGGTGGCTGCCGGAGGGGCGAGGCGCGTCAACCGCCGGACGAGTTCGGCCGAAGCCGCGGCGTGGCCGGTCAAGGCCTGCATGCGGTCGAGGAGTCGGGATTCGCGGAGCACGTCCGCAAGCTGCTGAGATTCGTGCAAGAGGGTGGACAGCGGCTGTTCGAGAGCCGTAGAAAGTTCACTCATCTGTCGAATCACCGCTTGCAGTTCCTCCGCATGCTGCCGTTGCTGCGAAAGTTGCGCCGCCTGCTTGGACAAGTCTCGGAGAAGACCGATGGTGCCGATGAACCGGTGTGAGAGGTCGTAGAGTCCGCGCGCACTGACGGACGCACGCATCAGAACGATGCCCTCGGCCGTTGCCTTCCCCTGGAGCGTCAATTCAAATTCTCTGACTGCCCGGTCACCGGCGCGCCGCTCGTTGAAGCGAAAGCGCGCGACCTGCTGTTCCGTCTCTGAAAATAACGTGGAGTATGGACGGCCAATGAGGTCCTCCGGCCGATAGCCGAGCGACGCTGGCAGATGACGACTGAGCGCCACAAAGCGTCCATCCGCGTCGAGTTCGTAGAGCACGTCTCCCAGGGAGTCGACCAACCAGGCATGGCGAGTATCCGCCCGGGCTGCGGCTGATCTGCTTTCACGCTTGTCGAGGGCCTCCTTGGTGCAAAACAGCAGTTCGGTCAGGAAGGCGGGAGAGTGCTTGTAGAGGAACAGGTCTGCGCCCATTTCAAGCGCTTCGAGGGCTGCCGCCGAATCGGTGCGTGAGCTTTGCAGGATGATCGAGGCATAGGAGGCGCGACGCTTCAGTTCCGTGATGAATGCCGAAGCCGCATCGGGGAGGGAGGCCTCATCGATGAGCACGACGGCCCATGCGCCGGACTGGGCTGATGTCATGCGTTCGGCTTCTTCGGCCGAGTAGGCGACGTCGATGCGGGCGTCGGAAAAGAAACCGCGCAGGCTGATGGTGACGAGTTTGATTTCTTCGGCGTGCTCGTTGACGAGGAGGATTGATATCGGCTCGCTCTGCGGCATCGACTCGTGTCCAAAAGAAACACGGTTCCAGAGCGAGAGAAGTCACCGTCCCTGCGCCTCAACAGGTCAGACGGGCCCGCCGCAGGCGTGGGAGGACGAGAATCTGCTGCTCGGAGTCGGCTTAGTGCTTATCACAGGTCTGTGCTCGAAACCCAGCCTGGCTGTGGAGGAAACCGCTCCTACTGTCGTAGGGGACCGGGCGTCGCCCCCGGCGGGCTGGCGCTGGTCCCTCTCGGCCCAAGAGGCGGGTGGGCTATCGGACGCTTGCCGTTGCGGGGGAAGGACAGGTGCCCGGGGTCATATATAAGAGGTAGTTGCCCATGCCGTGCTGCAAATCCTGTTTCTGGAGAGGATGATGGTGGACCATCACCATCTCATAGTCGTCTTCCTTGGTCACAGAAAAGCCTTGAGGATCCTTGTACACTTGATGTGGTTGAAACTCGAGGAATGTCCCGTCGAGCAGGACGTCTGGCACGGTGCGTAACAAAGTTTGTCGTTTCGTCTTGTTCTCCAGGGCAATCAGCAGCAGTTCGTCATGTCCGTGGGGGTAGGCGAATTTGACGCAGCCATCCATGGAGAATTTCAGCGGTGCGCTGTGGACCTGCACGCCGGGCTTGATCTCGATGCCTTCGTCGGTCTGGTCCGGACCTCGTTGCGCAAACTTGCTGTAGCAGACGACGTTGACGCCGACCTGGTAGACCTCCATCTCCTTGACCGGCTGGTCGTCAGGTGCCATGTACATGGTGAAGCTGGCCATGACGTTTTTGGTCGGAGGCGCCTTGTGATAAAACGCCACCACCGACATCAAACGTTGCCCCTTGGCAAGTTTCACCCCGTAGCCCTCCGGAAACTTTGCTTCGGTCATCTCCAGCCCGGCGCCGCTGAAAAAGAGAGGTTCGCCGGGACAGGACACGCTGGGCTTGTCGTTATTGAGCATCAGAATGTGATGGAGATAATTGCGGGGAAGTGGCTTCCCATCCTTGGTAAACACGGCGGACTTGAAGCCCACCATGTACATGTCTTTCGGAAGTTGGAAAATATGCTTTGGCATCGATGCCGCCAAATCGCCCTCGTGCCCTGAGGGCAGATCGATCGGTCCGAACGTCAGGGTGACGGTATTGTTTTCGATCGTCACGACGGTCGCGGTTTGATTCTTCAACGTCGGGACTGCATGGTGGTCGTGGCCACCGTCTGCCAGCGCCGGGGAAGGCCACAGCCACAGGGCTGCGAGAAGCACGATCCAATGCATAATTCCTCCAAAACGACGTGAAATGATCGACGTCGAAGCCGCCTGATTCCTGAGCAAGTGCCTGGGTGTTCTGATCATTACGGCGCACCCGGAAGCGGGGTGAGCCGCTTCCATTGGTAGGTGCCGCCGTGTTCGCGTGGCGGAATGTTCTTATGGGTGCCGACCCTCGTGTACCACCAGACGCCTTTGGCTTCTCTTCCGTCTTCAGAGAGCAGCACTTCAAAGCCGCCTTCACGATCATTCCCGGGCTGCTGCCAGGTCCCCTGCCAGAGCCGGTTGGCAAACTGTGTGGTGGTGAAGCGGCCGCCATGCTGCGTATAGGGGCCATTGCCGGCCTTGTCCAGCGTCGCTCGATAGCGCTTATCGTCTTCCACTTCCAGAATCTCCCACTCGCCGCTCAAATCCGGAACGGTTTGGGCATTTCCCGATGCCGTCACAGTGATGGCCGGCGACGATGGCCGGGGACCGTTCATGGTCAGGGGCCATCCCGCACTGCGAAACGATTCGTGCCAGGACAGCAGGACCCATTGCCCGTTGCGGCGTTCCAGCACGCCTGTTTCGCGCAGAGGGAGCAGTGCCCGCTGCGGGCCGTTCCCGGCCGTCACCGTTCGGATATAGTCGACCTCCATCGCGTACCAAGCCACGTCGCCCTTGGTCCAGACTTTCAACTCCCGTATGGGGATTTCGATGGTGGCCGCGGAATTGAATTCTTCCTGAAGATCCTGCTCAAGGTGCGACCAGCCCACGTATTTTCTGCCCCCAATCGTATAACTGGTGATGTCGGCGTCGTGGGCCATGAGCCGAGACATGGTCTGGATGTCTTTCTCGGCGTTGGCCCGAACGAGAGCGCGCACGGCTGCTTCGGCACTCGGGTCGTTGGCGGCCAGGCTCGCGCAGGCCGATGCCCACAGAGCCACCGTGCCGAGGAAGCAGACAACAGGACAAGGCTTCAGCAACATCCTTAGAACGCTCCAGCTAGTCGGTATCACGGATGGCGCATGAAGCAGTGTGTGGCTAGACTCTCAGGCTACATTGCCGGTAAGGTCTTGTCAATGGCCAGACTCCCGACTTTCGCCGGTGTCGTATACGCACACACGATGACCGTCACATTGTCTTCCCCGCCACGGGTCAAGGCCTCTTCGACCAGGTCATGACATGCGCGCCGGGGGTTGCGTTGTGTCCGTGCGAGAACCGACGCAATGTCCGCATCGGTGAGCATTTTGGTTAATCCATCGCTGCAGAGCAGCAGGACGTCGTCGAGGGTCAGCGGCGTTGTGGTCAGTTCCGGCATCATGTCCAGCCCCATGCCAAGCCCCTTGGCCAGCACGTGTCGATCCGGATACGCGCGGGCCGTCGCGTCGTTGATCAACCCGCGTTCGAGCAAGACCGCAACCAGCGTGTGATCGCGTGTGAGCTGCGTCAGGGTGCCGGCATGAAAGCGATAGGCTCGGCTGTCTCCCAGGTGGGCGATGTACGCCACCGGGGGAGACGTCTGCGCAATCGTCATGGCCACGACCGTCGTTCCCATTCCCTTGAGGGCCGGCTCCTCCCGCACCTTCTCGTGGATGGCGCGATTCGCCGCGACGACTGTTTCGATCACGTGTTGTTCCCGCACCTCCGGTGCAAGGTCCTTCGCGGCAAGAAGCGCCTTGGCCCGTTGGGTGGCCGCATCGACTGCCACGTGCGCCGCGACGTCTCCGGCAGGATGCCCTCCCATGCCGTCGGCCACGATCCAAAAATTGCAGCTGTTGATGGCGGCGAACACATCCTGGTTCATGCTGCGCACATGCCCGGTTTCGGTTCGACCAATGCCCAGCCATCGCGGAGACCTTTTCACGGTATCACCATATCGCCGGACAGCGAAGGCCGATCACAGGTTCCCACCGAGGGTGGACCGAAACGAGCGACCATCTGCTCGAACAAAAGCTCGGCCAAGGGTTCCAGGTTCCTGGCGTCCGCAGCATTGTAGCGAAGGAGGAGATCCAGCGCCGTGTCGTCGCCGCCCCGCCACCGATGCCACAGCTGCACCGCATCCCATCCGTCCAGCCCTTCAATGGCCGCGTCCCGGTGAATCTGCAGCTCGCGCTCGATACATTTCAACCCGCCCTGCAGTCCAAGGCGCCGCGCGGCGAAACATAAGTCGAAATGCGGCTTGTTGAAATTCAAGCGCGGGAAGGCCGTTTGCAGGTAGGGAATGTCGAAGACGCTGCCGAAAAACGTCACAAGCAGATCGGTCTCCTCGAACGCCTCGTGCAAGCGGTCCTCGGTCAGATTCTCGCCACGGACCAAGCTCTGTATCCGCCCGCTCCGATACAGTCCCACGACGGTCACCAGCCCCTCGCGGGCGGAGTGGCCCGTCGTCTCGATATCGAGGTAGAGTGTGCGATGACGGAACGTGTCGAACAGCCGCCAATGGTCGCGGGTTTTCAGGCAGGTCCGAAAAAAATCCGCGCTGCCGCCAGCCAGCCGTGACTGAGCCGTCGCCAGCGCTTCGTCATACCACGATTTTTTCGTCGAAGAGATGTAGGGAATCACCGCACGGCTGAGAAAGTTCGACCAATCGGAAATACCGTCCTGCCACAGCCGCCGTTCGGTTGCAGGACCGATTCCCTTGAGCAGAACGAAGGTAGAGGTCAGCATCGTGACGGCTGATTGTAGCCTTGATTTCACCGGTTAAACAAGCTAGAGTCCGCGATGGGAGCGGGTTTTCAATCGTCTCGTTCCACGGAAGGAGAACGTCCCGTCGTTGGCTGACCCAGGCAGAAAAATTCGCATTACCGTCGGAGCCGTGCAAGTGGAAGCGGAGCTGAAAAGCACGAAAACGGCTCAGGAAGTGTACGCGGCGCTCCCGGTGGAAGCTCCGGTCAATACCTGGGGAGAAGAGTTTTACTTCAAACTCAACGGCGTCAGGGACTACCGAGAGACAGCCACCAATCAGGTCAAGATCGGAGATGTCGCCTTCTGGGGGGCCGGCCAGGTGCTGGCGATTTTTTTCGGCCGTACGCCGATGAGTCTAGGACCTGATCCCGTCCCGGCGGACCGTGTCAATGTCATTGGCCGCATCACCGGCGACGCGACGGTCCTGCGGCGAGGGATGGAAGCTCCGGTGATTCGGGTCGAACGGGTGTGACGCATGCGGCTCTCCAAGGAGCGGGTCAGGCACATGGCTGAAGCCCTGGCAGCACGGCTGGTCCAAGAAGGTCATGTCGCGCTGACTGGGACGTCAAAGGCGCTCGTCGAAACGTTGGATCAGGCCGTCACCGGGGAGCTGTCGATCGAGGACCGGCTGAACAGCGAGGTTCGCCAGCTGCTGAAGGCCTACGAACACCAGATTGAAACCGGCCAAGTCGACTACCAGAAGATGTTCACGATGATCAAGCAGAAACTGGTCCGGGAACGGGGCATTATTCTATGAGGAGTGATAAGTGATGGGTGATCAGTGATGCATGACGCCTGGTGCGGTAAGTCTCCGCTTTACCCGATCACCGTTCACTGATCACTATTTGTTATGCTGAGCGAAGACAAGGTGAGCCACCTCTCGCACGTCATTCTATCAGCGGTGAAGAAGAGCCCGTTGGTGCAAGTGAAAAGCGACGATGGACGGATCTTGAAAGAGATCAAGCGGGTGCTCGCCAGTGAGCTGGCACAGGAACAGGACATTGACCGAAAAGTTCGGGCCAAACTGGCGTCCTACTCTCGCGGCATCGTCGAAGGCAGCCCAGAATGGGAGGTCTTGTACCGCAAGACCTTCGAGGAAGAGACGAGGAAGCATGCAAAGTGACGGGCTGGCTCCGATTTAGGGAGGAACACATGAAAGCGTGGTCATTGGTCATGGTGCTCTTGGTGATCATCAGTTTTTCCGGCTGTATGAAAAAACCCAAACCGCTCGTTCCCTTGGCGCTGGAGCGCAGTGCCACACCCCAAGCGGTGACGTTGACCGAACAAGGGACGCAAGCCTATCAGGCCCATCAGTTCCAAGAGGCGAAGCAGTATTTTTCACAAGCCGTGACGGTGGCTCCACAATCGGGGCAAGCCCATTACAATTATGCCTTGGTGCTCAACGCGTTGGGCGATGTCGATGACGCGAGGCAGCACTTTATTGAAGCAGCCAATCTCGCGCCGGGCGACAAGGTGATTTGGGATTCGCCTGCCCTCCGTCAGTACGGTAATCCGCAGACGGAGAAGGCTATGAAGGAGCATCCTACGACGACGACCCGCCCGATGTTTGGCGGTGGGCCTCGGTAGGGAGGATCGATCCATGGCAAAAGAACTCACGGCGGGAGACCCTGCGCCGGAGCTGTCCCTGCCGGATCAGCACGGCAAGCTGGTGACGTTGAAAAGCTTTCGGGGCAAGCAGATTGTGCTGTATTTCTATCCGAAGGACGACACGCCCGGCTGCACGAAGGAATCCTGCGAGTTTCGTGACGTCGAATCCCAAATCGTCCGGGCGGGGGGCGTCATACTCGGCGTGAGTTTGGATGGCAAGGAATCCCACCAGAAGTTCATCAAGAAATATGGCTTGCCCTTCCCGTTATTGAGCGATGAGGACGCTGCCGTCTCGAAGGCGTATGGCGTCTATAAAGAGAAGAATATGTATGGGAAGAAACACTGGGGCATCGAGCGCAGCACGTTTGTAATTGATCCCAATGGCAAGCTCAAGGCCGTGTTCCGGAAGGTGAAGGTCGACGGACATGTGGATGAGGTCCTGACGGCCTTACGGTCCTCCTAAGTGTTCGATAGCTTTCTCTGATCATCACCTCCTCCTCACATCCCAATGTCGTCCCGACGCCGCATAGCCACCGCAGCTTTTCCCCTCTTGTTCCTGATCGATGTGTGCATTGGCGGCGCGGTGAAGGGCGCAGACAAGGTCTCCGGGACCATTCTTGTGAAGGACAGCCTTGCGGTGCCGCGTCAACAGGCGACGATCGAAGCCAAACTGCTGGCGAAAGGGCTTCTTCGTGATTCGCCGTTGGGGGGGGAGCCGGTGGAACTGGTTGTCAACGGGACGGTCGCAGCCACGGGCATGACGGGTGGTGACGGCAGGGCCCTGCTATCTCTGGTACCGACCGGCAAGAGCATCGTCCCCATTCAGGTTCGTGTGGGCAACAGCCCGCGGGTGTCGGCGCCGGAGGGGCAAGCCAATCTGGTCGTGTGGGAGCGGCGGACTCCCGTGCTCATGGTCGAGCTGTCCTCGCTGCTCGAAGATGCTCACGTCGACAGGCCGCTGCCCGGCATCGCGCCCAGCTTGCAGCAAGAATCCAAGCCTATCGGCGACGCTGCCGATGAGTTGAACAAACTCAGCCAGTTCTATTACGGCATCATATACGTCATTACGGTGCCCTCGGGCGTCGATGGCTTTGCCATCAGCTCCGAGACACGGAGCTGGCTCCAGACGCACAAGTTCCCCCGGGGTTTGGTGCTGACGCTTCCGCCGGGAGAAGAGGCGCTTGGAGCGAAAATCGATGAACTTCACGAAGCCGGTTGGAAGACCATCAAAACCGGTATCGGCCGCTCAAAAGCGTTTGTCGAAACATTCCTCCGCCGCCGCCTTGAGGCTATCGTGGTCCCTGAGCCTTCAACAGGCGAGGCGCCACGAAAGGCCAAGGTGGCAAAGGACTGGAAGGAGGTGCGAAAGAAGCTGTGACGCCGTGCCTTTCGAGGGTGACATTTCGGAGCTACTCGACGGGGATCATAAGAATCGCGGGGGCTGCTCGCTCCGGCGATGGTTACGCGATGGGAGGCGAAGACGGTTGTTCCCGCCTGCTCCGGCACTTCGGCGCGACCGCACTAAGTTTCTCATCTACTCGACGCCGAAACTTGTTCCGTTCTCGCTTTGCGTGGACGGAACTTCGAACATCGGCATCGCCAGCGAAACGCTGGTCGCATCTGATCAACAAGTGCGGTGCCCGCGCCTCGGCGCAAGTCGCAGGCTGAACAACCATCTCCGCACATCGTCGACCGCAACGACAGAGCCATCTACCCTCGCAAGTCGCGATCTACCCCCACCATCCTCGCGTGAAGAATGCTGTGGGCCTCTCAACTCGTGATAGACGATGCTATTCATCGCAACTTCTTCCAGGGAAACAGGAAGTAAAGCAGAAAGCGATGAAGTATTGCCAAGCCGTCGCACATCGGGCGCTTTTTCGGCAAGCAACCGCGCTGGCGCTGTCCCTCACCGCGTAGCCGTTCCAACCGCTTTAAAATTGAGGGAAAAAACAAGAGAACACTCTCGTCAGATCATTGATGTCCTTCCTTTTATTCTCCACTTTCTTCTATTATAAGAGGCTGTCACACCACTTATTGAGGCTTTCACGTTCATGAAAGCAAAGTCCGTCTTTTCCTGTCAGGCCTGCGGGCATCAGTCGCCGCGATGGTTGGGTCGCTGTCCTGACTGCGGCGGCTGGAATACCATGAAGGAAGAGCGGCAGGCCCCTACGGGCAAGGGGCGTCCAGTCGCGATGAAGACGATCCAGGCGAAGGCGACGCCGATCGGCGAAATCGAAGTCATCGGCGAGGACCGTCGCCTGACCCGGATCGGCGAATTCGACCGAGTGCTGGGTGGAGGGGTGATTCCGGGCGCGGTCATTCTGATCGGAGGGGACCCGGGCATTGGAAAAACCACCCTGCTGCTGCAAGCGTTGCCGCGCCTGGCGTCGACGACTCAGCCGGTCCTCTACGTCTCGGGCGAGGAGTCTCCGCGTCAGATCAAGATGCGTGGGCAGCGGCTGGGGGTCGAGCATCCGCATTTGCTGATTCTGGCCGAAACGTCGCTCGAAGAGATCTTGAAAGCCGTACAGGCCATCCAACCGGCGGCCGTGGTGGTCGATTCCATCCAGACGGTCTATACGGAACAACTGACCTCGGCGCCGGGTAGCATCAGTCAGGTTCAGGAAGTATCGGGACAACTCATGTGGTTCGCCAAACGGGCGGGCGTCCCGGTCTTTATCATCGGACATGTGACCAAGGAAGGGGCGATCGCAGGCCCTCGCTTACTGGAGCATATCGTCGATACCGTGCTGTATTTCGAGGGCGACAAGGGACACAGTTATCGCATTCTTCGCGCGGTCAAAAATCGTTTCGGGTCCACGAACGAGATCGGCGTCTTCGAGATGAAAGAATCGGGACTCGAGGAAGTTGACAATCCCTCTCAGCTGTTTTTAGGCGAGCGCCCACAGCGGAGCCCCGGCTCGGTCGTCGTGTCGAGCCTTGAAGGCTCGCGCCCCATTCTGGTCGAATTGCAGGCGCTGGTCTCCGCGACGAGCTATGCCATGCCCAAACGGATGGCGAACGGCGTGGATTTGAACCGGGTATCGCTGCTGCTGGCCGTCATGGAAAAGCGGCTGGGCCTGCATCTGTCTGGACAGGATGTGTATGTGAACGTGGTGGGCGGCATGCACATCGACGAGCCTGCCATCGATCTGGGGATTGTTTCGGCGGTGACGTCAAGCCTGCGCGAAGTGGCCATTGAGCCGGGCTTGCTGGTGTTGGGGGAAGTCGGGCTGGGAGGAGAAGTGCGCGGCATCAGCCAGGCGGAATTGCGGATTCGAGAAGCCGCGAAGATGGGTTTCAAGCGTTGTGTGTTGCCGGAGCGGAATCTGGCGAAGCTTGAAGGCGTTGAGGGCATGGAGCTGGTGGGAATCAACGAGGTCGGGGAGGCGTTGGATGTGGTCTTGGCCTAAGTGGCTTGCAAGAGGCTGTCCGCTCCCCTTGCATCTTTTGCTGTGCTGCGTGCTCGTGGCCGGCTGTGCGACGTCCGCGTCACGGGAGGATGTTCAGCTCAAGCAGGCCACGGCGGAAGAGTTGACGGCGCTCTTGCGTCAGCGGGAGTTGGCCATTCAGACGATGAAAGGCCTCTTTAGCGCAAAAGTTCGCGGCGGGATCATCCCGATTGCGACCCGGATGGAAGGGTCGGTGTATTATCGGCGTCCGAATGCCATGCGACTCCGTGGATTCACAGCGATCGGGAGTGAACTGTTTGAATTTGTGCAAGCCGACGATCAATACATCTTGCGGCTCCCCACAATGGGCCGGGTGCTGTCAGGCCATCCTGCCGACATGAGTGAGATGGGCGAGCTGGCCAGGCCCTTCCAATTGAGCGTCTGGGCGATGAGGGGTGTGCTTGGAACCGGCACGATCAGCGCCGAGGAAACGACCATGTTGGTCGAAGACGGGGAGCGTTATCGGCTCGACATCTCCGGACCGTCACCCGGGAGCGGATCACTCATTCATCGGCGGTTGTGGTTCGACCGGCAGACGCTCTTGGTCGTGAAGGAGGATCGACTGACGGATGCCGGCGGGATCGACGCCACCATCCAATATGAGGATTTCCGCGCGGTGGGTGAACCGGCCGGTGTCTCGCTCGATACCGAAGGCCGCTTGCTCCGCCCGTTCAAGATCTTGCTCGAAGATGGACGCGGGCGGGGCAGCGTGCAAGTGACCTTTCACGAGTTGATTCCCAATGCCACCCTCAAGCCGAGCGAGCTGGCCCAGAGATAATCGTCGGGCAGTGGCGGCGTCGGCTCGCGTCTCAGGGCCCTGCGGAACTGGCGCGTCCTGGGTAATCGATTGCAGTGCAATCGATGGGTCGGGCGGGTGAAAAAGCCAGTCGATTGCAGTGCAAGAGATGGGTTGGGTGGGTGAAACGGCTAATCGATTGCACAGCAATCGGTGGGTGGGGTGGCTGGAAAAGATCGCCCAGGGTTGGGCGGGTGAAATCAAAACATGAAGGTGCTTGCAGTCGAAACGGCGACGGCTTGGCAAAGCGTCGCCCTTCTCAGCGGTGAGAGTGTACTTGCCCGTTCGGATCAGGATGCCGCAGGTTCCCATGCCCGGCTGCTGTTGCCCGCCATCGATCGGCTCTTTTCAGAAGCCGGACTACTTCCGGCAAAATTAGACGGCCTTGTCGTTTCCATCGGTCCCGGATCTTTCACCGGACTGCGAGTCGGGCTTTCCACCGTGCTTGGCATCCGCACGGTCACTCAACTGCCCTTGGTCGTCGTGCCCACGCTTGAAGGCATGGCCTGGAATCTCCGGGATGCGACCATTCCTCTCTGTCCCGTCATCAATAGCCGGCGTGGCGAGCTGTACTGGGCGCTCTTTCAATGGAGGGGCAAGGATCATCTTGAGCGGCTCTTGCCGGAGCAGGTGGGCGCCGCCGGGGCTTTGGCCAAGCCACTCAGCGGGCCGGTCGTATTGTATGGTGAAGGGTGGGAGAGTGAGAAGGAGGCGATCAGGGCGAATGTGGCACCGTCCGCCATGATCACCGAAGCCGCCGCACAGATGAGACCCTCCGCCGTATCCGTTGGGTTGGCCGGCCTCGTGCGGCTGGCCCGCGGGGAGCTGGCCGGCTTGGGAATCAGCCCGCTGTACATCCAGCGACCGGAAGCGGAGCTCAGGTACGAACAGTCCGGCGGCGTCTCGCCAGTGGCAAGACGTCAGGAAAAGGTCGCGCGAAAACTGAGAAACCGTCTCGGCATGAAGCCGGCTCGACCAAGGCGCAAGGCATGACGGTTCGCGATTGGACCATAGTGCCTGCAACTCTTGGATCTCTTTCGGAAATTTTAAAGATAGAAGAAGCTTGCTTCTCGGCCCCCTGGACGCGCAAAATGCTGGAAGCGGAGCTGAGCGGCAACCCCTTTGCACATTTCCTGGTGGCCAGACAGGAGGGGGGGGCTGATGCCGCTTCTGCGTCGATAGTCGGGTATCTCTGTTATTGGATCGTCTTCGAGGAAGTCCGGCTGATGAACCTGGCGGTCATCGAGTCGATGCGGCATCGCGGGATCGCCAGATCCCTGGTCGCCACCGCACTACAGACGGGAATGTCTCAATCCGCCCATCGTGCCGTGCTCGAAGTACGGGCCTCCAACCGTGCAGCCCAACGGCTGTATGAAGGGTTCGGCTTTTCACGAACGGCCATTCGGCCCAAGTATTATGCCAATCCAGAGGAAGATGCCGTGTTGATGGAGTTGGACCCGATCGTCGTCAAGGGCGCCGGCTCCGGGTGCCATGACGAAGGAGGACACCAGCCCCTGCAATAATCACTCAACCAGGAGGTACAACAATGCTGACGGACAATGTGATCGTGGAGCGGCTGCGCCAATCCAACACAGAATTCCGCGAACTGGAAGAGTCCCACCATCGCCTGGACCTGGAATTGAATGAGCTGCAAAAGCGTCACGTACTGACGCCGGCGGAAGAATTGACCAAGAAACAGATGCAGAAAGAGAAACTCGCGAAAAAAGACAAGATGGCGGAATTGATCCGCATCTATCGCGATCACGATTCGCACGCCACCGCCCACTGAGGAGCGTCATTGTGGGCCCGACTGGCAGTCATTACCGGAACGCCATTCATGCCGCCGATCATCAACCCGCTGGCCGTACACATTCAAACCATCAAACGGCGCCTGATCATTATCGGGGCCACGATTCTTGTGGCGATGATGATCGCGTTCGCCTTTTCGGCCGACATGGTGGCATGGTTGAATCGCCCCTTCCCCAATCCCCTGGTGTTCTACGGGCCCACGGAAGCGCTTTTCGCGTCCATCAAGGTCTCGTTTCTTGCGGCGGTGCTGGCCAGCCTGCCGGTCGTGTTCTATCAATCCTGGAAATTCGTTCAGCCGGCGCTGCTCCCGCGGGAGCAGCGCTGGGGCATTCCGCTGATCGCGCTGGCCGGCGCGCTCTTCGCCTTGGGCCTCCTGTTCTGTAACCTGGTCATCCTGCCGCTCGTCATCGACTTCTTCGTCAGTTTCGGCATGGATCGTGACATTACGCCCGAGTTGAGCGTCGGCACCTACATTGATTTCAACGTCAAATTTTTGCTCACCTTCGGGTGCGCATTTGAATTGCCGCTGGTGCTCACGATTTTGGCCCGCGTTGGACTGGTCTCCGCCCAGCAACTGGGGAAATACCGCAAGCACGCGATCCTCAGCGCCTTGATCATTTCGGCCATCATCACACCAGATGCCACGCTCTTTACCATGATGCTGATGGCCGTCCCGTTGATGATCCTCTACGAGATCGGCATCCTTGGCGCCCGGCTCTTCGGCCGCGGTCGGCCCGATGACGTGAATCTCCCACTGGATCCTGACTTGCCGATCAGGACAGCAGGCCATCGAGTTCGGTAGGATAATCCCATGACGAGTCGACTCCTCACTGCGGCCATGACGGTGCTCCTCTTGTCGCCGGTCAATCCAAGCTCCGGACAACCCGGTCCGTTTGACCAGCAGGCCGCGAGCATTCAAGCCATCACACTTGTCGGATCGGATGTGCTCTATGCGGGATCCTTCGGACTTGGGCTGTTCCGCAGCGAGGACCGGGGCGCAACCTGGATCAAATCCGGCGAAGGTGTGAGCGATCCCTTCATCTTGTCCCTTGCGACGGCGAAAGATGGGACGGTCTACGCCGGTACGTTTCGAGGGGGAGTCTTTCGGACTGCCGATCAAGGCAAAACCTGGCAATCCGTGAATGCCGGGCTCAAGCGCAAAGAGGTCAAGACCTTGTTGTCCGTCGGGAATCTGCTCTATGCCGGGACGGCCGATGGGGTGTACCGCTTGAATCGTGCCGATGATCATTGGTCGGTGGTCACCACCGGCCTCGACGAGATCCTCGTGCATGCCTTGGCGCAATCGGCGGACGGCACGTTGTATGCCGGAACGTCAGGCAAAGGCGTGCTGCGCTTCAAGGCCAATTCCACCGGCTGGGTGCGTTTGCACCATGGATTGAAAGATCACGAAGGGATGATCGAAAATTTTATCCGGGTGTTGACGATCGATCCCGAAGGCGAGATTTATGCGGGGACGTTCGATGGGGGAGTTTTTAAGAGTCACGATGGAGGCGGTACATGGCGGCCCATTAGCCGTGCCTTGCCGAATGATTCCATCCGAGCCATCGTGTTCAACAGTCGTGGCCTCTTCGTCGCCACGGGACACGGGATTTTCAAAACGACCGACAAGGGACGGCAGTGGGTGCCGCTCAACAATGGCCTGACCAGCATGGCCGTGCAGGTGCTCGTCGAGTCGCCCAGCGGATCGCTCTACGCGGGGACCAATGCCGGTGCGTTTCGCAGCGATGACGACGGCAAGAGCTGGAGCGCCATCAATCAGGGATTGGAAGGGGGCGTCGCCCCCCCGCCGTTCCTTTTTCGGTAGCAGACGCGCGGTTTAACTGAGGAGAAGAAAGGGGCCGAGCCATGGCTGAAGTGACCGACAAGACCAGAGCCACGATTTCGATTACCAGTAAAGGGCAGCGGATCGGAGATATCGTGCTGCGATTCTTTCATGATGTCGCGCCCGGCCATGCCAAGAACTTCATCGACCTGGCAAAAAAGGGTTTCTACAACGGCACCACATTCCATCGGGTCATTCCCAAGTTCATGATCCAGGGCGGCGACCCGAACAGCAAAAATCCCGACCGCGCCTCGCACGGCATGGGGGGACCCGGGTACAAGATTAAGGCTGAGTTCAACAGCAAGCCGCACAAACGGGGCGTGCTCTCGATGGCGCGTGCCAACGATCCGGATAGCGCCGGATCTCAATTCTTCATCTGTGTGGCCGATTCACATTTTTTAGATTGGCAGTATACGGCGTTCGGCGAGGTCGTCAGCGGGATGGAGGTGGCGGATGCGGTCGTCAACATGAAACGCGATGGCCGCGATAATCCCCTGGAGCGGGTCGAGATGACCATTTCAATCAGTGAAGGATAATGAATCAGTGATGAGTGATCTGTGATGGGTGAAGAGTGACGACTTCTCGAATGAGCCTGCGCCGACGTAGCTTTTCCCGATCACTCATCACTGATCACCTATCACTTGGTTTCTATTACCGATCACTCATCAGTCATCACCTATCACTTGGTTTCTGCATTGTCCTCTTGGCTGGCTGTGCGATTCCCCACGTCCCGTCCCGTACGATTTATGAAGATCCGGTCAATTACGTTCGTTTGGAGGAAGACGACTCCGTGCTGCCGGAATGGCCGCCGGGTCACCATGCCCATCCCAAAGCCTTCACGGTCGATCAGGTCACCCGCTTGCTCAAGGGTATGACCGTCAGGGAGCATCGCATCTGGCTTCAAGAATGGTTCCAAGGCGAGGCGCCGTTTGTCCCGGCGTTTAAGGATGAGGAAGTGACGCTGCTGGCTGCGCAACTGGCCGAGGCCTTCGCCGCCGCGAAGTACAACGAACGTGTCACCTTTTACCTGAGCCAACCTCAAACGTCGGTCAAACGCGTCATCACGTCGGGCGGCTTCTACGTTCACGACGACCGGTTGCACGTCATCCTGGGCAACTGGCAGATCGTCTACGGGATTCCAACTTATGGCATGATCTACGACCGCCGCTACCCCATGCGTCCCACGGCAGCGAAAGGTTTCGATCTCCACTTCGAGCCCTCCGATGCCGTGATTAGACAGCGCAGCAGCTTGTGGGATACGATTTTCGCCAACATCAAAGACGAGCTTATCATTGACATGAGCCGGTGGCAGGCCGCGGTCACTGCCAATGCCGCTGGGCCTCGGCTTCCATGACCGCCTGAAACACAAGGAACGGGTAGATAGTGGCGTCATCCGCCGCGTTGGGATGGGAAACGCCCATTCGTGGCTTCGCGAAAGCCGAGACGTCGTTGATGGGGTGGCGCAATGAGCGGCTCTATCGTACCGTCGGATCGATCTGCAACTGTGCGCTCCCTCCGGACGCGTAGGCCAGGGTGACTTCGGCGATCTTGTAGTCGTATTGCGCTTCGGCCAGCTTAGTCTGCGCGGCTGTCAGGCCGACCTCGGATTGTGTGACTTCGATCACCGATCCCAGACCGAGCTTGTACCGTTGCTTGGCCAGGCTCAGCGCCTCCTGAGCTGTCTTGACAAGGTCTTCCGAAAGCTTGATTTGTTGCGTGAAGGTAATGGTGTCCAGGTAGGCATTCGTAACCTGTTGGGTCAAGGCCTGCTCGATATTCGTGCTCTGAGCAAAGGCTGCTGCCTCCTGCGCCGCCGCCTCCTTGACCTGATTTTCGATCAGCCCTCCGGTAAAAATCGGCATGGAGACGAGCCCGCCGGCGGCCCACCAGCCGCCGGTCGTCACATTGCGCGTGGAATCGAAGGTGTCGAAGTAGCCGCCGCTGGCAATGGCCGACACTGTAGGGAGGTACTGGCTTTTCATTGCGCGTTTCTTGGCCTCTGCCGCGGCAGTCGCCTCTTTGGCCCGCTTGACTTCGGGATGAGCCAGACTGTCGGCGATCAGATCGTTGAGGGCCCGCTGGGCCTTCACATCGATCGCGACGTCTTCCAGCGTGTAATCTTCGGACCCCTCGATGCCCATGGCCCGGTTCAAGTCCGCAAAGCTCGATTTCAAATCGTTCCTGCTCCGGACGAGCAGTGATTCGGCGTTAACCAGTTCCACTCGCACCAGGTCCAGATCCAGTTTCGATTTGAGTTGTTGGCGGTACAGGGTCTCGATTTGACCGGCAATGATGCCACGTTCCCTGACGGTTTCTTCGGCAATGCGCACAAGCCGTTCCCGCTTGAGACTGTTTAGATAGCTGCGTTGCACGTTAACGATGACAAGAGCCCGCCTTGCGTTGACGTCCTGCTCCTGTGCGCGTACGCCAGACTGAGTAGATTCGACCAGGTTGCGGGTATAGCCGAAGTCATAAATACGTTGGCTGGCAAGGACGCCCGCCGTGTATGAGCTGAGATTGGGCTGCAGCATGGCCCCGGCGGGCGTCACGAACCGGGGATTGATCCGGGCTGCGCCGGCCGCGCCATCGGCGTTGGCATAGACTTGTGGGTAATACAGCGACTTTGTCTGGTCTACGCGCGCCGACGAAGCGATGAGACTTGCATTCCCCTCTTGAACGATAGGGTGGTTCTCTAATGCGGTTTCGAGGGCTTGTTGCAAGCCGAGAAATCTGCCTTTTGATGAGGCGTCGAACGATTCCATAGACTGGGCTGCGAATCCCTCAAAGGCGGTCAGGCACATGCTGACAAAACAGACGGCAAGAACTGTAAAGAAATGCATAACGTTCCCCCTTCGGCTAATACTTTTGGCGTGAAGGTTGTCCTGTCGGGAGGTTAAATGGTGACGCTCGGACATGTACGCCGTCTTTCAAGCCGGCTTTTCCGACCACAACGACTTCGTCCTCATCAGATAACCCTTCCTTGATCTCGATTCCCATGCCATCGTCGATGCCTGTGGTAACCGGCTTCACTGTAATGGTCCCCTGGTGAACGACAAAAACCGTCGACCGTGATGACCCAGCGGCTGCCTGGGCAATGGCGTTTGGAGGTAGGGAAAGAGCCTGCGGATGTCGTTCCAACTCCAGCGTCACGGACACAAACATCCCTGGTTGAAGCAAACGTTGTTCGTTCGGCATATCAATTTCGACTAACAGTGTTCGACTGGCAGGATCTAAGGCTTCAGTTGTTCTGGTGATTGCGCCATGCAGGGGTTTGCCCGGCAGCTCTTTGAGGCTAAATGTGGCGGGCACGCCTGGTTTGGCGAGGTGCGCGGCTTCCTGAGGAACGTTGATGTACACACGCACCTGATCCAGGTTCATGAGGGTGTACAGAGGCGCTGCCTGCGTCGCGGAACCTCCCGACTGAATCATTGTGCCCGGATCGGCGAAGCGAGCGGTAATCGTTCCGCCGAACGGCGCCTCGACTCTAGTGTATTCGTACAGAGTCCGTCGATTATCCATGAGGTGCTTGGCACCTTCGGCTGTCGCCTCGGCAACGTCCAGATCCTGCTTCGCGATGACATCGGGATTTTCTTTCCAGACCTTGAGCAATCTGCGGTGGGTTAGGGATTTGATCTTGTAATCGGCTTCGGCTTGTCTGAACTGTTGCTCGACCTCCGGCGCGTCGAGAACGGCCAAGAGCTGGCCCTTCACCACTTCATCCCCCTTGTCCACCTTCATCTCTCTCACATAGCCGGGAACTTTGGCGTAGAGTGTTGCTTGATACCATGGGGCAATGTTTGCCGGGAGGCTCAACGACCGTACAATATCCCGTCTGACGGGTCTGGTGGTCTGCACCGCCAGCACAGCATGTGAACTTTCAGGTCCTGAACCACTGGCTGGGAAGGGGTGTGGGGGTACAGCGTCTGTCGCAGCCGAGGACGCTGATTCAGCGGGATGTTTCACCGAACCATCGCTCATCAGGAACAACCATGCCAGTGCTACCCCCAGAATGAGAGCACAAGAGAGAGTAATCTGCGTCTTCGTAAAGCGCATAAGCTCCTAATGGTTCGGGGACTGACCCGCTGGGGCCGGCCCTGTTTCCGCCATGCCGGCAGCCGGAACGGCAACGGCAACGGACGTGTTCGATGATCCCCTTCTGGTTAGTGCGTGCATGACCGGAATGAAGAAGAGCGTCATCACCGTAGAGACCAACAAGCCGCCGATGACAGCTCTCGCCAAGGGAATATTGGCCTCGCTCCCTTCTCCGAACCCGAGTGCCATAGGTGCAAGGCCGCAGATAGTTGCCAAAGAAGTCATAAGGATGGGCCGTATGCGCTGACGTCCTGCTTCGACCACTGCCTCGATCACGGGAACGCCCTCACGCATCCGACGATTGCCGAAGTCCACCAACAGCACGCTGTTCGAGACCACGATCCCGACCATCATGAGAGTCCCAATGAGTGATTCGACATTGACCGATGTGTCGGTTGCGAGAAGCATGGCAATGACCCCGATGAAGCCCAGTGGCACGGCGCACATGATGACAAATGGATCCAGGTAGGACCGGAACAATCCGACCATCACCAGATAGATCAGGACCATGGCCAGCGGCAGGACGCCACCGAAGCCTTTTAAGGCCGCCCGCATAGCGTCGACTTCGCCTTTCAGCGTTAGCACGACATCCTTAGGCAGCTCGATTTTCGTCAAGGCGTCTTCGACCCAGGAGGCGACTCGTCCTAGATCGTTGCTCGGTATATTGATCAAGACGTCCATCGTACGCTGGAGATTGTAGTGATCGATGGTTTCAGGTCCTGTTCGACGGTTAACATCCACAATGTCGCGCAGAAGTACAGGCGCCGGAGCGCTGACGCTTCCCGGGGCCCGAATGCCTTGCTGGGAGAAGGCGGTTTGTTGAAGTGAGACAGAGCTGCCCCGCTCCAAGGAGGAGCCTGCGCTGGCCACCGACGACCGGTCGATCTTCGAGCCCACGAGCGGTGTATTCAAAAAGTCGTCAAACTGTATCAAGGTCTGCTCGGGATATTGAGCGACGACGAAGTAGGCATTGTTCGATCGTGGATCGATCCAGTACCCCGGATTGAACTGAAGGTTGGAGCTGAGACCCGTGGCCAAGTCAATCACGACTTGGCGCTCGTTCAAACCCTGGTAGGCCGCCTTGGCACGGTCAATATCCAGGTGCAGTTCCGGATAGTTCATGCCCTGGCGAACTTGTACGTCCGCTGTGCCGGGCACCTGCATGACCGCCGCCTTGGCCAGGGAAGCCGCCTCGGCTACATCGTGGAGCTTTGGCCCGCTCAGCTTAATGTCGATAGGCGCCGGCAGTCCGAAATTAATCACGTCGCTGATAATCCCGCCGGTCTGAAATGAGAATTTGACGCTGGGGAATTCTCGGGCGAGTCTTGCGCGCAACCGTTCGACGATTATGGGAGTGCCGAGCTGATGGCCGTGCGTGAGATTGACCAGCATAAAGGCCTGGTGTGGACCCGTCACCGGTGTGAACATGACCATCCATCCCTGTGGCAATCCGATGTTCGAGACGATCTGATCAAGATCGGCGTCGGGGATTTCCTCCTTGATGAGGGACTCAACCTTGGCCACCAGAGCTTCCGTATTCTCAACTCTGGTCCCGTCCGGAGCCGCGACATTGAGGATGAATTGTCCTGCATCGACTTTGGGGAAGAATTCGGTAGCCATGCGCGGAGCTTGTGAGATGGCGAGGACGAAAACTCCCGCAACGCCGACGAGGACCAGGACCTTGTGAGCGAGGCACCATCGCAACAGGGATTCGTATCTGCGCACGACCGCGTTGAATAACCGATCGAACAGCCGTGGAGACACGGCTTGGGTATCCTCATGAGAATGGGCGTCCGGCTTGAGCAGGGCTGCCATGGCCACCGGCGCAACCGTCATGGAAGCCAGGTACGCCACGATCATCGTGTACGCCACCGCGATGGCCAGCGGTACGAAAAGGAATTTGACGATGCCGGTAAAGAACACGATCGGCAGATAAACGATGAGCGTGCTGGTCATCGCAACGAACATCGGCAACGCCACTTCGCCCGCCCCGTCCGCGGCCGCCTGCCAGGTTGATTTGCCAAGCGTCAGATGGCGATGCACATTCTCTAAAACCACAATATTGTCGTCGAGCAGTGTGCCGATGACCAAGGCCAGTCCGCCGAGTGTCATGAGATTCACGGTGTGGCCAGTAAAATACAGCAACGCAAACGACGCCAGGATTGATATGGGAATAGCCATCGCCACGACGATCGTGTACCGAAGGCTGCCCAGGAAGAGAAACACCATCAGGCATGCGAGGCCGCCTCCGAGCAGACCCTCATGTTCGAGAGTTTCGATGGATTGCCGGATATAGAGCGATTGATCGAAGATCAACTTGACTGACAGATCCTTCGGCAGGCCGAGCAACTTCGGCAGCCCTTCTTTGATCCCGTCGATGACTTGAATGGTATTGGCACCGGCCTGTTTGAGGATTGGCAGATAGACGGCTCGTCGCCCGTTGATTCGCACCACGTTCGACTGAATCATCGTCGAATCCACGGCCTTGCCCACATCCCCCAACGTGATCGGAGCGCCGTTGGCCACTTTGATTGGAATCTTATTCATGTCTTCGACCAGCTTGATCATACTGTTCGTGTAGACGTTGTAGTCGAATTCGCCGATCTTTACGTTTCCGGCCGGGAGGAGCAGGCTCTGCGCGTTCACGGCCGTGACAATTTCCTGTGTCGAAAGACCGCGGGCCATCATACGCTCGCGATCGAGGAACACGCTGATCTGACGAACAGTGCCACCGAAGCTGGGCGCGACGAATACGCCCGGCACGTTGGCCAATTGCGGGCGGACGGTGTAGTACGCCAGGTCGCGCACTTGTTTTTCGTCGAGGGACTCGCTACTGACCGTGAGCGTGCCGATCGGCAGGCTGGAGGCGCCGAATTTGATGATGATGGGAGGAAAAACGCCCTGGGGCAGATAGCGCAGCGCTGAATACGTTAGGCTGGTAATTTCCGCCATGGCAGCATTGACGTCATACGAAGGCTGGAAATACACCTTGATGAGGCTGACTCCGGCCAGCGACCGCGACTCGATGTGCTCGACGTAGGAAGCTTGGAGGTACAGTTGTTCCAGCCTTAGCGTAATGGCGCCCTCGATCTCAGACGGCCCCATACCTTTATAGAACGTCGCCACGGCAACGACAGGGAGATTAATTTCAGGGAAAATGTCTACCACCATGTTCTGAAACGAAATGATCCCGAGGATCATGACAATCAGGCTGATGGCGACCACCGCGTACGGGTTCTTGAGCGCTGCTTGAATCATCGGTGCACCTTCAAACCGCTTGCTCGCAGGGGAGGGCAAAGACCCGCATCGGGATCTTGGCGCCGTTTTGCCGCTTCGATAATCGGTCGCGAAACGCTTGGAGTTCTCCTATGACCTTTGACGCCTGATCTTCTTCCATGGCGGCAAGGATGAGTGAATTACAGCCGGGCCATTCGAAGGAGCTGTTGGCTGTTCCCGCCTCCCCGATGCCAAAAACCTTCGGGGCTTCGGTAAAGGCTTTGACATCCAGGTCCCGCAGGAGATCCCGGACGTCGTCTTCCAGGGATTGGCGATAGATCACGAGTAGCATCTTCATCGTATTCTCCGTGTGTCTGATGGCAAGAAATCTTGCGATTGCTGCAGCCGGAGCCGCATTTTCAGTGCTGCCCCCTAGAGCCATTACCTGGTTCAGGAGCTGGTGTAGAGCGTCGCTCGAATTTTTGGACGGCCGGAGTGCCCGGGGGGAGATTGTATGGCGAGGCTTTGACACGGGTCCCTTCCGTCAAGTTCCCCTTACCCACCACGACGATCTCTTCCGTCCCGGTCAGTCCTTCCGTCACTTCGACCCACCGGCCGTCAGAGATGCCCGTTCGGATCGGCACCAGCTTTGCCACTTCACCCTCAAGGACAAAGACGGCTTTCGTGCTGTTCGTCGTGATGATGGAGCCGGGTGGAACGACCAGGGCTCCAGGCCTCTGAAGCAAGACGAGCCTGACTTCACCGAACATGCCGGGTTGTAAGAGGTGATCTTTGTTCGGCAAGTCAATTTCCACCAAGAGGCTTCTGGTCGCGGGATCCAGCGCGAACGTCGTTCTCGTTACCGTTCCTCGAAACACGTGGCCCGAATGCTCATTGACCACGAGACTGGCTTCGGTGACTCCCGGTTTCACAAACGCGGCTTCCTCCTGAGGGACATTGGTATACACACGAATTACGTCAAGATCCATCAAGGTAAACAGTGGCATCGCAGTTGTCATAGAAGATGTGGCGACCTGAATGAGTGCGCCGGGATCCGCGAATCGGGCGGTGATGATACCGGAGAACGGAGCTCGGACTTTGGTGTAGTCGCGAAGCGCCGCCCGTTGTTGCATCAGGTTCTTCGAACTCTCATAGGCCGCCTCCGCGACATCCACATCTTGTTTCGCGATCACCTCAGGCGATTCCCTCCAGACCTTGTTCAGCCGCTCGAAGGTAATTTTCTTGATCCTGTAGTCTGCGACAGTCTGCTGGTACTGCTCTTCCACCTCGGGCGCGTCGATGATCGCCACGAGATCATCTTTCTTCACCCAATCCCCTTTGTCCGGTCCAATCCATTTTAAGTAGCCCGATACTTTGGCGTAGAGAGTCGTCTGATAGAAGGGTGAGAGTGTCGCCGGCAGCGTCACTGCGTAAGTAAGATCTTGCCTGGCCGGCGTGATTACCTGAACATCGACTTGCGTTCCGGTTGCGCCTGACCCTCCTGCATCCGGTGCAGATCGGCGAGCTGCGTCTTTTTCTTGGCCGGTCCTTTCTGCATGGGTTCTCCGTGAGTCTCCCTCGCTCTGCGATAAATAGACAAAGGCAACGGCCGCACAGACGACGACTGACACAGCGATGATGATCAACCGTGGCCATGAGAAGGAGCGAGATGCGGAGCGAGTATCAGCCGACATGGCGGTCCATTGGTGGGACGTGAAGGTTCATACGGGTCTGTGCTCTCGTGAAAGAATCATGGTGTGAATAATGGGAACCACCAAGAGCGTCATGGCCGTGGAGACAATGAGACCGCCGACCACGGCGCGTGCGAGAGGGACCATGGTTTCGTTCCCTTCCCCGAATCCCAACGCCAGGGGTAACAGGCCCAGGATGGTGGCAAGCGCTGTCATGACGATGGGTCTGATTCGCCGGCGTCCCGCCTCCATGACGGCGACTTCGGGACTCGCTCCCGACCTTGCCATGCGATTCGCGAAATCTACCAAGAGTATGCTGTTCGACACGACAATGCCCATCATCATGAGGGTGCCGATCATCGATTCGACGTTGGCGGATGTGTTGGTGACATAGAGCATCAAGACTGTTCCAATCCAGCCGAGCGGAACAGCCAGCAAGATGATAATGGGATCAATGAGGGACCGAAATAACCCCACCATGACGAGATAAATCAAGACGACTGCAAGCGGAAGCGCCAGGGCGAAATTGCTGAAGGCCGCTCTCATATTGGCCACTTCACCTTTGAGCGTTACGACCACATCTTTAGGCAAGACCACACCCGTTAGTACTTCCTCGATGTGGGATGCGACCCGGCCAAGATCGTTTCCGACAGGCGTGACCAAGACATCGATGAGGCGAGACAGATCATAGTGGTCGACTGAATCAGGCCCCGTGCGTTGCTCCAATGTGGCGACATCGCGGAGACGCACGAGCGGCCCTCGCTCCTGATCCCCTCCGCCGTAGTACCCGCCGCCAACAGCGAGGTTCTGACCTGCGAAGGGCGTGTCTTCCAATGCCAAACTGGAACCGGCCGTCGCACGGCGTCCGATACCGACGGCGGGGGGAAGGGCGACGCTGGCTCCAACCAAGGGAGTATTGAGAATGTCTTCAGTGTTCGTCAGTGATTGCTCGGGAAACTGAGCCAGGAGGTAGTACCCGTTGGCGGTTCGGGGATCCAACCAGTAATTCGGGCTGAGCGCGATGTTCGACGAGAGCCCGGTGATAACGTCGACGATCACGCGATCCTGATTGATTCCGTAGTAGGCGGCTTTCGTGCGATCTACGTTGATATGCAGTTCCGGATAACTCTTGCCCTGTTTGATCCGAACATCCGTCGTATTGGCGACTTCCGCCACTCGGTCGCGAATCTGTTCAGCGACCGGTCTGATAAGATCCAAGCGTGGGCCTCTCACTTGGATGTCGATCGGAGCGCGAAGTCCGAAGTTCAGCACATCGCTGACGATGCCTCCGGTTTGAAAGGTCACCTCGACACCAGGAATGTCACGCTGTAGCCGTCCGCGGAGGTGAGCGATGTAGTCATCTGTCCTGCCTTCATGGCCTGTGACGAGATTGACCAAGACGAAGGCGGTATGAGAACCGGTATTGGGAGCAAAGCGACCGGCATCACCGTAATAGAGTCCGGTATTGGACACGATCTCTTCCAACTCTTCCTTGGGAATAACCTCCTTGATCATATGTTCGATCTGACCGACGATTGCGGTGGTTTTCTCGATCCTGGTGCCTTCCGGCGCTGTGATGAGCATGGTGAAGTTCCCGGCATCCACCTTGGGAAAGAACTCGGTGTGCAACTGAGGGGCGATGAGGATCGCGGTGAGCACCAATGCGGCGACCGCCAGCGATACCACAACGGACTTAAACCGTAATCCCAACTGCAAGACTCGGATGTAGGCGGCAATGACGATGCCAAACCAGCCGGATTCGGCGTCCGCTTCATGCGCATCACTGGACCCCCCATGGCCCCCTTTGTACAGCTTTGCGAGAATCACCGGGGTGACCGACATGGACACCGCATAGTCCGCTAACATGGCGAAGGCGACAGTCATTGCAAGCGGAACGAACAGATACTTGATGATGCCGGAAAAAAAGATGATGGGGAGGTAGACGATCAGTATGCAGATCGTGGCGACAAAAATCGGGAGCGTAAGTTCGGTCGCGCTGTCTTCAGCAGCCGAACGGCCATCCTTGCCCATTTCGAGATGGCGATGGAGATTCTCCTGCACGACGATGTTATTGTCGAGCAGTGTTCCTATGACCAAGGCCAGTCCGCCCAGCGTCATGATATTCACGCTTTGACCGGTGAGATACAGCGCCACCATCGCCGAGGTGAGCGAAAGAGGAATCGCTAATCCAACGACTAATGCAGCCTTCACGCTTCGCAGAAAGAGATAGATCATCAACCCTGCCAAGCCAGCGCCGAGAAGCCCTTCCTTCTGCAGATTCGACACAGCCTGCCGGATATAGAGCGATTGATCGTAGAGAAACTTCACTGAAGCTCCGGCTGGAATTTCAGTGAGCTTAGGAATGCGATCACGGACGCCGTCTGCCACCGCTAGCGTATTCGCGCCTTCCTGCTTGGTTACCGGGATGTAGACGGATTCACGTCCGTTGACACGAACGATCGAGGTCTGGATCGCCGCCGAGTCGGCGACCGTTCCGATATCGCGGATGAACACCGGCACACCATTGACGACTTTGATGGGAATGTTGTTGATCTGATCAACGATTTCGATAAGTGTGTTCGAGTACACGTAATAATCCAAATCGCCGATTTTCACGTTGCCGGCCGGCAAGATGGCATGCTGCGCGTTGAGTGCCTTCACGACGTCTGAGGGCGACACCCCCCGCGCCAACATTTTTGGTTGGTCCATGAACACGGTGATCTGGCGAACCTTGCCGCCTAAAGTGGGTGGTGCTGAAATGCCCGGAATCGAGGCCATCTGTGGACGCACGGTAAAATAGGCGAGATCGCGCATTTCCTTTTCGCTCAACGTGTCGCTGCTGACTGTCAGCAATCCGATGGGAAGGCTGGCGACACCGAACTTATAGACGGACGGCGGGAACACACCGGTCGGCAACAGCCGGATGATGCTGTACGCGAGGCTCGTGAGTTCGGACTGAGCGGAATCGATGCTGTATTCGGGTTGAAAGAAGACTTTGATGTAACTAATCCCCGCGAGAGATTGAGATTCGATGTGTTCGATATAGCTGGCTTGCAGAAATTGCTGCTCGAACCGGAGGGTGATTGCTCCTTCCATCTCGCTTGGGCTCAAACCGCGATAGAACGTCGAGACCAAAATCACGGGGATGTTGATATCGGGGAAAATGTCCACTTTCATTTTCTTGAATGAGACCGCGCCAAGAATGATCACGATCATGCAAAGCGCGAAAACGGCGAAAGGATTTTTGAGGGCGGCCCGGGTCAGCATAGTGCCTTATCGCATGAGGATAGTGAGGTAGCTTGCGGAGTCACCATGGCCGATGTGTCGGTCCTGAGCACCAAACAGAGCAGGCTGATCATCAACAAGGCTGGTTCCAATCGCATCTCGCATTCATGGCTGAGAGGCTGCGGTGACAGGCCATAAGTTCCAGCTCAGCCAGTACCGGCAAATGTCGCGGACACAATGCACCAATTCATCAAAAGTGCCAGGTTTCACCACATAACCGTTGGCTCCACTGGCATAGGCGTTCATCATGTCGGAAACGTCGTCGGAGGTAGTGAAGACGACGACAGGAATCGCAGCCAACCGTGTATCGGCGCGGAGACGCTCGAGGAAGACGGTTCCTGTTTCGTGGCGCAGCCGCCAGTCAAGGACAATGAGCTTCACCTCAACCTTCGTCTCGACCTTGAGAAAATGCAGCGCGGCGTCGGTCTCGGGCTCGTCGAAAAGTACAGCGTCGAGACCGGTTTGCGCCAAGGCGAGACGAAAGAGTTCGCATTCCCCTGGACTATCGTCGATCAATAATATGGATGGACGGTGAGGCATCGTTGAGGTGTTGAGCAGGGAATATGCCTCGGAAAACTGAACGTAACTGAAATAAGTCATGCGAACTGCATCAATGGGTTACGAGCGAATAGTCATCAAAAACACAAAGTCTGTTTTAAGGAACAGTAAGGAAAAATTCCAGGCAATCATGGAGAAATGCCAGCTTGGTGGTTGGGTTGGAAGGGAGGACTATGCTGCTAGGGAGCAATGAGGGCGGCTAAGCAGCGAAAGCCGATTTATTTGGCGCCAGCGCACGCATTTCAGATTTATGCTGGCTGAAAATTCCTGCTGCGACCGCTGTCACCAGCAGGATGAGACTAATGCCGCCCAGGCTGACGAAGGGGCCAAAGGTGTCGGTTGCCCACCCGAATCCCGCCATCCCGGCCATCGAGGAGGCCATTCCCCCTGTTGCGAAGCTGGTGAAGACTCGGCCCGACAACGGCGCCGGCGTGAGTTCTTGCAATACCGCCCAGACCAACGGCGTGAACATTGCGGTGCTGCCCCCGATGAGGGCTATCACGGCGCCGGCTGCCCAGGGAGACTCCAGGAATTCAAGTGCCCCGACTGCCAACCCGCCTATTGCCAATGCGCCCGAGATGAGATGCAAACGGCGCGTGAGATTCGCGTGAGTGATCGAGGCCAGCCCCAAGGAAGCGAGCAACATGCCGACTCCCAGCGCCGACCAGAGCCAACCGAGTTGGACCGGTCCCATTCCCAACACATCCTTGGCAAATACCGGCAGCTGAAAGATGAACGCACTGGTACCGAGGCTGTACAACATGGCAGTGATCATCAACATCATTACCGTCTTCTGCTCGACAAACACAAACCGGAATCCGGCCAACAGTTCAGCCGCGATGCCGTGGGTCCAACCTAGTCCAGTGGGACGCGGGGCCAGCGTTTCGTGCATGCGAATGGGGATCAGGCATAATGCCGAGACGAGAAAGGTGGCTGCATGCACGCACAACATGTACTGTGCTCCCACCAGAGCGATCCCGACGCCGCTGATCGGAGGCCCCACTAACAATCCGAAATTTGCCGTGGATTGCATCAACGCATTGGCCGTGATCAGCTTGTCTTTGGATACAATCAAGGGAACGGCCGACGCCAGGGCAGGGCCAAAAATCGTCGAAACAACCGCATTGGCGAAAACCAGAACATACAACCGCTCGAGCGTCAGCTCCTCCAGAAAATACAGCAACGGGATGAGAAGAATTACTCCGGCCCGGACAAAGTCCACCGCAATCATCACCCGTTTCTTGCGAAACCGGTCGAGATACACACCGATCAGCGGGCCGAAGACCAGCGGCGGCAGCGTCTGGAGCAGGCCGATCACCGTCATCTTCAGAGCCGACCCAGTGAGTTCGTAGACAAACCACAGCAGGGCCACCTTATTGAGACTGTCGCCGATTTGCGAAATCGTCTGGCCGGCAAACAGGAGGCCGAAATCCCGGCTCTTTACCAATGCCCATGCCGAGGCACCGTCATGCGTTGACGTCGCCGTGTCGCCATGCGCCTCAGCCATGTCGCCCTCCGGCTGCGCGGA
>DASTQE010000315.1:0-15928 GCA_035761895.1 Nitrospira sp. | reverse complement strand
TAGGCGTCGTAAGGAAACATGAGAACGAGAATGAACCTAGGCCCGGCTGACTAGCTAGTTCCTTCCTCCCTTAGTCGTCATACCTCTCGTGAATCTGATTTGATGCAATGAGGATCAGTTTAGATCCGAGCGGATTCCGTTGAACACCACAGTCTATGCACTTCTGGCCGCCAAGCAGGCGACCATTGGGGTCTCACAAGGCCGAGTGTTCACGACGCCTCGCGGGAACCCGTTAAAGGTGCGGTTCTTGGTCCGAGAATTCTGTGAGGCTCGCGATCGAGCGGCTGTCGCGGATTCTCGGTTCCACGATTTGCGCCATACGTTCGCCACGAGGCTCGTGCAACGCGGAATCGACTTGTATAAAGTCCAACGGCTGCTCGGGCATAAGACGAACCACATGACGCAACGGTATGCGCATCACTCGCCTGAGAGTCTTCGAGAGGGCGTGAAGATCCTCGAAAGCCCGTCACGTTTTGGCACAATTTCGACACAATCGGCGAAGGAACCAAGGGGTGAGGTTTGTAACCCCTTGATCTAGGTGGTGAGCCGCCTGGGACTCGAACCCAGGGCCCTCGCCTTAAAAGGGCGATGCTCTACCGTCTGAGCTAGCGGCTCACCGAGTGAGAGGTGGGGAATTTTAGCACCGAAGATCCGTTTGTGCCTAGAGAGTCCGATTCAACGCGACCGCGTTCGAGCACGGGCCTTCAGCGGATTTTTGAGGACGATGGTCGCGTCACGTTTGGAGCCGGTCGAGATGATGTCGATGGGACATTCTGCCGACTCTTCAATGTAATCCAGATACCGCTTCGCTTCCACAGGCAGAGTGCGATACGTCGTTGTTCCGGTCGTTGAGGAAGACCATCCCTTGAACCGCTTGTACACCGGTTCGCATTCAGTCAGCGTTTGAAGATCCGCGGGCATATCCCGAAACAGTTGCCCTTGATAGCGATACCCCGTGCAGACCATCAACTCCTTGCAGCCGTCGAGCACGTCGAGTTTTGTCATGGCCAGCGACGTAAAGCCATTCACGATGGTGGCATAACGCACCACAACCGCATCGAACCAGCCGCAACGCCGCGCACGTCCTGTCGTCGCGCCGAATTCCTTGCCTCGATCCTGCAGTCCGGCGCCAACCGCATCGGTGAGTTCCGTCGGGAACGGTCCGCTCCCCACGCGGGTGCTGTATACCTTTGCCACCCCAAGAACGGCATCAATTTTCGTCGGACCAACCCCGGTGCCGGTGGAGGCTCCGCCGGCCGTGGAGCTGGAAGAGGTCACGTAGGGATACGTGCCCATATCCACATCCAAATGTGTGCCCTGCGCGCCTTCAAACAAGATCGTCTTCTTGGCATCCACCATGCGGTTTACCAACATGGTTGCGTCGACAATGTGGCTTCGTAACCGGTCCGCATAGCCCATGTACTGTTGGTAGACCTTTTCCACTTCGAAACGCTCGACCTTATACAACTGTTCCAAGAACCAATTGATCTCGACGAGGTTCTCTTCCAGCTTCCTGCGGAACACCGCCGGGTTCAGCATGTCGCCCATGCGGATGCCGATGCGCGAAATCTTATCGGCATAGGAGGGGCCGATTCCCCGGCCGGTCGTGCCGATCCGGCGCGATCCTTTGGATTGCTCGGCCGCCTTGTCGATGGCCTTGTGATAAGGAAGAATCACGTGCGCCCGTTGGCTGATGACGAAATTTTTTCCGAATTTCACGCCCTGGCTCTGCAAATGATCCATTTCCTCGATCAGCGAGGCCGGATCCACCACGACGCCATTGCCGATCACGCAGAGCGTGCCGCGATATAGGATGCCGGAGGGCACAAGGTGGAAGATGAATGTTCCGCGGTCGTTGATGACCGTATGGCCGGCATTCGATCCGCCTTGATAGCGGACCACCGCATCAGCATCGCGGGCCAAGATATCCACAATCTTGCCCTTGCCTTCATCGCCCCATTGGGCGCCTATGACCACTAGATTTCCCATTCGGGAGGCTTCCAAAAAAAGGGCCCTCGCCGATGGTGGCCAGGGCCGGAGCGCCATCGTAGGGAGGCCCCTGATATTTGTCAAGAACCGGCGCTCTTCCTTGACTGGTCGACAACTGCGGTGTTAGCATGACGAGGCTTCGGCGGTTATCCACGACTTTCTTCCGATATTTCATGCTGTTGAGATGTGGGGCTGTGGCGCAGCTGGGAGCGCGCGTGAATGGCATTCACGAGGTCGCGGGTTCAATCCCCGCCAGCTCCACCAAACCGCACTTCGTGCGTACCGTCGGACCGTTACGGCACAATTGGATATACGCTGTCGCCGACGGATAAAATTTCTCGGCCCGTAAGGAGTAAATTGAAGTATTCCTCTCCTATCCCATCTATGCGCCTTCCGCCTACGCACTAGTGTCGTGAAGTAGCGTTCATTCACTTTCACTTTCTCCCGACGCGCCCATGCTGCAAATTGAGTCCGTTCATAAGCAGTTTTCCACTAAAGTCCTGTTCGACGGGGCTTCTGCCCACTTGCGCCCGCACAGCCGTGTCGGTCTTGTCGGCCCAAACGGCACCGGCAAGACGACGCTCTTCAAAATGATCTTAGGCGAAGAGTCGCCGGACGAGGGCACGATCCGAAAACGGCCACGTCTGGCTATCGGATATCTGCCGCAGGAACTCGAGACCATCACGGGGAAAACCGCCCTCGATGCCGCGCATCGCGATGAATATCCGGAGCATGAAGCGAAGCGCATTCTTTCCGGTCTGGGATTCAGCGAGGCCGATTTCTCACGTCCGGTGGACAAGCTGTCCGGCGGCTACCGGATGCGCGTCGCCTTGGCTCATTTGCTCTTGTCAAATCCGGATGTGCTCATGCTGGACGAGCCGACGAACCATCTCGACAAACCGACGCAGCGCTGGTTCGAAGAGTTTTTGCTGAACTCCAAATTGACACTGCTCGTCATCAGCCACGACACCGCCTTTCTGGACCGCATTGCCACCCATGTGTGGGAGATTCGGGACAAAACGATCCAGGAGTTTCGCGGCAACTATACAAAATTCCGCGAACTGCGCGCCGCACGCGACGCCCAGCTTCAGGCGGCCGCCACCCGTCAGGCCAAGGAGGTGGCGCGGGTCCAGCAGTTCGTTGATCGGTTCCGATATCAGGCCAACAAGGCGCGTCAGGTCCAATCGCGTATCAAGCAGCTGGAGAAGGTGAAGCTCATCGAATTACAGCGTGACACGAAGAGGGTCAAATTCAAGTTCCCGCTCCCCTCCACCAGCGGAAGGCACGTGTTGGATCTGCACGGCGTCAGCAAGCGATACGGAGAAAAGGTCGTCTACACGTCCCTTGATTTCTCTGTGGAACGCGGACAGCGAGTGGCCCTCGTGGGCGAGAACGGCGCGGGCAAGAGCACGTTGCTTAAGATGTTGGCCGGGGTCCTTGAGCCAGACAAAGGGACGAGAACGGTCGGCCACGGCGTGAGCCTTCATTACTTCGCTCAGCATCAGGCCGAGACCCTGAACCCGGAGCACACGATCCTCGAATCACTTGGCGAAGTGTCGAGCACTGCGGAAACCAATTTTCTGCGCGGACTGGCCGGGGCATTTCTGTTTTCCGGGCAGGATCAGAAAAAACCGATCAAAGCGCTGAGCGGGGGGGAACGCAATCGCGTGGCCCTGGCACGCATGCTAGTCGACCCGGCCAATACGCTGCTGCTCGATGAGCCAACCAATCACCTGGACCCCGCCTCGGTGGATGTGCTCACTGATGCCATGATCGATTTCCCCGGCACGATTATTTTCATCTCTCACGATCCGACGTTTCTCACACGAATCGCGACCCGCGTTGTGGAGATCGAGGATGGGAACGCACGGAACTTTTTCGGGGATTATGAATACTATCTGTGGAAGAAGGCCCAGGAATTCGAATCGATCAAAGAATCGAGCGAAGAACTGAGCGTGCATTCCCAGGCTAAATCCGCCGCGCCCACCAAGGCCATGGCCTCGCAATCACCGCCGAAATCATCCGCCGGCGACCGGCGTGATCTGAACAAGACGCAAGCACGGCTCGAGAAACAGGTCGCGCGCGCGGAAGCCGAGATTGCCGAGCACGAGACAAAAATCAAAGAACGCGATCAAGTCTTGGCGGATCCAGCGCTCTATCAAGAGTTTGCCAAATGGAACGGCCTCCATCAGGAACAGGACCTTTGGAAGAAGGAGCTCGAACGACTCACCGCACGGTGGGAATCGCTGTCATCGGAACTGGCGGAGGTAAAGCAAAAACTGGCGGCGATCAGCTAGCGGCAGGAAAGTCCGCCGTTACGGCGCAGACTTGATCGTTTCCTCAAGATAGTAATACAGCCACTTGTTTTTTTCTTTCGTCACCACTTCGTCCCAGACCACTCCAATCAGGAAGCCCTTTTCCCACGGCTTCACCCAAGCGACAGTCCCGTCCAGTTTTTCCTGTTGCTCGACCCGGTCGGAATCAAGAAACGCCAGCGAGACGGTAACCTTTTCGCCGTTGGCGAGCTTGTCCTTGGCGTGCAGGCCGGCCCCGACCCTATTGACGTTATCCAGCACTGCCGTGATGGCTTTGCCGCCTCTCTTCGGAGAAACCAGCGCCGAGCCGACCAGCGTGGCCCGAACCAGCTTACGGCGCTCATTTGCAGCCGCCACGACGGGGTTGGATTTCTGTTCGGAACGCTTCATGGCGCTAAGTATATCCGATTAGCCTTCTTTGTCCAAACGGCGCGCCCCTGAGCTATTTTCCCTTTGGCTTGTAGTACTTACGGCCCTTCAATGGCTCCGGCAGGTGAGCCTGATCCCGCCCCTGCGGATCGTCATGCACGTACCGATAGCCCTTTCCATAGCCGAGGTCGCGCATCAGGGAGGTCACCGCATTGCGCAGGTGCAGCGGAACCGTAAGGTTCCCTCCGGCCTTCGCGTCACGAAGAGCGTCCAGCAGCGCCGTATACGAGGCATTGTCCTTTGACCTCGTCGCCAAAAAGGTGGTTCCTTGCGCCAGGTTGATTTGGGCTTCGGGCAGGCCGACAAATTCCACGGCCTGCGCCACCGCCGTCGCGACCACGATACCCAGAGGGTCGGCGTTGCCGACGTCTTCGGACGCAAAAATCACGAGTCGCCTCGCAATGAACCTCGGATCTTCGCCGGCTTCCAGCATTCTCGCGAGCCAATACAAGGCACCATCCGGATCGGAATCCCTGAGGCTCTTGATGTAAGCCGAGATGACGTTGTAATGCTCTTCGCCCGATTTGTCATAGCGCAAGGTCTTCTTGAGTAGCGCCGCTTCCATCGCGGCATCGTCGAGCCGCCTCGTCCCATCCGGTTGAGGCACAGCCTGCTCAGCGACAAACTCCAACGCCATGAGCAAAGACCGGCCATCGCCGTTCGCAAACCCGATAAGTCGTCGACGCGCCTCCGCCGACAGCGCGAGCCTGCTCGCGCCGAGACCACGGTCGGCATCGGCCAGCGCCCGGTCGAGGATGTGCCCCAAGGCTTCGTCGTCCAACGGACGAAGAACTGCGACCAGTGAACGCGACAACAGCGGCGACACCACTTCGAACGAGGGGTTTTCGGTGGTCGCGCCGATGAGAATGATCGTACCCTTTTCAACGTGCGGTAAGAACGCATCCTGCTGGGCCTTATTAAAGCGATGAATCTCGTCGACAAAGAGAATGGTCTTTTGCCCTTTTGTTGCCAGGCGATGCTCCGCCGCCTTGATGATTTCGCGCAATTCAGGCACACCGCTGGTCACGGCAGAAAACGACACGAAATGCGCCTTTGTCGATCGTGAGATCAGATGCGCCAGGGTGGTTTTGCCGCAGCCCGGCGGTCCCCAGAGAATCACCGAAGACAACCGGTCGGCTTCAATCGCGTTTCGGAGCGCTCGTCCCTTCCCGACGATCTCGTCCTGGCCTGTCAGATCGTCAAAGGACTGTGGCCGCATCCGCTCTGCCAGAGGCGCATCCATCGGACGATCTCGCCTCGGCGCCTCAAACAAATCAGGAGCATGTTCGTTCTGGCGGCTCATGGGATTCTCGGTGGTCAAAATTTTATACGCCCGATTAGATAGAGAGCAATCCGCTCGTAATCCGCCCTTGACCCGGGCCTTGGCCGATGCTACGAAGCTGACACCATCCATGAAGACGGAAATCAACGGTGTGACCATCGCGTATGACGACGGGGGGACCGGCCCGCCCATCGTCTTTCTTCATGCGTTCCCCCTCAATCGCAGGATGTGGGAACCGCAAGCGGCCGTCCTCAGCCGGCGATTTAGAACCGTTTCGATCGATGTGCGGGGGCTTGGGGAATCGGATGCGCCGTATTGGCGCTATAGCCTGGAGCAGTACGCTCAGGATGTGAAGGAAGTCCTGGGCCGTCTGGGCATCGAGAAGGCGCTGTTCGTCGGACTCTCGATGGGCGGCTATCTCGAGTTCGCTTTGTATCGTATGTGCCCGGAGCTCATGTTGGGCCTTGTTTTGGCGGATACCCGGGCAGAGGCGGACAAACCGGAGCAGATCCAGTGGCGCTTTAATCTGGCACAACGGACGGCGGCGATGGGACCCGAGGCCGTCATTGCCGAAATGCTGCCCAAGTTACTGGCTCCGGCGCGCTATGATCGCGATCCTCAACTCGTGGCACTGGTCAGATCCATGATCTCAGCGGCGCCCGTTCCTGGGATCATCGGAGCGTTGATGGCGATCGCCGAGCGCCCCGATTCGTTGGATCTGCTGCGGAGAATCCGGATTCCGGCGTTGGTGATCGTCGGCGCAGACGACGTCTTGACACCTCCGGCGGATGCGGAACGGATGGCGAAAGCCTTGGCCGGCGCCGAACTGATGGTCATTCCGGATGCCGGCCACTTGAGTAACTTGGAGCAACCCGATCAATTCACCGCTGCCCTGGAAGACTTTGCCATGAAGCTGTTCCAAACCTCACGCTAAGCTTCTCCGACGGCATTTCGCCGGATCAACTTCAGAAATTCGTTCCGGGTCTGTTCCTGCGTGCGGAAGGCGCCCAGCATGGAACTGGTGACAGCTAGCGTGTTCTGCTTTTCGACTCCGCGCATCATCATGCACAAGTGTCGGGCCTCCATCACCACGGCAACACCGTGCGCATCCAATTTCCGCTTGAGCGTCTCCGCAATCTGTGTCGTCAAGCGCTCCTGCACTTGTAATCGCCGCGCAAAGGCGTCCACCACGCGCGGAATCTTGCTAAGGCCGACGACCTTCTTGTTCGGCAGGTAGCCGACATGACACTTCCCGAAGAACGGCAGCATGTGATGCTCACACATGCTGAAAAAATCGATGTCCTTCACAATGACCATCTCATCGTACTCGATCGGAAACAGCGCACCGTTGAGCAACCGCTCGATGTCCTCGTGATACCCCTTGGTCATGAAGAGGAGGGCTTTCGCCACGCGTTCAGGTGTCCTGAGCAAACCGTTGCGACCCGGGGATTCTCCCAAGGCCCTCAAGAGCTGAGTGACCAGCTTGGTCATGACGGCGATGTCCTGTGGAGGGGAAATTGGAGGGAGGTCTTCGACGTGGCGGATCAATGAACGCCCGATGGGGATGATCGCTGAACGGCGCCGGCGTTGTGCCATAGTCTCGTGCTCCGGTTAACGAACCGCGGCAGGCGCCGCATACTCGAAATAATTGTCCCGGGTTTCGATCACGCCCACCTTTTCGAGCGAGTCGGCCGGAAGCTTGTCCACCAGCAGATCCCAGATCAATTTGACAAGGTTTTCTCCCGTCGTCGTGGTCTCGACGAAGGCCGGATCCTCATTGAGATCGTGATGATCGAACCGCGACACGATCGCCTCTTCCACCACCCGATCGAGCAGCTCCGGCCGATATGCCGACGGTCCGGTCCCGCTTTTGACGGTGACGAGCACAACGTAGTTATGGCCGTGGCCGTTCGGGTTGTTACATTTCCCAAAGGCGGCCCAGTTTTGCTGGGGGGTCAAAAAATCGGTGTGCAGCCTGTGCGCCGCACAGAACCGATACCGCCTCGTCATCGTGACTTGTGCCATATCAATCCCTACGCCGATGTTCGGGGATCCGGTCGTGCTCGGCAGAAAAAAGAAACAGAGAAGCCAGGATCACCCGTCGGACCGGGCAACCCTGGCTTCCATGGTCATACGCTCATACCGACCGTGTGGGCGGGAACCACGCTGCTTATGCGCTGAATGAGCTGCCGCAGCCGCACGTGGTCTTCGCCTGCGGGTTCTTGATCGAGAACCCCGACCCCTGGACGCTGTCGACATAGTCGACTTCCGCCCCCTGGAGCAGCGGCGCGCTCTGAGAATCCATGATGACTTTGACGTCGCCCTTTTCGATGACGGTGTCGTCATCGGCCATTTTGGATTCGAACGCCATGCCGTATTGATAGCCATGACAGCCACCACCGCGGACGTAGATCCGCAACCCGACGACGTCCTTCTCTTCCTTCATCAATTCCTGAATCTTCTGTTCCGCTACCGGGGTAATCGTGACCATCGTGCTCTCCTCCTTGTCATCAGGCCGGCCTTACTGAAACCGCCTGGTTTATTTAGTGTAACACCCCTTTACCGAATATCAACACCCTGCGCCTCGGACTGACTTGTCGCCGGCGCCGCCCACTTGGTTTCAGGCACTCTGACGACCACATCGCCCAGCACCTTCGCCTGGCATCCCAGGCGGTGCCAGGGTTCGCTGAGCGCTTCCCGGTCCAAAAGGTCCTGTTCTTCGAAGTCGATCTCCGACAAATGCTCGGCGCCCTGCTGGACCTCCACACGACACGTAGTGCAGGAGGCATTGCCTCCGCAGTCATGATTGAGGGGAAACCCCAGTTCCTTGGCGGCATCGAGCAAGGTCGTGTTCAAAGGAACTTTGCCGCTTCGGCCCTGGGGATGAAGAAACGTCACCAACGGCATCTGCACGCCTCCATCAATGGGTGAGCGCTTCCCTGGCGCTCGGAGGATAGGGGCAGCGCTGCAACCGAATATGGTCTTCGAACTCGGACCGGAACAGCTTCACGCTGCTCTGGACCAACACGGCCGCGCCGGTCACCAGTGTGCAGTATCCCGTTCCTTTGACGAATCCACAGAGCTGCAGCAGGCTGTCGAGATCTTTTTGCGTGCCCTCCCCTGCCTCGATCTTCGTCATGAGGGTTGCGAGATTGATCGTGCCCATTCGGCACGGCGGACACTGCCCGCAACTTTCCCCTTTGAAGAAATTTGAAAACTTCAGCGTCTGCCGGACCATGCAGGTGGCATCGTCCACCACAATGACGCCGGCTGAGCCCAATCCCGTTCCGGCTTTTTTGAGAGAATCGAAATCCATCGGGAGGTCCAGTTGATCGGCTGTGACCATAGAAAACGCCGGTCCGCCGGGAAAGACGGCCTTGATGTTTCTACCGCCCGGCACGCCGCCGCCGCACTGCTCGATCAATTCGCGCATCGTGACGCCCATCGGCATTTCATAGACACCGGGACGGTTGACCGCGCCGCTCAGCGAAAACATCATCGTCCCCGGACATTTCTCGGTGCCCACCTGTGTGAACCACGCCGCGCCTTTGTGCAGGATGCGGGGCACGTTGCACAAGGTCTCGACGTTGTTGACCAATGTCGGCTTCCCGTACAACCCGTAATCCGTCGGGTAGAACGGCGGTTTTTGACGCGGCATCGCCGGGCGCCCCTGCATGGATTCCAGCATGGCGGTTTCTTCGCCGGCCACATAGCTGCCGTGGCCCTCGAATACCTGCAAGTCGATGTCGATGCCGCTGCCGAGAATGTTTTTCCCGACGTAGCCCCGCTCCTCGGCCTGCGCCAGCGCCTTCTTCAGATTTTCTCGTTCTTCCTGGTATTCATGATTCACATAGATGAAGGATGCCTTGGCCTGAGCCGTCCGCGAAGCGATCAAACACCCTTCGATGAGTTGATGGGGAATGGTTTTCAATAGATGACGGTCCTTAAACGTGCCGGGCTCGTTCTCTCCGGCATTACAGACAAAGTACCGTTCTTTGACTCGATGATTGAGGACCTTGTCCCATTTCACGCCGGTGGGAAAGCCCGCGCCGCCACGACCCCGGAGCCCCGACGTTTTGAGTTCCTGCACCACCTGCTCAGGCGTGAGTTCCTTCACGCACTTTTTCCAGGCCTCGTACCCACCGACCTTGATATAGGCATCGATGTCCCATGGGGCTCCATCGACTTTCTCCACAAGGCGGGCGTCAGCTGTCGTCATCATCCGGTACGCTCCGAGAGCCGCAAAAAGGTGAGTGGCTACTATACGGGCCGTGGTCCCGTTCCGTCAAGGCAAGTCGCCTAGAATAGGCCTGATTCTCAAGGGGTTAGGACGACAGCCCTACCCGATCCTGGGCATAATGGCCGGAGGTGAGGTCGTTTGGAGACGAGGGAGAACCGGCTGATGGGAACCCCTCCCATCAGCCGGCACGACGCTGGTTATTTCAGATGGCTCCCCGCCCCCATGAAAAACAACATGGGAATCGAAAGCATGAAATTGACCCGAGAGGCCAATAGAGCGGTACGACCCCACTGCGCCATTTCGGCTGGTGCGGGCGTGCCTTGTGCGGCAGCCGTGACTGCGGCGATGATTTTCTTCTGGTTCGGCCAGATGATCGCATGGACGTTGGCCATCATGATGATGCCGAGCAGGCCGCCAATCGCGAGGGCGTAGGCGCCCGTGCCTCCCTGCATGTACATCTTGATGTAGAGCAGAATGCCGGCCAACACCGTGACCGTGGCGCCGTGACGGAACCAGTTGAGCGCGGACGGCATCAACTTGGGTATCACGACATTTTTTGTGGGACCATCCAGGCTCTTGAGAAAGGCCGCATTGATCAGATTGAAGAAGTACAGCAGCCCGATCCAGGTGATGCCGGCCAGGAAATGGATCCAGCGGATGATGATCCCGGCCCAGTCTGCCTCCCCGGCCCCTACGCCGGCAATGCCGAGGTACACCACAATCAGCACAAGCGCCAGGACGAATCCGGCGCCCATGGTCTGCATCGGATCTTCAAGAAATTTCATAGTGTCTCCTCATTCAGTGCACTGCTAAGCCGCCTTCTGTACTGTAGGCTCTCTTCGATTGTCAAGCACGCGGCAGGTGAAAAGGCTCGCTGGCAAGAGGCGAGGGGCCGACAGAACGAGCTGAGTTACGTCATCAGGCGGTCGACCGTTGCACACAGTTCCCGGACCGCATTTGCTGAAAGTTCGAGCGCCTTCTGCTCGTCCGACGTCAGCTCATAGACGATCACCCGCTCAGCGCCGCCTTTCCCGAGCTGCACTGGCACACCGACCACTACATCATGGAGGCCGTATTCGCCTTCGCAGAGGACCGCACAGGGCATCACGCGTTTCTGATCCTTGAGGATCGCTTCGACCATGTCCACGGCAGATGCGGACGGTGCGTAGAAGGCGCTGCCGGTTTTCAGCAATCCCACAATCTCCGCACCGCCGTCGCGGGTGCGCTGGACGATCGCCTCAAGTTGGTCTTTCGGTATCATCTCCGAGACGAGGCGGCCCTTTACCGTCGTGTAGCGCGGCAGGGGGACCATCGTATCGCCGTGTCCACCCAGCACCATGGCTTCGACGTCCCGGCCCGGGATATTGAGTGTTTGTGCAATGAACGTACGCATCCGAGCGGAATCCAGGACGCCGGCCATGCCGATGATGCGCGTTTTCGGCAGCCCGCTGACTTTTCGAGCGACGTGCACCATGGCGTCCAAGGGATTGGTCACGAGAATGAGGATGATGCCAGGCGAACGGGAAATCAGCTCACTGACCACCGACTTCACGATCTTCGCGTTCGTGGCAAGCAGCTCATCCCGGCTCATGCCGGGTTTGCGCGGGATGCCTGAAGTGATGACCGCGATCGACGAGCCGGCGGTTTCGTCATAGCCGTTTGTCCCCACGACTCTCGTGCTGTAGCCGCACACGGGACCTGCTTGCGAAATATCGAGGGCCTTGCCCTGAGGCACGCCTTCAACGATGTCCACCAACACCACGTCGTAGGCATCGCGTTCGGCCAGCCGCTGCGCCGTTGTGCCGCCGACATTTCCAGCACCCACCACGGTGATCTTCGGTCGCCCCATAACGCCTCCGGCTCGGCTAACGTGCGAAGTCCTGAGTGCTGAGTTCTGAGTACTGAATCAACAGTGTCACCATCTTATGTTTACGCGACCAATTCTCAGCACTCAGCACTTCCGACTCAGGACTCAGCACTTTTTCAGTGTTCATGTTCCGTCCACCCCGCCACCTTGAAGTTGATGGTGCATACGAAATTCTCACCGTGGTAGAAGTTCACCTTGATCTTCTTTTTTCCGTATGTTTTTGCCAGAAAGTCCTCTGGATTGTCTATGAGTTCTTGATAGCCACCGGGAGGATATTCGCCCAGGTCGTGGAACACAACGATCATCCCTGTCTTAACTTCCTGAAGAATCTTCGCCGAGCAATGGGGAAAAACCTCCCAAAACTTGGCCTCGATCATCTCCTTGGTCGGCTCCGGACGCTCCTCACCGAGCCGAAGGGGCTGGGCAAACTTGGCCAGCCGGCGCACATAGGGATACTGATGCCCCGTAAAGAGCTTGTACAGCCATGGGGGGACACTTCGATTCATTGCTTCAATGTCGATTGTATGATGTGGACGTTGTCCATACATTCCTCATTCCACATTCCTCATGACACGGTTCGTCGCTAGGTGGTCAGCCGCTGATAAATCCGGGGGAGCCTGCCGGGAAGCGATTCGACTCGGTCGATCACGGTGTACTCGACTTGACCATACATGCGGCGAACATAACTGTCGGCTTCACGGTCAATGGTGACACAATAGGGATGGATGCCCTCCCGCTTGGCTTCCCGCAACGCGGCTTTGGTGTCTTCCAGCGCATACTCATCTTTATACTCGCCGTCCAATGGCCGGCCGTCACTTAACAGCACGAGGACGCGGGTTTTGACGTCCCGCTGCTTCAGCTTGGCGACGGCATGGCGGATCGCCGCACCATCGCGGTTTTGCTGACGAGGAGTAAGTCCGCCAAGCCGTTCGGCAGTGGTGGTGCCCAGTCGTTCATCGAAATTCTTGAGGATCTGCACATCGACGGTGGCGCGTCCCTGACCGGAATAGGCGTAGAGTGCATACTGATCGCCCACGGCCTCCAAGGCCTCACAGAGTAAGATCAGGCTCTCCTTTTCCACGTCGATCACCCGGCGCCCATGCTCGACCTGACGTCCCGTGGATCCGCTCACATCGATAAGGAAGGCCACCGCGACATCACGCTCTTTCTTCTCGCGCCTGACATAGATCCGGTCGCTGCCCTCGAATCCGGCTCTTTGCTCAGCCGCCCTTCGCACCAGGGCGTCCACATCCAGGTCTTCTCCGTCCGGCTGTCCGGCAAGGCGGCGAAAGGCCGGCGGCCGCAGTCCTTCGAAGAATCGGCGCAGCAACCGTACGGCACTTTGATGGGCAGTCAGTGTGCCCGAGACACACTCATCCGAGCCGCGCTCTGCCGAACGTTCGACGACGCGGCACCAATGAATCCGGTGATCTTGAAGTCTGTAGTCCCACTCAGGGTAGCGATAGATCCGTTCGTTTGCGTCATCGGCTTCCATCGGCCGTGCATCCACCTCGATGGCGAGCACTTCCTCGACGATCGACGGCAACGAGCGACCTCCGCCGACAGGCTCCCCGCCCGGAGACTGGCGTTCGCGCCGATCTCCCGTTGGGGCGCCGCTCCGCTCAGCAAATGCCCCACCCCCGCCGGCCGTCTGTAGAGCCTCCTGCTTCTCGGTCTGTCCGGCGATGCGATCCGCGTTCATTTCGCCGCGGAAGAAGAAATTCTCGACAGCACGGTACTCGGCCCCTTCATCGGCGGCTCGAGGACCTGGGGCCGCATCCGAGGTTTCGGGCTTTGACGGCTCCCCAGGCGCCTTCGCGGCTGGGGCCACGAGTTCCTCCAACCTTTTATACACCTCGTCGGCAGTGCGGACGGCATCTTCTGCCGACGCGTCGGCCATCAAGACGGGCCGGCACAACTCCCAGAGAATCGACACCTCCTCGATAAGGGCATGAGGAACCGCAGAGGGCAGCGATGCTCCAGCCGAGAGCCGCAACAGACAATCGACCACGAGTTCTCTGACCGTGAGACCATGGGCCGGATCACGAGCGGGGATCGTCTCGGCGGCGAGTCGGGCCAAATCACTCCGAAGCCCCGGGTATTGCGTCTGGAGCAAAGACTCGACGCGGGCATCTTCCAGGACTGCCCAAAGATCCTCAATGAGGCGGGGCTGTGGGTACAGCCGAAACAGGTCACCGAGCGTGTGCAGCGGCGACGGCTTGGTGCGGCGATACCGATGGCACAGCGTCAGAACCAAATCGGACAGTTTCTCGATTCGTAGCCGGTAGGTGCCGAACTCAAGATGCCCGGCCTCATGCGCAGCCATGATGAGATATAGCCGCTCGTTTTCTTCAGCAGTTGGATAGCGTCGCAGCAAAGGCGGCAGCGTGATAGTTTTTCCATCGGCACTGACCGCCGCGCGCGCCGTCGGTTCGCCGATCTCCTCTGTCCGCGTCGTAATTGAGACCTCCGAGCCGCAGAGCCCTTGAACGAACAATTTGATTCTGCGGGCTACTTGCTTCAAGGGTACGCCGCTCAGGGCCTCTTCGACGGATGACAGCGCTTGGCGCGACTCGGCCGAGAAATACGCTCGCGCCCCCTCCGGACTATAGGACAGGACCTCCATCCCTGTTCGAAACCAGTGTTCAAACCGGCTGAATGCCGAGGACTCCTCTCCAAGCAAACCGATCAGTTCAGGACCGCGCCGCAAATACGACAAGGCTGCGTCGGGGTCCTGCTCCGCAAGCAGAGCTCCATACTGGAGCAGTTTGTGTCGCCATGGCAGTGACGGCAGGGCACGAAGCAGCGCCGGGGATTCGGCGAGCCACGCGATCCCGGCGGCCGGCGCATAGGAGGCGAGGAGGGTGCCCACCGACACCACATGAGTGCGAAGCGGGACCTCGATATCGCCCAGAATCGCCGGGCTCATCCTTAAGAATTCCATGGTCGCCAGATAGTCAGGCTTGCCAAAGGTATTCGGGGTGACGAGTTTCATGCCGAAGGTCACCCATCCCCGCACGGCGTCCCATGGCAGAACGGGCGCCAGTGCCGGAATTTGCCTGATATACTCGAGGCCGACCACAGGATCGGACTGCGTGAGTTCCACTCCGATTTCAAGCCACCGTGGCAAGTCATTGGCAGGAACGACCGTCACGATGCGAGGGGAGGCTTTAAGATATTCCCAGCTGACATTGGCGTCGTAGTCCGCCAGCTCGAGGCCGACCGCTAGTACAGAACGCTGCTGGACGCTGTCCCCGATCACACCGAGGATCAGCGGACTGTCCTTGAAGTATTTAAGCGCTGTTGCCCCGGATGATTCCGCGAGCGCCACACCCACATCGAGCCAGGACATGAGCTGGGAGCACCCGGCGCGACGGTGGAGCTCGGGCAGGGCTTCAACAGCGGCTCGGACGATCTTCGCCGACACCGCTTCGAGCTCCTGCAACAATGCGAGCACCGGCGCCGGCGGGACGCCCGAGGTTTCCAATTGCAGAACCAGCGTCGCAGCCGCGGAAGGACCGAGCTCAGCGGCCAATCGGTTGGTCAATTGCTCTCGAGCATCCGCAGGTGGCATAGGTTAAAAATTCTTGGTAGAGCTGTCAGAGCAGCTCTTTGCCGGGCCGTACGTCCAGACCTTGAGCGAAGCGAGAACGAAGCGAGCAACCGTTTTCAGCATCCCGCAGCGAAGGGGCGGATTGTAAAGGACGGCCTAACGCTTGTAAACTGCCGCCCAGCGCCGCGACTCCGTATCGACGAGGACATCAGCCATGACTGTACCGAAGCAAGCCAGCCTGGAAAAGATGTTG
>DASTQE010000314.1:0-3283 GCA_035761895.1 Nitrospira sp. | reverse complement strand
GCCGTCCATTTTCGACTGCAGGCCTCGGAAAACGAGGACAGGATCAAGCATAGACTTCTTGTAGGTATTGGGCGGTATTAACCCGACACGGGGATTCTTATAGATGAGCAACGATTCCCCAGCATTCTCATCGCCCTCGGTCATCTTGGGGTAGAGATCCTTGAGAAAGCCCAACCGCTCGACAGTCCGCGCCTGTTTCGTGGCTGCACAGCCGGCGGTGGCCAGAATCCCCGCAATGAGCAAGGCAGAGAGTAGTCTGATGTTCATGCGGCTGCTCGAGAAACGGGATCATCTGAGTGGTGAATCGCGGAGCGCACCGAACCGTTCAATGTGAGTGGCTCGAACGCATCGCTTTGACCGTGCCTACCGCTTGTTGTATGGCCTGTTCGAACTCCTGTGGTGACGTACTCTGTTTGAGCAGGCAGGCTTGGGCGCCATTGTGCTTCGCCATCTCGAACAAATTCGGATGCGGCAGGTGCGTGAGGACGACCACGGCAACCTCAGGGCGCTGCCGCTCAGGGATCAATTCCAGCAATACGTGGAAGCCTGATTCCGGCATGTCCAGATCCAGCACCACGCAATCGACGGTCTGAGCCCGGCAAAGATCGAGACCAGCTGTCGCGCTCGAAGATTCCAATACCGTGTAGTTCGTAGACGACCGTTTCAGCGCATCGGACCAGTGCTTGAGGTCCTCTTCGTTGTCATCGATGATGAGAACCGTCAAGTGGGCTGTCGAATGTGAAGGAGAGACGGTGTGAGCCATATCGCTCAAGTCTTTCTCATTATGTCGGCGGATCGGGCCTCCGTGAGACCGTCGACATATGACGATATCTGAGGGGGCGCATGCTCCCCTATCGAGAAAAAATTGTCAAGCTGCAGACGAAAAACCGGACAAATCGCCTCTTTTCTGTTCAGACTGCAGCTCACCGACATGGTCACCAAGCCATCGATTGTTCTTGTTCCAACCTTTTCTTGCAAGTCTTGGACACCTCTGATACATCTGCACGACACACGCGGTGGGCGTCAAACAAAGAGGGGTGCGCATGAATCGCTATCTCGCCTTGTCAGTTGTCCTAGTTGCCATCATGGGATGCACCAGTGTTCAATACAACGAGGTCGACTGCGGCACGCTTCCCAGCGATACGTTCTGGTCGGGGAATATTGCGCTTCAATGTCAGGAATATCGCAGGCTTCAAGCGGAAACCGCCTACAGGGCCGAAGTGGCACAATCACTGAAACACTACCGCGAGTGCGTGACCAAGCATGAAGGTTCTTTGACCGGCGCCAAAGAGCAGTGCTCAGTCTATATTCAAGGTCTTCGCGACTCACCCGGCGGCTCTCCCAAATAACTGCGGTCACGACGCCTCTGCACCAGATGCAACTGTCTTTGCCGACGGACTTCCCCTGGTATGACCGGCCAAGCTGGTTTTTGGAAAGCGGGGCGGTTGTTGCTCGTTCAGCAGCCATGTTGCTTGCCTGTGTCACAGCTCTCTTTGCCGCCGGCTGTGCCACGACGGTACAGTCCTCTGCCTTGCCACAGCTCAAGACTGCCTCCCAGACGCCGCCCGACCCTCCGATCTCCGAGCCAATCGATCTCACGACGTCCTTGGCTCAAGCGCTGGCTACGGGCCCTCCAAATGAAGGGCCGTGCGACATCCAGATATGTACTGACGCTCCTCGCCGCGCGCTTATCTCTCACGCATTTCAGGAGCTCCACCTGAAGACTGACGTCCCCCTTCGCCCGCCTCTACGGCAAACGTGGTTTCATCATGCGCGTCTAGTTCCACGCGGGGACGACATGGAGTTAGGGATCCCTCATGGCGAAATCCTCGCCCATCGTGAACCTGCTTCGCTAGGAAACTTTCGCAATCCCTACGCCGGGCTTCGTGATCAGGCCATCCTGCATCGCGACACCTCTCGGGCGCCGGTCACGGAATCGACACTCCCGGAGGTCGGTCCTCCGCCGCCACACCATACGATCAAGACCTTCGTCACGTTGACCGGTCTCAGCCTTGTCGGCATCGGCGTCTACGCCTTTGCCCCGTCATCGTTTACCGGCGTCAGCAAAGATGAGGACGTGTTTGGAGAAGCCTTGGATCATTTCAAGCGCGCATGGACCAAACCTCCCGTCATTGATGAAGACCGCGCAATCGTGAATTATTTGGGGCACCCCTATTTCGGAATGAGCTATTACCTTTCTCAGAGAAACTACGGGGAGAGTCCCTTGTACTCCTTTCTCTTCTCCACCTTTACGTCGACCTGCTTCGAATATTTCATCGAGAGCTGGTCAGAACGTCCCAGCATCCAAGACCTCATCATTACCCCGATTGTAGGATCCATCTTGGGAGAACTCGTGTTTCGCGCGACCCAGGAAATGCGGAAGGACGGGTTCACGACGGGAGAGAAAGTTGTTCTCACCATCATCAACCCACTGTATGTCTTGCAGAATGGGTATCGCTAGGGATGAGGACAGGGCTGATCAGAATGTCGAGACACACACAAGTCCACGTTTAGACATGGAACTAGGGTGCAGCGTTCTTGATGGATTCGTACAATTCGTCGACCGCCTTTTCCTTGGTCAACACCTTGGCCGCTCCAGCCTTCAGCATGGCATCGACCTGATATCCCTGTCCGATTACTGACAGTCCCAGGACGGTCACATGCGAATGCTGACTTTTGAGAAGCCGAGTGGCGGCGACTCCATCCATCTTGGGCATACTGATGTCCATCACGACGACGGCCGGCTGCAGCGTCGTCACCTTCGAAACGGCCTCGGCACCATCGCCTGCCTCATCGACGACGTCAATATCAGGGTAGGATTGCAACAGCGACCGCAAACCTTGGCGGAACATCAGATGGTCATCCACGATTAACACTCTGATGCGCTGTGCGGTGACCATGATGATCCCTCGAGCGACTGCGACGATGAGGCTGTTCTTGATGGTTCTTTAGAAACGAGAGGATCGGAATCAGAGTTCGCCGGCACCGCCTGGTACACGCTGATGACGGAATGGTTTACTCACGGACTTCATGGTCAGTCTCCGCCAAGGTGAGCCCATTCAACAGCCATCTCGATGCTACGGCGCAAGCGATCAGAGGTTTGGTCCGATCTGTCGGGTGAGGATAACGGATCCACTATTTCCTGCTCATTCCAGAGTGCGGCATCGATCGTTCGTTCCGCAGACCCGTTCAATATGTGCATGTGAGTCCTCCCTGAGTGATTGCGCAGCACAAAAGTTAATCGAGAAGCCACTGATTTGTAGCTGGGCAATTCCCTAGTAGG
>DASTQE010000313.1:0-3886 GCA_035761895.1 Nitrospira sp. | reverse complement strand
GCGCGCGGATGCACCGTGACATTGCCCGACGCGCTGCGAACGCGGAGGCCCTGTGCTTGGACCGCCGCCAATGTCTTGGGCCGCAGGAGGAACGACACGTTCGGATGGTGCTTGGCCAAATGAGCGCCGAAATAGCCGCCTACCGAGCCTGCGCCGACCATCATAATGTGGTGCATGGCCATGATCACCTCGAGGAGATGCAGACGTTGCCTGAATGACGCGCGTACTATAGCATGCGTGGCAACGCGCAGGCAGCGCGTCTGTGAGGGAGCACCTCAGTGGCCTCAACGAGCGACCTCGGCATCGTCAGGGAGAAAATCGCGGCGGCGCAATCGCTGGCTGTGTTGACCGGCTCCGGCATTTCGGCGGACAGCGGAGTCCCCACCTTTCGGGGCGCCGACGGGTTGTGGCGGAACTTCCGTGCGGAGAACCTTGCCACGCCGGAAGCCTTTGAGCGTGACCCTCGATTGGTATGGGAATGGTACAACTGGCGGCGTGAACTGATCGCCACGAAGACACCGAATGCCGCGCATGCAGCCGTCGTCGAGTTGGAGCGGCGTTGTTCAGAGTTCTGGCTGATCACCCAAAACGTGGATGGACTCCACCGCGCGGCAGGCTCCCAAAAATTGTCGGAAATTCATGGCAACATTTGGAAAGTGCGCTGCACGGCCTGCGGCGTTGTTGAAGACAATCATGACGTCCCCATTCCGATCCTTCCCTCCTGCCGTCACTGCCAGGGACTGCTTCGGCCGCACATCGTCTGGTTCGGGGAATCGTTATTGGCCAGCGACCTTTCGCGCTGCGCCGCCGCCCTGCAGTCCTGCGACGTGCTGCTCGTGATCGGAACGTCGGGAGTCGTCTACCCGGCAGCCGGCTTTGCCTCAGCGGCCAAGGAGGCCGGCGCCTTCGTGGCAGAGATCAATCCAGACGCCACACCGCATTCCGAAACAGTCGATGTCTCGCTCAGGGGTCGGGCCAAGGAGGTCGTTCCCCTGCTGCTTTAAAATCCAAATTTCTAAGTTCTCTCTCAGATTTGGCATGTGAGATGTGAGATTGAAATCCGCAATGGGACATTGCGGCTAATGAGATGCGGTCAGCGCCACCAGCTCATCCAAGGTGCGTATCGTCGGAACGCCGGTCGGCGCCTGTGTCCCCTGACGCGCAAGCAGGACGGCGGTCAATCCGGCCTTCGTGGCTCCCTCCACGTCGTCTCTCACACTGTCGCCGACATGCATGGCTTCTCCCGGCTCGACGGCATGTTGTTCGAGCGCAAGCTCGAAAATCTTGGGCGAAGGCTTCGCCGCATGGGCCAGACTGGAGATCGTGACCGTGTCGAAGAGATCCGCAAGACCCAGTCCATTCAAGACCGTGAACAGACGCGAGTCGAAGTTGGAGACGATCCCTAATTCAAGGCCGCGGCTCCGGAGCTCTCTCAGGGTTGGCAGCACTTCCGGGTAGAGCTTCCAGGAAGCCGGATCGGCAAAGACCTGGAACACGTGCTCGAAGAATTCATCGAAGCGCTCGAACATGCCGACACGATAGAACACATTATGCACGACGTCGAACCACCAGAGCCGCTCGCTCTGTTTGATCTGGGCCGATTCGGCGGCCGCAAACACCGGTGGAGGCGCGTCGTGAAAGGCCCGCCTGAACGCCTGTGTAATGAGCGAGAGAGAGTCCGGTTTCGCCTGATAGCCGAAGTGCACGGCATGCCGGAGGTAGATTTCGGCCACGGATCCGTTCACGTGGAACAAGGTTTCAGCGGCGTCGAAAAACACCACCCGAATCGGCTGGCGTATGTGCGCGTCCTTTGCCATCGGAACCGTTGGCCGATTAAGGAGAATACCCCAAATCAGATCGCGCATCTATCGGCGGTTTTCTTGACAAAGGGTACCCCCCCTGCTAGCTTCGAACTAGTTCAATGAAATTGGAGACTTAAGTGCCTTCTACCATCTTTGTCATCGACAGCAGTCCGGCGGTGCGCCGAATGGTCGAACAGATTTCGACGCCTGCCGGGTATGACGTCATCGGATTCCAGGACGGCCCGGCGGCCCTGGAAGCGGCCCGGCGGATGAGTCCGACCCTGATCATCACCGACTACCATCTCGACAACATGACGTTCTCCGGCTTCTGCAAAGAAGTCCACAAGCTGGACAGCCTTACCGACACCTATATTATCGCCCTCACCGGGGCGACCGACAAACTTGATGAGTCCCATCTAAAATCTCTCGGCGTCAAGGCGTTCCTCAAGAAACCGTTTCAGTCCGAGCACCTGCTGGATTTGATCAAAGATCTCGATCGCTCGAGCACTCCGAAGAACGGCGGGAAAAAGAAACGCTCCTGGCCTCCGACGTCGAGCGCCACCGATTCCGACGATGATCTGATGGATGATGCGAGCGGGCAGGACGACGAAGTGGAAGTGAATATTCCGTATGCGCTGGAGGCCAAAGCGCCGGAGCAGAAGAAGCCTTCGGTCGCCGCTCAGGCCGCCGCTCCCGCGTCCTCACGCCCGCCTGCAGCCGAGCCAGAGGAAGCGATGAAGGGCCTGTTCGGACAACTCCTGCAATCGATGTCGGGAAAAACGGAGGAAAAGATCGCGGAACTGCTGCCACAGATGGTGAGCACGAAGCTCGAAGCCCACGTGACTAGGGCCGTGGAAGCCGAAGTGCATCTCCAATTGGGCGCCACGATCTCGCAAGAGCGGCTGGCGGAGGTCGTTGAGCCCCTCTTGATGAAAGCCTTGCCGAAAGTCTTAAGCGCAGAAATGCCCCTGCTCGAACCGATCATCCGCCACAGCATTTTTGAAGTCGCGAGCCCGATGATCAAGGATCAGGTCGAGCAACTGGTGCGCGACCAGGCAGAGACGGTGAAGCAGTCACTGCCCGAAGCCGTCCGCGAGCATCTCCGGTCGATGGAAGCCGATATCCGCGAACACCTCAAGCAGGCGGCAGTGGAACACGTGGAACGACTGGCCACTGACGTGATTCGCACGGTTGCCGAAGAACAGATTCAGACGACCGTCCAAAATGTGATTCCTTCCATGGTCGAGGAACAGATCAAAGCCGAAATCCGCAGGCTCACGCAGGCCGCCTAGACCGCAACTATCCCTTTTTGCCCTTCCTGCTCCCACGCCGTGCTTTCGCCAGCGCCTTCATCCGCTTGACGTTCTTGCGGTGTTTCTTTCTCGTCTTACGATCCTTGTCCCGTCCTGTCGCCATATCATCTCCTCGCAAAAGGTGAAACGTGCCGTTGGTATAACACAAGCCTGCACACCTCTCAAGAAACACACCCTGCCCGATCGCGCGTCGAGACCGTTGCCGGCGGCGCGTTGTCTTGAGGGGTCCCGGTGCGCATGTTAAGATGCCTCGCGTTTTCTGCGCACGCCAATCATGAGCAGCCTCCGCCTCGAAAAGACCTACGATCCCAAAGCCGTCGAAGCCCGTTGGTCCCGCACTTGGATCGAACGCGGATATTTCCATGCGTCGACGAGCCATCCGGGCCAACCCTACAGCATCGTCATTCCTCCTCCGAATGTGACCGGGTCACTGCATGTGGGTCATGCGCTGAACCACTCGTTACAGGATATTTTGATTCGCTGGCGGCGCATGCAAGGACGCAATACCCTCTGGTTGCCGGGGACCGATCATGCCGGCATCGCCACCCAAAACGTCGTGGAAAAGCAGCTCCTGAACGAGGGCATCTCACGAGAATCGCTTGGACGTGAACAGTTCGTCGAGCGGGTGTGGCAGTGGAAGGCCGCGTCCGGCAACACGATCGTCGAGCAACAAAAGCAGCTGGGGGAATCGTGTGACTGGGAACGCTTGCGTTTCACGATGGATGAGGGGCTGTCAAAAGCCGTGCTCGAAGTCTTCGTCCGTCTCTATGA
>DASTQE010000312.1:0-2644 GCA_035761895.1 Nitrospira sp. | reverse complement strand
CGGCACGCTGCTCGAGCGCATGAGCTACGCGGATGTGTCGACGCACCTCGTGGAGCTGCTCATGAAGCAGGATCAAATGAGCATGGCGGCTTCGCTCGAAAGCCGCGTGCCGTATCTGGATCATCAGGTCGTCGAACAGGCCATGCAGATCCCCGGCGGCCAGCGGATGAAGAGATGGGAAACCAAGCTCGTGCTGCGCGAAGCGCTGCGCCATTTGGTGCCGGAAGTCGTTCTGACCAGATCGAAGATGGGATTTCCTGTCCCCTTCGGATCCTGGGTTCGCGGCGCCTTCCGCTCGACCCTCGACGAGTATGTGCTGAGTCCCCGCGCGTTGGAACGCAACTTGTTCAAACCAGAAACCGTCCGCAGAATCGTGGACGAGCATGTCACGGGCACCCGTTCACACGCTGATCGGCTCTGGCTCCTCGTCAACCTCGAGCTGTGGCTACGGATGGCCATCGACGGCGAGGAACCTGCCCCGTTCGAGGAGCGGATGGACCGATACGCAATGTCAACCTGATACGACCCTTTCAGAAATGAAACCGATTTCAAGGCGGTTGCAAAAAATCGCCGGTATGGCGCCGGCTGAGTGGCATGAACGGGGGCGGCAGCTTCTGTTGAAGTCGGGTGAGCGGTTCCTCGGCTTGAACCAGGGCGAGCTCAACGACAAGACCTTCCGACGACGCCTTCTGCCGCCGTTCAGTCAGGCGCCGATCGAAACTGTTGCCGAAGATGTGCTGGAGGTGATGCGGGGGTTGGATTTCAGCCGCCGTCCCTTCATGCCACTGTTTGGGGCCCGTGACCTGACGGCCTCGCTATTCCGCCGGCGTTTTCCTGCGGAATGCGAGCGCTTGCTGCACCGGGCGGATCGTGCCGTTGGCGGACGGTTCGATCTCCTGGGCCTCGCCGACGTGTCGTTCGGGCATCCGATCGATTGGCATTTGGAGCCGCTGTCGGAGAAACGGACGGGCAACGCTCATTGGAGCGCGATTAATTATTTGGACCCGAACGTCGCGGGCGACAAAAAGATCACATGGGAGCTCAATCGTCATGGGCATTTCGTCACGTTGGGCCAAGCCTATCTTCTGACCAAGGATGACCGGTACGCAGAGGCCTTCATCAGCCAGCTCACCAGCTGGTTGGACGCCAATCCTCCCCGCCGGGGAATCAATTGGGCCAGCTCTCTGGAGGTGGCCATCCGGTCCATCGCGTGGCTCTGGGCATTGCCTTGCTTTGCCTGGTCTGGCCGCCTCACCCCCACCATTATATGGAGGGTGCTGAAGAGCCTGATCCAGCAGGGGGCGTACATCGAATCGTACTTATCCCATTACTTCGCGCCGAATACGCATTTGACCGGAGAGGCCCTGGGTCTCTTGTATCTGGGCACCGTCCTGCCCTGGGTGACCGATGCCGCCCGCTGGCGTGAATTGGGGCTACAAATTCTACTCGAGCAACTGCCCCGGCAGGTCCAGCCCGATGGCGTGTACTTCGAACACGCCTCCTACTATCACCGGTACACGGCGGACTTTTATGTTCACGCGATGTTGTTGGCGCGCGCGGCGCGCCTTGCGCTTCCCCCGGTCGTTCCGCAGACGCTCGCACGACTGCTCGATCATCTTTTGTGGATTACCAGGCCGGACGGGAGGAGCACGCTGTATGGCGACGAGGACGGTGGTCGATTACTCACGCTGCATCAGCGTGAGGCAGGCGACTTTCGCGATACCTTGCAGATTGGAGCCGCCCTTTGCGGGGAAGGCACGTGGAAGTGGGCTGCAGGGCCGGCAGGTCCGGAAGTTCTGTGGCTGCTGGGGCCGGACGGTCTCGATGCGTACGACCGCCTGCGGCCCGTCGAGCCGGACAGCCTCGTCCGGCGCTTCTCGACCAGCGGCTTCGTCGTTCTGCGCGACGGGTGGAGCGAGCGATCGAGTTATGTGTTCGTTGACGCCGGTTCGCATGGAGCCATGAACTACGTGCATGCGCATGCCGACGCCTTGTCATTCGAGTACGCCTCAGGCGGTGTCACCTGGATTGTCGATCCGGGGACCTACACCTATACAATGGATCCGGCGCTTCGCGACCAGTTCAGAACGTCGTCGGGTCATAACACGCTCCTCGTAGAAGGACAGTCTCAGTCACAGCCCAATGGCCCTTTTTCCTGGTCCCAGGTGGCCGAGACGACCTTGCAGGAGGTGACAGCCACTGCAAAGGCCACGATCTGCAAGGCAGAACAGAACGGCTATGAACGGTTGAATCCTCCGGTGCGGCATCAACGGTCCGTTCAACTCGTCAAGAGACCGGATCGCCCGCTTGAGTCCTATCTTCTCATCGAAGACCGCGTCACGACCACCGGTTCCTACCGGTATCAACTCAGATTTCATCTTGCCCCGGACTGCAAGCCTTCATATGGCCACGGTCGGTTCGTGGTCCATCATTCCAACGGTCCAGAGCTTGCGGTCGGCGCTTGGCAGGTCGATGAGAAAGGCGGCGTGGCGGCGCTCCCCATTACCGTGGAGAACGGATGGGTGTCTCCGGAGTACGGGCGCCGGGTGCGGTCGCCGGTGCTCGTAATGAACGATCGAGGGACTGGGGATCGGGTCTTTGTGACGATTCTGGCCCCCGTCGAAGGGGAAGCGGCCGTGGATCT
>DASTQE010000311.1:0-11962 GCA_035761895.1 Nitrospira sp. | reverse complement strand
CCGCGCCCACCGGCACAAGCCGTCACTAAGGCCTACGCGACTGAACGCTATGCCGATGCCTACCTTCGGGCGGAACTCGAGACGCAACGGGCGTGGGCCAGGACCAAAGTGCCGCTCCTCGCACAACATTTGGCAAAATTTGTGAAGCGATCAAGGCCACGGATCCTTGAAATCGGCAGCTTTGTGGGCGGCTTTTTGCTTGAAGGCCAGCAACAGGGCTGGGACATGGTCGGAGTAGACCCGGGGCGGGACGTCGCCGCATTTTGCCGCGAACGCGGACTTCCCATCTTCGAAGGCACGTTGGAAGAGGCCCGCTTTCCCGCCGGCTCCTTCGATGCGATTGTGGTCTGGAATACGTTCGATCAGCTCCCGGACCCCCACGCGCTGCTGGAGCAGGCGGTTCCGTTATTGCGGAACGGCGGGTTGTTGGTCTTGCGCGTGCCGAACGGCGCGTGTTTCGCCTGGATGATCAAAATGCGAGCCCTCCTTCCACCGGTGCTCCGGCGACCATTCGACGTCGCAATGGCCTGCAACAATCTCCTCACCTTCCCCTATCTGTACGGCTATTCGGCCAATCAACTCGCACGGCTGACGGAACCATTCGGCTTCCGACTGGCTGCCTGTGTGCCGGACCAAGTGGTGTCAACGCCGCCAGGCCATCTGGCGTGGTGGGCCCGTGCCGAAGAACGGAGCATCAAGGCGCTGTTCCGCCTCATCGCCGCGCTCTGGCAGGACGATCGATCACGGAGATACCGTTCAGCGCCGTGGCTCGACTGTGTGTTCGAGAGAGCCTGCGTGGACACAGAAAGTGCGGAGTCAAAATTGAGCCTAGGGGTTGTCCCAGTGTACTCCCCCCTAGTCTTCGAGGACACTGGCCTTAAAAAGCTCGGCTAATCGGTGGGATCGGGAAGGAGGCTTCCTATGAAAGCTCCCATTCAAAAGATTCCATGCTCGTCATTGCTGGTGCCCAAACTTTTTAGTTCAGGGACCCTCCGGCGTGCCGGTGTCCGTCAACAACCGGCACGGTCGGGTCGGGGTGTGGATTCATGGCTGGTGTTCAGTTTGGCCCGGATGAGCAGTCCCGGCTTGGGGCGCAAGTGACGGCCGACGGACGGGTTTCATCCGGCGCGGGGGGATGACCGTCCTGGTCTGCGTGGCCATGGCAATCCGCATGTCCGTAATCGCGCCGCAGTTGATGCAGCGATACCCGCTGCAGTGAAACGGACCATCGAAATAGTCGAATACCTTGAAACCTCCGCATCGCTCACAACTCATGCTGGCATCTCCTTCTTCGAGAGGTTCATTGCCTGGCGGCACCGTATGACGATTCCGACGTCCGCCCTCGCTCATTACTCTGGAGAAGCACAAAGATTGCCAGACTGGCGATTGTGATGTAGGTCGTTGAAATCACGAGAAACAATTCCGGCACACAGGGCATAATTGGCTTTTCAAACTCCTGGTACGACAGGACAACTTGTCCCGAACGAGACATGGGCATAGACGAACAAAAACCCGGACGGATAGACACAGACGGCAGAGTGGTCGTGACGGTTGCCCTGTTGCTTATCGTCACTCTCGCGACGTTCGCGGCAGATCGCATTTTGCCGCTGGGCGTGGCCGTCTGGCTGCTCTATCTCGTTCCAGTCGTGCTCACGACGCAGCTTCTCCCCCAGTACACCGGCGTGGCATTGGCCATTAGCAGCGGTCTGCTTCTGGTCGGCATATTCGATACGAAGGAGGGGATTTCCTACGAGCTCGCCCTGATCAATCGCGGGCTGGGACTCCTGGTGCTGCTGTTTACGGGTCTTTTTCTCCTGCAATACCGGCGGATCGCCGGGGCTCTGCGGGAAAGTGAGGGGCGCTACCGTCTCTTGCTCGAGCAGCATGGTCGCGCCCGTGCTGAAGCGGCGCTGCATGAAGTGCAGGAGCGATTTAAAAGCATCTTCCACTCCTCGCACGATGCCATTGCCTATGCCACCTTTGACGGAAGACTCCTCGAGGTCAATGACGCATTTCTGCGCCTGTTTGGCCAATCCCGCGAAGCGCTGATAAGCACCGAGCCGCCCGCCTCCTTATGGGCATCGCTTGGTCTGCCCGCCGAACGGTTCAATCAGCTTCGAGAGACCGGCCAGCCGCTGGCTTACGAAATGCGATGCCCACAAAATGATGTTGCGGCCGAATGGCTGCACGTGCAAGCCTTCGCGGTGATGGGGTCTGACAAAACGACCTCGGGCCTGGCCGTCGTGGTTCGCAACATCAGCGACCGCAAGCAGGCCGAAGCCGAGCTGCGCCACACAAGCGAGGAGCTGCGCGCAAAAAATGAAGCGCTGGCGCGCACGAACGAAATGCTTTCCGCGGCCCAGCATGCCGCCGCGCGCGCACAGCGGCTCTCGGCCATCGGTCAGTTCGCCGCCACCGTCGCGCATAAGATCGGCACCCCGCTGACCGCGCTCTCCGGCCACGTGCAATTGCTGATGGAGGATCTGTCACTGCCTTCCAAAATCAGAGGACGCCTCCAAACGGTCGAAGCACAGATCGAGAGGACCTCACGCATCATTCAGGATCTGCTGCTGTACACCAGACGCGCGCCGCCGGTGCGAACAAAGATCGACATCAACGAGTGTTTGCGGGAGTGCGCCAGCCTGTTTCGGACGGAATGCGAACGCCAGCATATCTCCTGCATCACCGAACTGACCGCGGATCTTCCGCCGGTCGAGGCGGATCGCCAGCACATGCAGGAGGCATTCAACCACCTCATTGAAAATGCCCTGCAAGCGATGCCGAACGGCGGGTCGCTGTGTCTGCGTACGGCGCATGCGGATCCGGTCACGCTCGGGCGGGGCTTGCACCAGGGAGGCGCAATAGCCGTTGAAATTGCGGATACCGGGCATGGGATCAAGCCCGATCACTCGGCACAGATTTTTCAACCGTTCTTCACCACCAAACAAGCCGGACGCGGAACAGGTTTGGGGTTGGCGATCGTGCAGGAAACCGTGCGGGCGCACGACGGGCGAATCACCGTCGACAGCGAGCCCGGCAAAGGCACGACCTTCACCATTCAATTGCCCGCAGCCGCTGCCAACAAAGGAACACCGTAATGGACGATCCTTCTCATATACTGGTCGTCGATGACGACGAAGAAACGGTCACGCTGCTTCGGGAGATTCTCTCGAAGGAAGGCTATAGCGTGGACACTGCCGGGGACGGCAAAACCGCACTCGACAGAATCAACGGGCGCCCTCCCGATCTCGTGATCTCGGACATACACATGCCGGATTTGGACGGCATGGGCCTGCTGGCCGAGTTGCGCGTTCGCCACCAGGACGTCCCCGTCATCCTGATGACGGCCTACGGCTCACTCAAGACCGCCGTGGATGGGCTTCGCTCCGGCGCGTTTGATTACCTGAGCAAACCCTTCATTGTCGATGACATTCGTCTGGTGGTCCGCCGAGCACTGGAACACAAGAATCTTTCACGCCAAAACCAAGCGCTTAAGGAACAGCTCAGACATCGATACCGATTCGACAATCTGGTCGGCAGCAGCCCGGGAATCGTGTCTGTGTATAAATCGATCGCCCGCGTCGCCAACACGGAGAGCACGGTCCTCCTGCAAGGAGAAAGCGGCACGGGAAAGGAGTTGATCGCCCGGGCCATTCACGCCAACAGCGCGAGAAGCGCCGGTCCGTTCGTGGCGGTCGACGGAGGCTCTCTAGCCGAAACGTTGCTCGAATCCGAGCTGTTCGGGCACGAGCGCGGCTCATTCACCGGTGCGGTGGCGTCCAAGAAGGGTTTGCTGGAAAAAGCGCATCTGGGCACCTGCTTCCTGGACGAGGTTGCCGACCTTTCCCCCGTTTTGCAAGGCAAACTCCTGCGGGTCATTCAGGAACGGGAGATCCGTCGGGTCGGCAGCACGACGCCCATGACGATCGATGTGCGGATCGTGGCGGCTTCAAAGAAGGATCTGGAGCAGATGGTCAAAGCCGGGACGTTTCGTGAAGACCTGTACTACCGCTTGAACGTCGTGACCATCAACATCCCGCCGTTACGTGAACGCGCCGAAGACATCCCGTTGCTGACGCAATACTTTATCCAAATGTATGGCGGCAAGAAATCGCCGCCGGTCACCGGCATCACACCCGAAGCGATGGCGTTGCTGAACCGATATTGGTGGCCTGGCAACATCCGGGAGCTGGAGCATGCCATCGAGCGTGCCTTGGCGCTGACGCCGCATCCGGTGATCTTTCCGGAAGATCTTCCGCAAAGCATTCAAAGCGCGACGGTGCAGGCTGCCGCCCAGGCACGAGGCTGGGTCACGTTAGCGGAGTTGGAAAAGGATCACATTCTGCGGGTGCTGGAGGCCCATAACCAGGACCTAGGCCGGGCGGCCGCGATTCTCGGCATTCACCGCAAGACCCTGCTCAGAAAGCTTCGATTCTTCGGGTTCCCTTGCTGATGCGGACAGATTGTCCATCCCCGGACAGGGCGTCCTAGTCACAGGGGTCCTCGCTCGCGCACACGGGAAAATCCCAAGGAGTTCCCTTCGTGTTTGTTCCCAATCAAGGTCCGGAGCTTGCTATTTCATCTCTATTGACCAATGCTCCTACAAGGAGGTTGTGCGATGGACGGATACGGAAAGCGCGTGCTCGTCGCTGAGGACGACGACGCTGTCCGAACGCTCATCTGCTTGATCTTGAGCGAGGCCGGGTACAACGTTTACGAAGCCTCCGACGGATTAGAGGCCACTGAGTCACTCAAGAAGCGCCGGTACGACGCGCTGTTGACCGATTATCACATGTCCAAAATGGATGGCTGATCGTGGCAACCAGCGACACCCTCTTGAAAGGCCGGGCAGCTCACGGTGTGCTCAAACCTGCCTATGCCATTCTGGATAAGCCGTTCGACCGGTCGCGTCTCCTGAACACGATACGCGATGCCGTTCGTGGGCTCCCCAGGCCGTCTACGGACCTCCCTGCGCAACGAGGGGTTCCAGAGGCCTCCATGCAATCCCAATCCACCTTTCACGCTTTCGCGTAGCGCAAGACCTGGAAGCATCCAAGGCCAGGCATGGAAACCGATCGCACTTTTTCCCAGTGGTCAATAGGAAGCCCCCGGATCAAATGGAGCGCTGTCTTCGCAGGATGGATCGTGGGATTGGCATTACAGATGGCGATGACACTGGCTGGTCTGGGGTTGGGCGCATGGGCCGTTGATCTGCACGATGCAAGTCCAGGGGAAGGCATTCCGGTTGGAGCCGCCCTCTGGACAGGTCTTTCGATGCTGGTCTCGGCATTTGCCGGCGGCTATCTGACCGCCCGTCTCTCGGGAAGCATTCATCGCAGCGACGGTCTGTATCATGGCATTGTCGTATGGGGAGTCAACTGGCTGGTGTTTGCCTGGCTGACGACCACGGCAATGGCCGCCATGATCGGTGGTGCATTTTCAATGTTCGGCAGCACACTCCAGACAGTGGGACAGGCGCTGTCGCACCCTGACGTCCCTGCCGTGTCAGGCACGGCAGGCCGTGTCAATCTCTCTGTGGACGACTTGCGGAGGGAAATCGAATCCGTCCTTCGCGCCACGGGCAAGCCTGGCGTGCAACCGGAAGAGCTGCAGCGCGATGCCACTCGGACCTTCGACCGGGCACGCCAAGGAGAACCGCCAAGCCGGATCACCGATCGATCGCTGGTCGACTTACGGAACAAGTTGGCGGCGCTGGATCGCGAGGCAGCAGTCCACTTCATGGTGAATAAGTTGGGTATGTCCGACGCGCAGGCCAAAGACGTCGTGCAGTCGACGATCGGCTTACTGGGACCTGCTCAAGACATCGTGCGAGGCGCCAGGCAACGGGCGGCGGCCCTCGGAGCCGAAGCATTGGATCGTTTGGGAATGATTGCGCTGTGGTTATCGGGATTGGCGCTGATCAGTCTCGTGATCTCGGCGATCGGAGGGATGATCGGCACGCCTGACGAGGTCTTGGTCGATTCAACGGCGAGAACGGAGTCCTACAGAGATATGCGGCGCGCGAGCTAAATCAGTCTCCACCGTGGCAACTCCCAACGATGGAACCATCCCGACACGCGCAGCCGGAGCCGATTCCTCCAGCTCCCATCCGGTAATCACCATGTCTGTGAGCGGTCATACTGAACGGACCCGTCATTCCGCTGAGCTGCAAATCGATGAAGACCCTCGGTTCCAAGAGCGGATGTGGCGAATCGAACGTATGGGATGGTGGGCGATCGGAGGGATCCTCGTCGCCGCAGCTGCCGGCCTTTTCGGCCACGGACTCGCGAGTCGAGCGACGCTGGCAATTCCCGATCCTGGACGGCCGGCCAGACACCTGACGTTGGAATATGACCGCTTCACACGCGCACACAGCGAATCGCAGTTTATTGTGTCTCGGCCGGCTGGCCCGGCCGAAGGCGGAACGTGGTCCCTGTGGCTCTCCGGCAACTATCTGGCGGCAGTCGAAGTCCTGCGAATCACGCCGGACCCGGCCTCGCAAGAGCCCGTGTCAGGCGGCGTGCGCTACCACTTCCGCATCCAGGACGAACCGCAGACGGTGATCTTCCGCTTCAAGCCTGAACGGGGCGGAAACCTCTCCGGCTCCTTGCGCGTGAACGACGGCCCGCCGACAGCATTTCGGCAATGGCTCTTTCCGTAAAATCGTACTGATGAACCACAAACCCAGGAGGTGATCATGGACGCTGTCGTGCGTGGTGCATCCGTCTATTTATTGCTGATGCTGATTTTCCGCCTGGCCGGACGCCGGACGATGGCACAGATGACGAGCTTCGATTTCGTCCTCCTGCTCATCATCAGCGAAGCGACGCAGAACGCGATGATCGGCGATGACTATTCACTCACCAATGGAGGGCTAGTCGTCCTGACCCTGGTGGGATTAGATGTGCTGCTCTCCCATTTGAAGCGATGGTACCCCGTGGCGGAGAAGTGGTTGGACGGCAAGCCCACGATTATCGTGGAACACGGACGCCCTAAACTCGACGTCATGAACCGGGCCCGTGTAGATGAACGGGATGTCATGATGGCGGCGCGTGAAACGCAAGGGCTGGAGCGGATGGATCAGATCAAATTCGCCGTACTTGAAACAAGCGGAGGGATTTCTATCATCCCGCAGTGATCACAATCCTTTGACGATCTTGCCCGTTTCAGCGTCTATACGGAGACGCCGGGACTGATTGACGGTATCGATAACCTCCACGTCGTAAAAGACGCTGTTTCCGGATTGCCCCAAGTCGGCCCCCACGGCCCGCCCCGGCCCATGCGTTTCCGCGATCTGCGCGGCTTGCGAGAGGGTGACTGTGGCGTGACGCAGCCAGTAGCTCTTGTCCTGATTCGTTGCACAGGCGACAAGGGTCAGTACCGACAGTCCGATCAGCAGGCGTGACAGTGCGCGCATATGCCCTCCTTTCTGCACGGCGTTAAACTCCCGTAGCCGGTAAAGTATAGCGCTCTTCGATGGCATTGGCCACGCGTTTCCGGCTGTCGTGCGCTGAAAGTTCCGGCATGTCCTCCACTTGATGGACGATCCGAGCCAGGGAGGGATCCTTGATCGCCGTTTCCATCCAATGCGAATAATCTCGCTGCCGTAAGTGATGCAACCAGGTCTCGTCGTCCACGCCTTCCGCGAGTTGACGGAACATGATGAGATTCTGAGCGCGAAGGTTGAGCTTGCCGTCGGGACCACGAAAATAGAAGCTGCGCTCTGGAGGAAGTTCCCCTTCGGCATATTTCCGGCGGTGACGCTGCCGTTCCGCGTGCGGGACCGCCATCAGCAGTCTCTCGGCCGCCACATCTCCACTTCGCCGCCAGAATAAGGCCTCACCGTGCTTAAGTGCCGCATCCGAATCGGTGGTCGTTCGCCGGCCTGGGTGCTCCGCAAAGGACTGCAAGGTCACCAGCGGGTCATGACCCAATACGATGGCAAGATCGACCGAATCGAGCAGCTTGGGAGCAAGCCGATCCGGATGCACGGTCACGAAGAGCATGCTCTGCAGGTCACGAGCCGCTTCCGACGCCGCACTCCAAGTCTTCGGCAGGAGGTGGTGCGCTTCATCGACGAGAATGCGGTGTGGACGGCCCGTGTGGAGTCGCCTCTCTTGCAATTTTGGCAACAGCTCGAGAAAAAAGGCCGGACGGTCTTCCAATGGAAGCCCCACCAGATTGACAATCACGTGCGCCTTGGGATTTTCGAGCGCAGAGACCACCTCGGCGGTTGTCGGGCCACGCTGGGGATTTCCAAAGACGATCATCTTGTCCATTGAGGGATAATCACCCTCCGGATCGATCACGCAGGTTTGATAGCCTTGATCGATCAGTTGCTCGAGGATGGCATGGGCGAGGGTGGATTTCCCGCTGCCCGACGTCCCTGCAATCAACAGATTCTCTCCGACCGGCGACATTGTGACCGTATCGCCGGCCGGATTGGTACCCAGCCTCACGAGGTGTCGGGTCAGTCGCTTCGCCTGACCGGCCATGTCGTCGTCGACCAAGGCCAGCAAGGCCTCCGCGGTACCCGCCCCATTGTCCTTGACGGTGACCCAATCAGCCGCATCGCGAAGCGTCGGAACGGCACTCGCCACGGCGACAGCCAGCTCGCTGGCCTGAAAAAGCGCATGGTCGTTTTCGCTGTCCCCGATACCGACGACTTCGTGAGGGGACAGCTGCAATTCATCCAGTGCAGCCGCTAAGCCCGTGGCCTTGTTGATGCCTGGGGGCAGCACCATGACCGACTCTCGGTTGAAGATCACGTGATGTTCGAGCCCCAAGTCCCGAATGGCTTCCATAACGGGGACTTCATGCGGCCGGAGCGTCGCGATAATAGAGTCCCCCACGTCCAGCGGTCTCACCCGTTTACGCCTCAAGGCTTCAATCAGTGCTGACGAGGCAGGATCGGCCAGCAGACGTTGGTCTCGCGTGGCCGGTCTGTACAGGACTGCTCCGTTTTCCGCGACGATCCTGGCGCAAAGGGTCGCTTGAGGAAAAAGAGGCAGCAATTCGCGCAACATCCGCCCGGTCACCAGGATGAACTTCCTCCCGCTGGCAACCAGCCGCTCGAGCGCGGCCACCGTCGATGGGTCGACGATACCGTCCTTGGCCAATGTTCCGTCGTAGTCTATGGCGACCGCAGCAAATCGCATGGGGCCTCACGCCACACATGGCGCCGGCGGACGAGAGGTGAGGACACCTCCCCGCCCCTTGTGAATAATCCGGCCCAATGTGAGGGGTATCGACCGGCATGGAGCCGCCTCCATTGCCGGTCAGAATTAATCAGCGAGTCGCGGTCAAGCGGCCAGTGGTCGTGTCAGCTTCAAATCGTCCTGGATCTCGTCGGCTCCCGCATCCCAGGCCAGCTCAATCGCCAGTGCCCGGTCCCGATTCGTCGGAACCGAACCGCGCAATGTCGCGACGCCATCCGCGACGAACACCGTCACGTCACGTAAAGAGGGACGATGGCTGAACCACTCCATCAAGGTTTCAGTCAAGCTCTCGTCGTGATTGACTTCACGTGCGACATACCAATCTCCGACTAGTTGCATCATGACTCCTCCTTCAACCGTGGACAAGACGATCCACGTCCCTGCTCATGAGACCATAAGGCCGCGACCGGGGACATTAGTGAAGTCACTAGCTCTCATCTGACTCCAACCCCAGTCGCGGCCCCGGTACTCTCCCTAGCGCGAGGTAGCAGGCTCCTCCTCCATCTGAGCCGCGCGGCGCTCCTCTGACGCCCGGCGCTCCTCTTTCTCCACTGTGGATCCACGCGCCGTATCCCGTCCCCCGATCTGAATATTGCCGGCGATGTTTTGCTCGCCGATGGGATCGTTTGACGCGGCTCGTACCACGTATTTAACCTCTCCCGGATCACGGAAACAGATGCTTGCCGACTCGTTGGTGCTCAGCTTGGCCGCATACTCGTTGCGCTTGGTTCCGAATCCCATCGGTCCACCAAAATTGCGCTGGCAGGTAAGGTTTTCCGTGACGGGATTCAGGAAAATCACCCGGACATCGCCTTGACGCTTGTTGATCCAGCGGACCTCATCGCCAGGATTTACTGTCACGGATGTCGGTTCCACGCCTTCTCGAATGACGACGTCCCTGACTTCGCCGGTGCGTGTCAATGTCGGCATGCTCTCCCCGCCGATAGTCTGGCAACCCGCAAGCAGTAGCAGCGCTGATCCAAGGATGATGCGTTGTCCTTTCATGTCTTCCCTCCTCATTTTGTGGTACGTCAGTGACGTGTGGCGATCGCCTTGTGACTCGCGTCAGCACGTCACTACACATGTGCAAGACACAGGCCGCAGTTGCTCCGCGGGAATCCTTGATTGCAGCCGTTCTGCGGGGTCCGGCGCTGCCAATGACGAGACAAGATAGGCGTAAGACCGGACAACCCATCCAGAGAAATGGCACGAGGAAATTGAGGAGCCGGATCGGTGGGGAGCCCTGCCCCGCCGCGATCGGTCAGCGACCGACCGGGCGGGACTCAGGCCGTGTAGTCGAAGTTACTTCTTGCCTTTGGCCGCTTCGTTCTCAAAGCCTGGCGCAGCGGGAGCCGGGGCTGCGCGATGGCTGCCTGTTTGTTCTTCTCCAAGCGTGGTCGCCCCTGATGTATGACCGGGGTCACCGCTTGGCTTTACGTTTCCGCCACCTGCGGAGCCCTTCGGCTCGTCTCGCTTCTGCTCGATTTCATCCATGAAGTAGGCGAGGTCAGGGGACATATCCTTGGCGTCCTTCGCACTCACATTGGAGTGCAACTCTTCCTTCGTCGCATTCAGCACGAGTTTGTCTCCCTTTTCCTGGAACCGATGCCAAGGAAGCGGGCGGGACGCTTGGGCATCACTCGACTGGAACATCACATATTCGATGTCCTGCGTTTTTTCATCTTTCAAAACCTTGGTGATCTTTCCGAGGTTCTCGCCTTGAGGATTGGTCACCTGGTGGTTCAGCCATTTGCTGTCAGAGACCTCCTTGAGCTTGCCCTGCCGCACCGGCGTCGTCGCATACTCATCGGGAACGCCCTGCTGCCCGCCGGTGAGATCCGTTTGCTTGTCATGCGGCACCTTCTCAGGTGACGGCATTCCGCCGCCACCCATCGTGGAGGAGCCTGTCGGCTCAGCCAGGACCGGACCGGTGGGCATGAAATAGGTCAACAAAGCCATGATCATAACTGCAAGTATTGTAGTCTTCATGAAAGCCCTCCTGTTATTGGTAGAAGATCGCCGTTGGAGCCATTCACTGGCCATTTCGCTCATCCAGACCTTCAACGGCAGTGGGCTGGAAGCGCGGCTGTCGGATACAGACCCGCATTCTGTCGATCCGATTGAGCACTCTTTGCGTGTGTCCTGCTGAACACTGGTGATGCGCTGCTGCATATGTCACCTGCGTATAGGCGTTCGCGCCCTCAACGCCGTGGCTCACGCCGAATGGGCCACGACCTGTCTTGTTCACCAATCCCCGAGGCTTCTGGCATCCGAGTAGAGACTTTCTCGCCGGCGAACGGGATGCCATGGTCGGAGTGTTTCTGAGACTTGGCTCCGGAAACCATGGTCACCGGAAACGTAAGCAACACGGTCAACCCGATCACCACGCCGATTTGACGCATTACCTGCCCCCTCACGCATGCCTCGAAAACTGTAGGGATGGTGTGCGGCCCGACTAGGGTCGTGGGTCTCATCGTCACCCTCGTGCAAATCATGGGCCGCCTCAAGGTGCGGGGTTTTCCGAGCTTTTTGCGATGCGACGAAGATTTTTCAGACAAGTTGTCTGATCGTTGGACAGATGGTCCGGCCGAAATCCGACGGTCTGCCGAAAAACCCTGAAGGAGACAGTGGAAGGTCGATCCCAGCCGGCACTTTGCTTGCAGATGTGCAGGGTCGTTAATCTAACGTGAATCTAATGGAGGCAGCCTGGTGGACGCGATCGGAAAAAAACGATGGGCCATCGC
>DASTQE010000310.1:0-8257 GCA_035761895.1 Nitrospira sp. | reverse complement strand
GTGCTCTCGCATTTTTATCCGATCGCTGAACGATACGACGTCACAGCACAGGCGGGAGAATCGTTCGGCGGGCCGGTGACGAGGGCGAAGGATTTGCTACGAATCCAGATCTAAAGACCCGTAGGGCGTTCAAACCGACTCAGGCAAGGCCGCAGCGAGCGAGGGGCCGAGGAGGTACATGCCAAGCTTCGCTTGATCAAATGCGAGCGGATAGGTACTTTGCCTCTAGTCACTTCCGCGAGGGTCGGAGCGATGCGAGACGAGGTTGGGTCCAAGCGTGTCCCTGGGAAATCGATTGCAAAGCAATCGGTGGATGAGACGGGTGAAAACAATTGCGCTGGGGTTGGGAGGGTGAGAAAGCCTCGGTTTTCAACGCTCTACAGTCCGCCTTCTTTGATCTCACAGCCGAGGATTTCCATAAACTTCGTCAGCCGGGTTTGGCGGAGAGTGTCATCGAGCTTCGCGTAGATCGCGAGCAGATTCTTGAGCATGCGTGAGAGGATCGCACGAACGGCGCTGTGTTGGAGATAGCGTTCGTCAAATCCATACCCTGCTTCGGTCAAAAAGCGCTGGCAGTTCTTTTCGGTCAGCAAAGCGCCGCCGTTAAAGCAGTCGACGAAGATCTTGTAGCGGTCGGACTCATACTTGACCAGAAAGTGTCCCGGCATGCCGATCCCGTGTACGGGCAGCCCCAAGCGTTTACCAATCAGGAGGTACACGATCGACAGACTGATCGGTATCCCCGTACGCCGGTCGATGACGCGATTCAGGTAGGTGTTTTCGACCTCGTAATAGTTCTTGGTGTTGCCCTTGAACCCCTGTTCCGTAAACAGATAGCGGTTCAGCGTCTTGACGGTTTCCTCTCCAGAGGCGCGCGGTCCGATGCGTTCCCGGACTTCCTGGGCCAACTCATCGAGCTGATGGACGTACATGGACACATCCAGCGACGGATAGGCGTACCGCGCGATCAGAAAGGCGCACTGCTCGAGATCCATGCGGTCGTCCGGCAGTGCCGCCTGCGCGATCAGTTCGTCTTCGAGTTTGCCTCCCCGAATCTCTTCGAGCACCGAGGCAATGCGCTCCGCCATTTCCGGTTGTTCGATTTCAGCTTCCTGAAGGAGGGGAACCGCCGAGGGACCGATATCGATGAGCCTCCCGCTGATGGTCTGGACGATTTTCTCGTCCTCGTCGGCGAGCAGCCGGATGAGGGCACGGATCTGACTTTCTGGAATGACCATCGCTCCCTTCTTACCAGCCTCTCCGCATGATGGTCAACGTGCCGCGAATCCTAGCCCATGGCCCGGCGGAACGCCTTGGCGCCGCCGTACAAACAGAGTGCGTCAAACACGATCATCACGAGGACGACCATCGCGACATGGGGAAGCGCCTCGCTCCAGCTGGAGAGAATCAACGGTCGCACGGCGTCGATGGCCCACGTCATGGGATTGAATTTTGCCAACAGGCTCATCCAGCCCGGCATCGCGCTCAAGGGAACCAGGGCCGAGCTTAAGAATATCATCGGAAGCGAGAGAAAGCCCAGCACGGAGAAGAAATCGCCGTGGCTCTTTACCGAAAAGGCCATGGCCATCGAGATTGCCGTCAGTCCCACCCCGAACATCATGCCGATCAGGAGGATGGTGGCCACGCCGAGCAAGCCGGTCGCCGGCTGCACGCCGAACAGAAAAGCCACGCCGAGGATGACGAGCACTTGAAGCGAGGTAATCGTCATGACGAAAATGAACCGGCTCAGAATGACGGATGTCCGATGAATCGGCGTGGACATTAGCCGCTCCAAAAAACCGTTCTCCTTGTCGAATAGCAGATCCACACCACCGGCCAGGCCATTGTTGAGTACGGTCATAACCACCACCCCGGCAGCCAAAAAGCTGATGTAGTTGGGCGCCTGCGTGACCTGCGAATCGGCCGCCCGCTGGAAGAGGTTGCCAAAAAAGATGAGCCAAAACAGCATCGGTTGGACAAGCGTGAACAGCATGCTGAATTTCTCGCGACTCAGCCGCAGTACCCACCGCATCGTCAAGGCACTGATCTCCTGCCAGTATTCTTTCATAAGGTGATCGGTGATCGGTGACCAGTGATGAGTGAGGGAGCGAGCATTAACTGTTCACTCATCACCCGTCACACATCACTTTCTTTTTGGATTTCGTCCTGAATGCGGCGGCCGGTATGCGCGAGAAAGACGTCGTCCAGGCGCGGCCGATTGTACTGAATGAACTCAACCGTGCAGCCCAGCCGGTTGGCCGACTCCAGAATGACGGGCAAGGCTTTTTCAGCCGACTCAACCCGGATGTCAAGCCCGTGCGAAGTCGTCCGGGCCGCTTTGATCGCTGGCTGCCCTTTCAAAGCCGATGCCAACGATGGAACCTTGTCCGCTTCCTTGAGTGTCAGCGACACGATGTCTCCCCCCAGGCCCACCTTCAATTCAACGGGAGACCCGATTGTCTTGATCACGCCGCCGTCAATGATCGCCAGCCGGTCACAAAGCTGATCGGCTTCGTCCAGATAGTTGGTCGTCATGACGACCGTCATGCCGCGAGCCTTCAACATCCGGACGTAATCCCAGATCTTCAGCCGGCTCTGGACATCCAGTCCCAAGGTCGGCTCGTCCAGAAACAGGACTTTGGGATCGGGCAGGAGACCGCAGGCAATATCGAGCTTGCGCTTCATCCCGCCCGAGTAGGTCTTTGCCGGGCGATCGGCATGTGCTTCCAGTTCCACGAGTTTCAGCAATTCGGCGATCCGCCTGCGCGCCTCTTCTTTGCGAAGGTGATACAAGGCCGCCAGTAGCTCAAGATGTTCTCTGCCGGTAAGAAACCGATCGATCGCCCGTTCCTGCGGTACGTAGCCGAGCAACTGCCGGACACGATCGGCATCGCGGACACTATCGAGGCCGAAGATGGTTGCACGTCCGGACGACGGCGCGAGAAGCGTGATCAGCGTGCGGAGCGTGGTGCTCTTACCCGCGCCGTTCGGCCCCAGAAGGCCGAAGATTTCACCGGCATACACCTGGAAGGAAAGATCCCGGACGGCGTGATGGCCGTCGTAGGATTTGGACAGATGGGAGACATCGATGGCAACGGCCCGATCCATCACCCCCAGCCCTTTGCGCCGTGATGATCATGCATCAAGAACTGGATGAGATCGCTGAGTCGGCGAGCCTGTTGATGCAGACTGAGGGCTTCCAACAGGAATTGCTTTTCCAGCGGCGTGCAATCCAGGTAGGTCGACAAGGTGTTCACGAGGATGTCGTCACTCACGTCCTCCCGGAACCAACCCTGCCAGGTCGGCGCGTCCTGACGCGACCGGAGGTACTCTTCCAGCGTGGTCACGAGCCGCTGCCGGACGGCAGGGTCCAGGGAGGTTTCTGCCTCTCTCGCCTTCAGGGTGATCGAGGCCCGGCGATAGGGTTTGTCATAAAATTCTTCGGTGATCTCGAACCGCTCGAGTCCCTGAAGGAGAATGTTGGATCGGCCGTCGGCAAGCGGCTGCACACTGACCAGGCGGCCGACGCAGCCCATCACGAACACCGGAGGGTTGCCATAGTATTCCGATTCCCAGCCTTCCTTAAGCAGGGCGATGCCGATGCATTGTCCCCCCATGACGGCGTCATCGACCATCTGGCGGTAGCGCGGCTCGAAGATGTGCAACGGGAGATAGGTCTTCGGAAAGAGCACGACATTGGGAAGGGCAAACACGGGAATCTCCGACGGAATGGGAAACGCCGCGCTCTTATCGGATGATTCGGGCTCGTGATGTTCACGTTCGCGGTCCGTCTGCATGTGGCCACGATAGCTGATGGCCCGCAAAATTGTCAACGGCGCGACGGCGTCTCGCTCGAGCACGAGAAACGCACAAATCCATTGTCATTACAGGCGATTTGTGACTTTCGTCGGCGGCATGCTATAAGCGCAAACACCGCGATGACTGAGAACGCCATGATCACCTCCGCACGAAGAATGCTGATTGGGTTGTGCTGTCTCTGTGTCGCTTCTATCGTCCAGGCGGACAGCGGTTTCTTCACTCCAGCGCGCGAAGGGTACCGATACGAGTTCCCCCGCGACCACGGTTCACACGATCGGTTTCGCACGGAATGGTGGTATTACACGGGGAACCTCGCCGTGAAAGACGGACGCTCTTTCGGTTATCAGCTCACGTTCTTTCGTCGCGGAATCCCGCTGGATGACGTTGAGACATTGCCCTCCAAATGGTCTATCACGCAGCTCTATCTCGCGCACTTTGCCGTGAGCGACCTCAACAAGGGTCGCTTCCGGTATGGAGAAAGGATCAGCCGGGCCGCCCTCGGCAAAGCGGGAGCGGATGCCGGCCGGTTGCATGTGTGGATCGATCGCTGGCGTGCCGAAGCCATGAAGCCGGATACGACCGGTCAGAACGGAGGACAGATCTTGGAAGCTTTCGACGGTGATCTTGCGATCGCGCTGACGTTGGTCCCTGAAAAACCCCTTGTCATTCATGGCACCGGCGGGATCAGCCGCAAAGGCGCTGCGCTGGAACAAGCCTCGCATTACTACTCATTCACCAGCCTGGCCACGACGGGAAGCATCACGATCGGAGACGAATCGTTCGAAGTCACGGGGACGAGTTGGATGGACCACGAATTTGGATCCGCGGATCTGGGCCCGGACCTCGTCGGGTGGGATTGGTTCAGTCTTCAGATGGCCGATCGGACGGAACTGATGCTGTATCGTTTGCGACGTGCGGACGGATCGGCTGACCCGATCTCGAGCGGCACGTTCATCGATCGACAGGGTGGAGCGCATCATCTTACGCTCAATGATGTCACGTTGGAGCCGATCAGTTTTTGGACGAGTCCGCTTAGCCAAGCACGGTATCCGCAGAAATGGCGTCTGGCCATTCCCTCGAGAAATCTCGTGCTCGAACTGGTCCCGCGTATGGCTGAACAGGAACTTCGGACGGATCGCAGCACCCAGGTCACCTACTGGGAAGGCGCCATTGAATGTATGGGCACGTCTGGCGGGAAGCCGGTCACAGGGTTGGGCTACATGGAATTGACCGGCTACGCAGGACGATTCACGAAAAAACTCTAGCACGAAGCCGGATGATGCAGATGCCCCTCAAATTGCAACTTTCCCATCTGACGCTCCTCTTTCTCCTCTTATTATTCGCCGGCTGTCAGAAGGACAGCGAGGCGATTGTATCCATCGCGCTGCATCCCACGAACTCCAACATTCTTTATGTGGCAACGAACGATGCCGTGTACAAATCTCGCGATGGCGGCAAGTCTTGGGAGAAGTTTCCCAGTTTCAGCGCCCGGCGGGTGACGACCGTGGCCATCGATCCGCAGCTGCCAGCGACGGTCTATGCGGGGACGATGGGCGACGCCGTCTACAAGAGTCCGGACGGAGGTCAACATTGGCTGCCGCACAACGTCGGACTGAAGGAGCACGTGTCGTTTGTGAATCAATTCGTCTTTCATCCCGCCCTGAGCGAGAGAGTTTACGCCGCCACTACCGTCGGCGCCTTCTACAGCAAAGATGCCGGACGGGAATGGGAAGAGCGGATGAACGGCATGAAGGAAGTGCACATCGTGACAGCGATCGCCATTAATCCGAAGGATCCATCGGTGCTCTACGGGGGAACAACCGGCGGGGTCTACCGCTCGGAAGACGGTGCGATGACGTGGAAGAAAATGAACAATGGGCTCATCCCCGAAAGCGAATTGATGGCCTCGATGGCCTTGGGAGTCAACGCCATCGAAATTGATCACGTCAATCCCGATGTCGTGTATGCGGGCACGACCAAGGGGCTGTATCGCACGACGACCAGGGGAGAGTCTTGGGATCGGATCGGACAGTCGATCCCTGAGCCGTTTATCAGCAGCATCGTGCTGCATCCCAGCGATCCGTCTGTGATCTACATCGGAGGGCCCGGCGGGGTCTGGAAAAGCAGTGATCGCGGAAAAACATGGACGGCCAAAAACGAGGGGCTCGCCAGCCTGAACATCAGAGCTCTGGCGATGGAACCGAACAATCTCACCTCGTTGTATGCCGGCACCAATGGGAGCGGTCTGTATCGTACCACTGATGCCGGCGGGACATGGACGGCCGTACCGCTCAACGCCGCGGTGGCTCGCAACTAACGCGGGGACTCGTATCCTGGCTTTGCGCCCCCGCTTCCGTGCCGGTACTTTTCGCTGTAGGAGAGCATGCGGTCGGACAGGGCTTTCCATTCGTCCGCCGTCATCTGTTCCTTCATCTTGAAGCGCAGATTCAGTATCTTGGAGGCAGTTCGCATCCGCTGGTGGTTGCCCTCGTCGATAATCTTTGTAAACTCTTCGGGCGTCGCCGTGTAGCTCGCGTTAAGTGTATACAATTGGCGGTGATAGGCCCCCTCCTGGTCACGGCCCGCCTTCAATTCTGCCACGATGTCGTTCACGAGGCCTTTGACTCGTTGGGCCCTGTCCTGGTCTTTGACGGTCTCATCGATCAGCTCTGACATTTCGTGCTGCCCCTTTTGCCAATAGGCATCGCCTCTGCCGCCGCCCATCATCCCGTGAGGATGAGGAGAGCTACACGCGCTGAGCACCACCATGCCGGCCATCCCCCATGCCACCCACCGTATCCTGCTCATAGACATCCTCCTCGATGATGAACCCCGTTGTCAGTGTGAACGAGCATCCCGTATGATCTCCCGCACGATGACGCACCAGACCGCCGCTCAACCGGATCTCACGCGGGCGTTACGCGAGGAATTCCGCTCGCATTTGGAGACATTCTACTCGCAACTCAAACTGGCGCCTCCCTATGAAAGTGTCGAGAAGGCCATCCGTGCCCTGACCACTGCCGTGCACGCCTTGTCGAACGATCAGCAGACTCGTCTGGCTCAAGACCCCGCGTTGAAATGGAGTCAGTTTCGCCAGGCGTTTGAAACATCAGGACTCGCCAAGAAACACCGCGGCATCATTGCAGGCCTGGCGCGGACCAGAGAGCGGCTTGACCTGCCTCCCGAGTATGACCATTTCCTGAGCCTCTTTACGTCCTCTCCCTCCTCACCTCGCTGAGGGTCCTGACCGGCGTGTCGTCCACGACCGCTTTCAGTTCCTCGTACACTTGTGCGAGGCGGCAGTTCTCCAGGCGATACGAAAGGATGACCGTGACGGCGCCGAACGCCAATACGAGCAACCCGATCCCAAGAATGCCTGCCCCCATCAACACACCGCTCAGCGACTCGAATCCTCCCTGGACTCCGTAGGTGATCATGAAGGCGGCCGTGCCCACCCCCACGAGGAGAAACCACACCAGGGTGATGATCGCCGAAGACCAGGGAATCCGCTTGATGCACACGGCATTGACCGCATGCTCGTCGGCTGAGAGGTGAATAAGACCTTTGAGCGGCCAGGCGGTGCGAAACCCCTTTGAGAACACATGATACTGGGGGCGTAGCGCAATTTGCCGAAGCGTCGGATAATACCGGGCGATTCCATGGGGAAGCGTCAACGCGCCCTCGCCGTCGACGCGCGCCTCAAGACGAGTGAGACTCTGCAGGGACAGTCGGTCCACTGTGCGCGCTATCCCGCACCCGTAGCGACCGGCGTCCGGAGTCAAGCGCACAAAATACAGCCAGTCCCCGAGAATCAATCCCAGCAACAAGAATCCGGCAAAAAGTCCCGCGAGCATCATGGTCCTGGCCGCATCCGCAGCATGAGCTTCGAGTCATCGCCAATCATACCTGCACGGCGTACGCCAAAACCCCTAGCATTTCCCTAGGCCCAAATCAATTCTGTTGACTCGCTATCTGGACTTGGTTATTGTAGCGCTTGTCTTCGGGTTGGCGGGTTCCTCGCTCCATTCAGGCGCTCCGCCGGTACGGATTCCCCGATCGAACAATTCCACAGTTGTTTCCTGCTTCGAGCAGAAGCAGGAGTCTGATGTGTGGTTGGAGGTGACATGGACTTACACAAGGTCGAGCGGGTTTATACGTCCTATGCCGGCGTTTACGACAAAATTTTCGGCAAGGTGTTTCATGAAGGACGTGAGTCAGCCATCCGCAACCTGAACGTCCAACCCAAGGAGCGCATTCTTGAAGTCGGAGTCGGCACGGGTATCGCCCTCCCCATGTATCCCCGGCATTGCGAGATCGTCGCCATAGATTTTTCGGAAGGGATGCTGGAGATTGCCAGGAAGCGTACCGCCGAACATCAAATGACCCACGTCACCCTCCATCGCATGGATGCCGGTGCCATGGAGTTCGCGGACAGCAC
>DASTQE010000309.1:0-2034 GCA_035761895.1 Nitrospira sp. | reverse complement strand
ACCTCGCCGGTTTTCGCATTCACGCAGGCCTGGGCGACGTCCATCAGTTCGGCGAGGGGATTTCGCGCCGCGCCGCCTGTGACTCCGGAGTGGGCGTCTTTGCTGCCCGTTCGCAACGTCAGTCTTGCGCCGATCAGGCCTCGTAAGCCATAGGGCATGGCCGGCTGGCCCTTGGCAATCCAGATGGTATCGGAGACGACGACGGAATCGGGACGGGGAATTTCAGCTCGCTTTGTTAATCCTGCGGCAAAATGCGGACTGCCGATTTCTTCTTCGAGTTCCCAGAGGAAGCGGATGTTGATCGGCAGATCCTGCTCAATGGCGAAGCGAGCCCCGAATAGAGCGGCAAGCGCCGGTCCCTTATCATCGGTGGCGCCACGGCCGCGATACATTCCGGCCTCGTTCTTGAAAGCGAATGGCTCTTGCTGCCATTCAGGCTCCTGAGCCGGTTGAACGTCCAGATGATTGTAGATCGTCACGGTGGGGTATTGGACGCCTGCCGTCCACCCGCCGGACACAACCGGATAGCCGCCGGTCTCGACGATCCGCGATTCTGCCCCCATCCCGGTGAACACCTCCACCGCCAGGTCCGCCATACGCCGCATGTCGCTGGCCTTCGAGGGGTCCATACTGATCGACGGTATTTCCACCATCCGGCCCAAGAGGTCTTCAAATTGTGCACGACGTTCGGTGACGTAGGTGTCCAGTTGCTGTTGAATCGTCATGAAATTCCTCCTGGCTCGAGCTGGCGGATTATAGCGAGAGACTTGGCGCTGCGAAAGGTTATGGTTGCATCGTCCGGAACGGTAAAGAAATGCTAGAATCGCCTCCGATGCGCCGACGACCCTTTCGCGTGCTCCGGTTGCATGTCCTTTTAACCGGTCTCGGGTTCTTCCTGCTTTCGCGCGCTTTGGCGGCCGAACCCGTCTCGATTCGTGACATCCTCGATGAACCGGCGAGCTACCATCTGAAGCAAGTGGTGCTGTCAGGAACCGTCCGGAACGTCCAGCCGCTTGACCCGTACAAGTTGCCGGCCGGAACCACCTGCTATGGCGCCTATCTCTTCTATCTCGAAGACGAAACGGCCTCGATCAACGTGGCGGTGTTCGGGATCTGCGGCTTTCCGACCGTGAAGGATCCCGATGTCGAGGACGGCGCCCGCGTTGAGCTGCTCGCGACCATCCAGGCGCCGAGCCATGGCGGCTACTACTTGAGCTTCCAGGGTCTTAAAGTTATCGGTGAACGTGAGGGCGTTGTGCAGGCCGTGGCGGATCGCATTACGCCGCTCACGGAGTAGATGATCCCCCCGCACCGGAGTCCAGTATGTCGTCAAGTGCGAAACGCCCTTGGATAATCCGATGGGCCCTTTTCCTCTGCGTCGTCCTTGTGGGACTCGACGGTTGCGCGAGCAGTCAGGGGCTTTCCCGTAACTCTCTCCATGAGGTGATCCTGCAGGAAGAATCTCGTTTTCTCGACACACCAGCGACAGCCGCCATTCCAGCGCCGCGCAGGGCGCCAACGCTCGGTCTCTATTTCAAACCAACGGGGTTCCTGCATCGTGCATTTGAATGGACGAGCCGCGACCGCGATGCGGTGCTGGCCTGGTCTCAAGGGCTACCGCTTGGGGGAGGCCGGAGCGCCGGCTTTCTGACGCTCTCCTCACTGAGACACCACACCCTGACGGAACTCCGGGCCACTGCTGCGCGCTATGGCGTCGATTGGGTGTTGATTTTTGACGGGGCTGCCACCGTCGACCGCTATAACAATTACAAAGCGCCCTTGCTGTATTGGACAATCGTGGGCGCCTACCTGGCAGACGGCACTCACAGCGATGCGCTCTGCGTGTTGAAAGCGACGTTATGGGACGTCAAGTCAGGAGCCCGGCTGTTTGAGGAACAGGCGGAAGCCGAGACCAAGGCCGTGGGCCCTGCCGCATTAGTGGATGACAAAGATCAAGTCGAGCGGGCGAGAACGATGGCCATGAACGTCTTGCTCGAACGGCTGATGGATCGCTTCGCCACAGTCCTGGGGACG
>DASTQE010000308.1:0-5515 GCA_035761895.1 Nitrospira sp. | reverse complement strand
CAGGGCCGGCTCGGGATCACGCGTTCGCGCTCCGATGGATCGGCGATGCGTTCATTCGCCTCTCCAACTTCCTTGAGCAGCGGATCCGGGTCGATGACGGCGTCATACTCTTCTTTCCGTTCCGTCTCGGTCGGTTCTGGTCTCTTGCGCTTCGGCGTTCGTCGTTCCCTCGTCCGTGTCATTGGTTCCTCCAGGCCAGAGTATTTCCGATTATCCCCGCTGGACACTGGAACATCCTCTAGTCGGTTTTGGGTCGAGCACCACCAGCTGTGTCTTATCCCGCGACCCCGACCCGCTTTTTCACGATCAGTATCGCGCACATTGATCAGGATCCGCTCTAAGCGGCACGCCCAATCAACTCCTCCAACCGGTCGTCGTCTTCAAGCCAGGCGTCGTTCAGGAAAAACGTCGGGGTCCCGGTCACGCCGCTTCGTCTTCCGGCCTTCACGTCGTAGAGGACCCGGGACGCGTAGATACGGCCGTGCAGGTCATCCCTGAACGACGGCAGATCTAAGCCGGCCGACTCGGCATAACCGTAGAGATCCTCCGGTTCCAGGTCCTCCTGGTGTTCAAACAGTAAATCATGCATCTCCCAGAACCGGCCCTGATGGGCGGCTGCCTCCGACGCTTCGGCTGCCTGTTGGGCGTTCGGATGCTTTTCGATGAGGGGAAAATGCCGGAATACAAAGCGCAGTTGATGTGCGAATCGCTCGCGCAAATGCTTCATGCGGCCGAACGCTCGACCACAGTACGGGCACTCGAAATCGCAATACGCGATCAGGGTCACCGGCGCCGAGTCGGGCCCGATGATATGGTCGTCCGGCCGCAGGGGGTCTACCTGGGAAGTGCTCAATGGCCGACTCATGTTCTTCGCTCGGTGGCTGGATCGCCGATCCTTACGCGTCGTCTCCGGCTCCGGACGCGAGCGCCTGAGCGATAGCCTGATCCCCGGGCAGTCTCGCGTCCTGCGGTGAACCGGCAAGTTCTGTTCCTCGTACTCTCATGCCGTGGTGATAGACGAGATGGCCGCCATACCATGCGGACACAGTCAACCCCGCTGTCGTGACGAGCGACACCAGCATCGGCAGGGCGCCGGCGGAGCGCCGTCTTCTTCGCATCAAGAGGTTGAGTCCTGTCAGCGCGAGGAGCCCGACATTCATAACGCCATGCAAGCGGCCGATCTGCCTGGCCTTGCTGTTCGACGGAATCGTACCGTAATCGGCCGCACCGGCTGCACCAGCGGCGAGTCCGCCGAGAAACCCGCCCATCATGGTGTAATAGGCGGCATCGGCATACGACTGATCCCGTGTGGCCGCGTGCATCGTGTCGAGCAGCAGGCTGAATGGCAAGAGACCGGCCGGCAGCACGATGAGCTGCGGATGCAGCGGATGTCCCATCAGCGTCACTTGTGGCATTCGCGTCCTCCGATCACGTGTGGGTCACGACTCAGAGCTCAAGACTTTTCCTGCTTCCATCGATTCCTTGAACCGCTTCAAATCGTCGGCGACTTTGGAGTCCGGATCCTGGCCGATGAACTTGGCCACAGCCGCTCCCAGACGACCGGCGATCGGCGCGTATTGCAGGGTCACGGTCAACCGGGTTTTCCGTCCATTATCGATCGGTTCAAATTCCACCGATCCTGCATGATCGACGTCGGCATCGTTCAAGGAACGCCAACCGATCCGCTCGTTTTCGACGTCGTTGATGATTTCTGCATCCCATTCAACGGTCGGCATACCCGTCATCGTCTTCACGACCCAGTGAGAGAGCCGGTCCGTGATGACCTCCACCGACTCGAGATCACTCATGATCTTGGGAAGGTTGTCGAGCGCGCGCCAAAATCGGTAGAGTTCGTCCGGCGGCCTATTGATGTCGATACTTCTCCGAATCTTCGTCGCCTCCCCCGAATGCACCTTCCGCCGTCCCAACCGGTTGGTGGCCTGGCGGTCGTGCATATTGATTCCCATCACACCGAGTGCGGGGCAATAGCCACTCACCGCACGATACAGTAGCGTCACGCCGCCGAGCGCCAATGCACCGCCGGCAAGGGACCGGCGGCGCCATCCTTCGATGAGCAATCCCGTCCCGGCAATGGCCGAAAAGAGCCGCTGTGCATCTCCGATGTTTTGTGACGAGCCCGCCCGCTCTTCAGACCTGTCCAGATCCGGCGTATTCGTCCGGTACCGATACCGTCGCCCTGCTTTCCGTGTCATGAAACCTCCTCAATACGCTGTAAACGTCTTCCGCGAACCGGCTCGGGTCTTTTCAGCCCAGAGCCACATCATCTGTCCCAAGATTGCAAGACATAGGCCCTCAACTGCGTAGCGCGCTCCGAAAACTCAAGACGCATTGGCGCCCTTCTGCTCGGGAGTCTGCCCTCCATTCCAGACAGACTGTCTTTCCCAGGACAGCTTATCCGAATCGTCACCGACGCCTTCAACCTGATCTCTTACTGATCTCTTAGGATGTTCCCCAGGCCCCAAAGGGACTGGCGCGGCATAGCATGAACACATGATCGACGCCGGTATGTTGCTCAGGAACTATCTGGTCTTTTTCATACTCCCGTTGTGGATAATCGCCGGCCTGTCCGATTATGTCCTTCATAGACGCACGTGCATTGAAGAGAATGCCGGCACGAAAGAGTCCGTGCTTCATGTGCTGCAGTTGAGCGAAGTTGGAATTCCCGTCTTAGTCGCGCTGCTCCTGGACATTAACGCTCTGGTCATTCTAATCATGCTCGTCGGCCTGGTTCTGCATGAATTCACAGCGCTGTGGGACGTCAGTTACGCTTCGAAATATCGCTATGTCAGTGCTCTTGAGCAGCATGTGCACAGCTTCCTGGAGGTTCTTCCGCTCATGGCGGTGTCGTTTGTCACGGTGATGTATTGGAACCAGTTCATCGCCTTGTTCGGCTTCGGCCCTGAAACGGCCCGATTTGAGCTGCGTCCGAAATCCAATCCGCTGCCAACACTCCATCTTGTCGCGCTGTTGATGTCCGTAGCCTGCTTTGTGGTGTTTCCCTATGCAGAAGAGCTGTGGCGTTGCATCCGGGCCGGGCCTGCACGCCGGGTTCGTGAAAACACGAAGCAGTCGTATCGACCACCGCAGGCGGCCTGAAGGGAAAGGAGGGCCGCATGACCGGACTTGCGCACATCACGTTCATGATCGTGGCCGCCGTCTTCAGCCCCATGGCAGGAGGTTGCGCGTTCCTGCAACAGAGCCTTCCCGGCGTGGCGTTGTCAGATTCCAAGGTCATCGGTGTGCTCGACAGCCTTGATGATTCCGAAATCGCCGCGGCACGACTTGCTCAGGAGAAGGCCTCTGCACCGGAAGTGCAGGCCTTTGCCGGTCGTGTCTTGAACGAGCACCGGCAATCAGCCGAAGGTAACGAACGCCTCGCGGCGGCCTTATCGTTACAGCCGGAATCGCCAACTCTGGTCTCTCAGCTCACCGAGGCCCACGAACAAGCCATGCATCAACTGCGTGCCATCTCAGGACCCACCTTCGACCGGGCCTATGTGGCGTATGAAATCAAACGGCACGTGATGGCCTTCAACTTCGTAGAGGCCGCAGCGGAAAACGAAGGCAACCGCTTGCTCAAGCAGGAACTGGTCCGGACCGGGCCGGACCTGCTCAGCCATCTTTCTGCAGCGAGAGCGCTGGAACGTCACCTCGGCCCTGAGCCAGAGGCGGTCGCCGCGCGCTAGGCCGCCCGTCGATACCGCTCCCGGATTTCCATCGCCTCCATCCGCTGGCCGAATCCAAAGTAGGCCGCCACGGCCGCGGTCACCGCATGCAGCCAGATGTCATGACCGAACAACGGAATCAAACCGAACGCACTGTTCAGCCCAGGGATCACGCCCATCACCGCGAGTCCCCCGTAAAACAGCGTCAACCCCCGCGCGAACTTGCGCGCGTCGATCATGCTGCGTGACGACGTCAAGCCGACAAAGCCGATGCCCAGATGAACGAGGTTGTGAATCCAGTTCACTGGAAACAATCCCAGCAGCAACCCGTAGCCGCCCTCCACTGCCAGATTCGGAGCCGACAGCGGCGGCGGCGTCTTCAATCCCGGGACAAAGCCCAGCACACCGACGGCCAGAAAGACAAACCCGATGACGCGGGCGAAGCTTCGGCTGGTCATACGACACTCCTCCTTTCCGGAAAGGCCTGTGCTTATTGCACACCGGCCTCATCCAGGCAGATCTGCTCCATCCATGTGCGCAAGGCGGCAAGATGCCGGTCTTCTTCTTCGAGCGCCGTCTGGAACCGGTCGGCGAGGTCAGCCTGGCCCATCTTCCGGGCAACCTTGATGAGCAACTGCCAGCCGTCATTGTCGGCGAGCTCGGCGACGTGAATCGCATGGAGACTTTGGGCGACGGTCATCCGAGGATCGGCAACGACCTGCATGAGACCGATCGAGGCCACCGCGTCGGTATCGGCCAAAGGTGTGACGCAGGTCGGATCGGCGCCCAATTGACGCAGCGCATCCCAGCACACACCGATATGCGCAGCTTCCTCAGCCCGAAATTGCTGAAGTTGATCGAGCGACAGCTTGGTCGCTTCGTCTTTCCTCGACATGAACTTGGCGATCAGTGCGTCATACAAGCGCGTGCCTGCTCTTTCGAAGGCTAAACGCCCTCCCAGTTTGTCGATCAGCACTTCCGCCTGACGTCCCAGCAGTTTTTGCATCCCTGCCTTAGCGGCTCCTTTGAACGTTCCTGGCAGCGGAATCGAACCGATAGGGTCTGCCTCAGCCACGTAGGGGGCTCGAAGCTGTGCCAGCGTATGTTGGTTTCCCTCCGAGCTGGGAGGAAATTCTTGCACCGCCTTCCTCATCTCTTCGGCACCTTGTGGCGCGAGATCAATACCACTGCGGTTCATACCCCTGGATTGCGGCGATTTCATGATGCCTCCTTTTGCGGTTCGGGCGGCATTGGGCGCCACCGAGTCATGCAGCCTCCTTAAGGGCCTTATCGGCGACCAACTCGCCACCCGGAGTCCAACGCCAACCGGCTGCGACCGTTTCGGACGGTGAGCCCTCCGCGTTCATCTGCCGTCGGTAATTCAGTGACCGTTCCGGCTCCTCACTCTTCTTCACGAACCTGGTGCTATCGGCCCTGAGATCCACTTCATCTCTCAGGACCTGCCGGACATATTCGCGGTGGCTTTTGTACGCGATCGGGTCCGGCAACGTTTCGGGCAAATACTCCGCGGGATCGCGGCGCTCGACGTGCTTGCAGACGTCGATCGCGAACTGCAAATGGCCCAGCTCGTAATCGAGAAACCGTTCCCAGATCGCTTTCACGTGCGGATCGTCCTCCTGCTCGACGCAGCTGTAGTAGTTGTAGACCTCGTTCGCTTCGTGCAGCAGCCACTTCTCCATCCAGCTTTCGGTCGGATCGATGATGGATTCGTACTGCGTGACGTGCTGCTCTTCAATGGAGGCGATCTCGGCATACAGCTGGCGCGCCAGCGGGTCGGCAAACCAGGACCCGTAATGCATGTAGAAATC
>DASTQE010000307.1:0-3384 GCA_035761895.1 Nitrospira sp. | reverse complement strand
AAAAATCGAACAGCAGTGCCAGCACAACGACCAGAAAGAGCATTCCGGTAAGCTCAGGCATGGGGAACTGTGATGGGTGAGGAGTGATCAGTGACGAGTGTCATAAGTCGGCGACCTGCGCACTCATCATCCTGTGGGGGGGTTCATTGAGAGCACATGCTTTTCTCATCACTCGTCACACATCACTCTTCACACGTCACTGGATCAATGGTGTTTCAGCGCGATGCGTTCCAGAATGTTGGCGACGTCTTCGCAACGGTCAGTGCCGGCTTCGAACCCCTCGTAGATCTCTTTCCACTTGATGACCGCGATGGGATCGGTCTCTTTCTCGAACAGCTCGGAAATGGCATCGCGGGAAATCCGGTCGGCCTCGTTCTCCAGACTGTTCACCTGGACACTACATTCTTTGATATCGGGATGTGCCAGTCCCAGCCGGTCCACGCCCGCCCCTACGGCCACAGACGCCTGATACAACACGTCGGCCAATTTGACGGCTCGTTCCGTCGGCTTCGTGACCTTATAAAGGATAAACCGGTCGGCGATCGCCTCGGCCACGTCCAAGATGTCGTCCAAAGCGCTCGCTAAATCGTGAATGTCCTCGCGGTCGATCGGGGTAATGAACGTTTGATTGAGCCGGCGGGCGATGTCGTGGGTGATGCCGTCCCCCACGTGCTCCACCTGTTTGATGCGCTTGGCCTGATCGGCCGGAGACTGGTAATGCTCCATCATGTCCTTCAGCAGCCGGCTGCCCTCGATCATGTTGTGTGCCGCGCTCTTGAACAATTCAAAGAAGGACTCTTCTTTTGGAATCAAGCCAAACATCATTATCCCTCTCTCTAGACCAACCCTCGCTCGCTCACTGGCTCAGTGTGACATTGTAAGACATCTCCATTACAGCTCAGCGCAAGCCTTCACCACCGGATGAGACCGGAGGCCCAGGTCAGTCCGCCGCCAAAGGTGCCCAGCACCATGAGGTCGTGCGGTCTCACCGTGCCGGAGCGCACGACATGGTCCAGGGCAATAGGGAGGGAGGCCGATGAGGTGTTCCCGAACCGTTCGATCACGGAAGCGATCCGGTCAGGAGGAACTCCCAAACGTGCGGCCAGTTGCGCAAGAATTCTTCCGTTCGCCTGATGGACGACGAATTGATCCACGTCCCGCAACTCCACGCCGAATTCTTTCAGAATCTGCCGCACCGCCTGTTCCAGACGCCTGACCGCTAAACGGAACAGCGGCCCGCCATGCATCCGCAATGCATGGTCCCCAGCTTTGAAGCTGTCCTGGCTCGAGGGCCAGCGCGACCCGCCGGCCTGAATCCGGATCAGATCGTGGCGGGCCCCATCTGCGGCGAGACGCACGCCCAGCAGACCGCGGCTTGGCTGGGTGTCCTCGCGTTCTCCTTGCACGACGACGGCACCAGCCCCATCGCCGAACAACAACGCCGTGTCTAGGTCGTGGGGCTCGAGCGTCCGGGACTTGACTTCCGCTGCCACCACCAGGCAGGTCGTGATTTGGCCGCTTCGGATCATGGCATCGGCCATTGAAAGCGCATACAGGAAGCCCGAACAAGACGCCGCGACGTCGAACGCCGGCACGCCGGCACAGGCCAGCTTCCGCTGCAGATGGCAGGCTGTCGAAGGGAAGGCCATGTCCGGAGAAGTGGTCGAGACCACGATGGCCTCCACCCGAGTGGGTGGAAGGCCTGCCGCCTCCAGCGCCGCTCGGGCCGCCGCCACAGCCAAATCCGACGAGGCTTGTCCGGGGTCGGCCCATCGCCGCTCCTCTATCCCGGTGAGCCGGATGATCGCCTCAGGATCGATGTTTAATGCTGCCGCAGCCTCCCGATTAGAGATCACCCGTTCAGGCAGGTAGGAACCGGTTCCGATAATTTTCGATCGAATCATTGCTGGAAGGTAAATGGGTTGCAGCACCTAAACGCGCGGGATTATAGGTCTCGCGCGTGCGGGGGTCAACCCAAGCGCAAAAGATTGCATTTGTATTGCTCTCCTGCTACTTTTGAACCTAGAGATGTTGAACATCAATCAGTTACGACTGTTTCTTCCTGAGCAGCGGCACGGGTTGGCGTTTGCGATGAGCGCCGCTGCGATCTGCCTGCTGCTGGCCTGCTCGAGCACGCCCAAGAGCGGCGATCCCACGTCCAAGAAAGCGTTGAGCGGGACCGACGAGTCCATCTTCCTTGGCGATACGATTGAGAAAAACTACGATCCCAACGTCATCATGAAGCGCGGCGAAGCCTTTTTCGAGAAAGAGGAGTTTGCCGAAGCCATCGTCGAGTACAACCACTTCCTCGACCTTCACCGAAATCATATGCTCGCCTCCTATGCAGCCTTCCGGATCGGCGAAAGCCACATGAAGCGAGCCAAAGGGATCGAACGTGATCCCGAACCGATCCAAAAGGCGATCGATTCATTCGAGCGGTTGCGGCGGGACTATCCAGGGAGTCGGTACGACGATCAGGCCGTGGAAAAGATTCAGGAGTGCCACGATCTCCAGGCCCAGATGCATTTGTTTGTCGGTCAATTCTATTATCGGCGCGAATCGTATTTGGCGGCCGCCCATCGCTTTGAACAGATCATGAAGATCTATCCGGACAAGTCCGTCGCGCCGGATGCACTGTACTTTTTGGCTCTCAGCTATCACGATCTGGGTGCGGATGATTGGGCCAGCGAAAAATTGACCCTCCTGGCGGAAAAGTATCCGAACAGTACGTATTCCGATGATGGGGCGAAACTGCTCGCCAAGATCGTGAATTCCCAGCCGTCGGTCATGGTTGCCAAGAAGCCGGAGGCGACCACGGCTGCTCCCGCCACTTCCTCCGTCGGAGAGAGTCAGCATTCGGCACCCGGCGGAGGCGTCACCCCTCAGGTGGCGAATGGGCTCATGCGGCTCCCTTCCGCAACTGCCATGGGACAAGGGTTTGTCACCTGCCGGCTCGGCGCCTGGTGCTAGGTCAGGCGTCTGAAAAAACCTTCCAGCTTCGTTCTCACTTCACTTAGAGGCTCGACGTACGAGGCAAGGTACGCCTCGCCTCTTCGTTTGCTGCGGCCTCGCTGGACAGGCTTTTTGAGACGCCTGTAGAAGATAAGCGATGCTCAAAATGGCTATCCAACAAGGCCGCAGGGAGCGAGGGCCCCGAGGCGTACTTTGTCAGGTACGTTGAGGGGAACTAGCGACCGAGAACGCAGTTGGGAGCCATTTTCAGCATCGCATCACTGGCCCAGGTACCAGCCGATGCCATATCGCTCCAGGAAGCTCGTGATCATCGTCAGTGAATTCGCATAGATCATGACTCCGACGATGACGAGCAGCACTCCGCTGACGGTGGAGACACCCCAGAGGTAGGCACGAGCCTGTTTGAAATAG
>DASTQE010000306.1:0-2387 GCA_035761895.1 Nitrospira sp. | reverse complement strand
TTATGCTTGGACGGGTCCAATATCATCATATACACGATGGGAATGTCGACGATCTCGAGCTTGGCCGCCAGAGCCGCTTTCAAACCGACCGCGACCACCAGCGACGCCTCGGAGGCCCTGATCTTCCGCGCGAGTTTCCGGCCTTGGTCGAGATCGCCCTGCAGGTCATATTCGGAATAGATGGCTCCCGACGGCGCCGTCGATTTGAACCCGGTAATGGCCTGATCATAGGCGCCGATGCTGGACGATTTGAGGATAGCGATTTCGGCAGCCGGGGATTCCGCGACGCCCGAGACCGCATACACGGCCGCACAGGTCAACGCCAGCACAACATGCCCGGCCGCGTGGTCACGGCCGCTGAGGAAGCGCCCTATCAGAGAGCAGACAGTCATAGGCTGCAGGCAGCCTCGTGTTCTACGACAGTCAACGTGCGCTCCTCCCGTCTTCTGCGCGTTCGTTTGCCGAGGGAATCGCGCGAACGGCTCCAAGCACATGCACGGCTTTGCCGGCATGATCGCGGACGATGTGCCCCGTCCAGATGCACGACAGGATCATGCCGTCGGATCGCTTCACTCGGTGTTGGAACGTGATGTCCACGCCGGACGATTCCATGGCCTGGTGGGCCGCGCGCGCCATGCGCTCTCGATCATCGGGGTGCACGAGTGCGAGCAGACCTCGATAGGTCTTATGCCCAGGAACGGGCGGCATGCCCAGGAACTCGTCGACCTGTGGCGACCAGAACATGCAATCGGTTTCAAGGTCCCAGTTCCAGACGCCGATTTGCGTGGAGGTCAGGGCCTGACGAAGCTGCCGTTCATGTGAGCGGAGGATGTCCTCCGCCTGCTTGCGTTCGCTGATGTCGGTCGACACACCGCAGAGCGCGTAAGGTATCCCGGCCTGATCCCGAAGAGGGAACTTGATCGAAATGTAGGTGTGGGGCCCGTCCAAGTGAGGAGCCGTTTCTTCATACTCCACCGTGGTGTTGCGCTCCAGGACCTGCACGTCGTTGGCACGGAAGGCGTCCGCAAAATGGCGGGGAAAGATCTGATGGTCCGTGAACCCGATGATCTGGTCGGCCCTCAGTCCGAAGATCTGTTCAAAACGGCGGTTGACCAGGATGTACCGGCCGTTCGCCTCCTTGACGTAAATCACGGCGGTCGTGCTGTCGGCCATGTCCTGCAACAGTTGCTGGCTGCGGCGAAGCTCGTCTTCGGCGCGCTTCCGCTCCATGATCGACTGAAGCGAGCCCGTCATGCGAGTGACCCGGCCTTTGGCATCCCAGATTGCCTGGCCGCGGGCACGCACCCAGTGATACTCGCCCGACTTCATCAGCAGCCGGTATTCTTCGTCGTACGGCACGCGGCGTTCAAAATGGGCGGTAAGTGCGGCGAAGACACGCTCGCGGTCGTCGGGATGCAGGCGCGACGTCCAACTTTCCAAGACGTCGGGAAATTCCTCGTCCGTGTAGCCGAGCATGGTCTTGACGCGCGGCGACCACCAGATCGGTGTTCGCGGCGAGCTCCAATGCTCATCCGGAAGGACGCGGCCGTCCCAAAAGCCGTCGTTCGAGCCTTGAATCACCATTTCCAACCGTTCTTCGCTCGCTTTCAAGGCCGACTCGGCCTGCTTGCGAGCGGTGATGTCGCGAAAGACGATGACCGCGCCGACGACTCTCTCGGCCTCGGTGATCGGAGTGCTGACGTACTCGACCAGAAACGAAGTGCCATCCTTTCGCCAAAACACCTCGTCGACCACCCGATGCACCATGCCATCTTGGATGGCGGCATAGATCGGGCATGCCTCTGCGGGATACGGCGTGCCATCGGCCCGCGTATGGTGCAGCATGTCGTGCATGTGGCGGCCCACCAGTTCCTCGACGCGATAGCCCAGCATGGTGGCGGCGCTCGAGTTCACGAATGTCGTATTGCCCTGTTCATCGACGCCGTAAATGCCTTCGCCGGCCTGCGTCAGGATCAGCGTGTGCTGATGTTGGAGGTGTTCGAGCGTCTGGGCGGCCTTCTTGCGCTCGGAGATGTCACGGATAATGCCGCTGTAGTAGCTGCCCTTGGCGGTTTGCCACGTCGCAAGAGAGAGTTCGATCGGAAACTCCTCCCCATCTTTGCGAAGACCGTGCAGTTCCACCACCGAGCCGATGAGGGTGCCTTTTCCCGTGGCTTCCATCCGCGCCATTCCGCGTTCATGGGCCGCGCGGTAGCGTTCTGGCATGAGGATTGTCAACGGTTGCCCGATGATCTCTTCCACGGAATAGCCAAACAGTCGTGACGCGGCCCGGTTCCACGACACGATGATCCCGCGCCCGTTGCCGACGACAATGGCGTCTGTCGCCGATTCGACGAGCGATTGAAAGCGGTGCTCGCTTTCCGTCA
>DASTQE010000305.1:0-3272 GCA_035761895.1 Nitrospira sp. | reverse complement strand
AGAAGGCGCTCGAGCAGCCCTCACTTATGCCTTCACCGAGCTGCATCAGCCCCGTATTATGAGTATGATTCGCCCCGATAACACGGCGTCGATTCGGGTCGCCGAGAAATTAGGCGAACAGCTTGAAGACCGAATCGAGATTTACGGAGCGGCTGCCTTGGTATACGGTATCAGCCGGGAACGCTGGCAAGACATAGCCGGTTAGCAGATAGGTCCCCCACTTAAAAGAAAATACTCACATTTCGGGCCAACAAGATCTCGCGAATGCGCTGATGATTCATCTCGTCTTCCCTTGATCGAGGCACTTATGCCGCCGAGGTGAAAAACCGGAAAATCGCCGTCCGATCATCGGGCCGGAAGCGCCCGCCCAGCTCATGCGGAAGATGCCCTGCGGCCTGGCGCGACGCGATGAGGCGCTCGACCTCGCCAGCCGCCTCACAGGGTGACGCTGCCCCCAAAACGATCTCCGTCAGCTCCTTCTGCGTCAGGCAGTCGCTAACTCCATCCGTGGCTAAGACGAGCCGGTCGCCTGGCTGCAGAGGTACCTCGGCGCGATACAAACTCCCCAATTCCTGCCGTATCCCAAGGGCTCGGGCAACGCCTGTGCGCATAAAGCCGCTGGTGCGGCTGACCAGACGCTGCATGCCATCGGACCTGATGAGGAAGACCGGGCTATCACCGGCGCTCACCACGTAAAGGGTATCGTCCAGACATAACGTCACCGAAGCCGTGGTGAAAACAAATCGTCCCCATCCCATGCGGTACAAACGCGCATTCGTCGCCTCGAGCACAGCGGCGATGTCATCGGGGGATGTGAGGGATGCCGCCTCCAGCGCCTCAACGACCTCCTGACTCGCTTCAGCCCCGCGGCGCTCGGTAACCCCGTCCATGACGGCATCCAGAACGCGATTGTCACCCAGGTCTCGAACCAAATAGTTGTCCTCGCCGTGAGCGGCGTTGTCGTGCAGTGTGGCCACAGTACTGGTGAGCATACCCGTTTCCTTCGTCATCCTTTCATTCAGAACCGATCACCGCATTATCGCTCGTGACTTTCCGGTAATCAAGCGTGACGTTGGGGTGATCTTGACTGACCTTCCGTTGATGGCCAACCTGGTATCCTACCTTTGTCTAAGCTCTCTTCCTCATCTCTCTCACCTCTCAGCTCTGACCCAAAATCCGCCTGTTCCCCCTGCTGTGGCTTACCGAGGCTCTCTTGCTATGGACAGGAGTTCAACAATTAAGCTGACCTTGTCAGAGTAGGCGTGACTGTCTATAACCATCTTAATTTTCTAGACAGGGAGAAAACCCATGGCGCTTAGTATCAAACATCCAGAGGCCGATCAACTGGCTCGTGAGCTTGCCGCGTGCACCGGCGAAACTCTGACGGAAGCGGTTTTGAACGCATTGCGAGAGCGTTTAATGCGCGAGCAAGGCCGGGTCAAAACGCCCCGGCTACGCGATGAACTCCGCGCCATTCGACAGCGCTGCGCGGCCTTGCCCGTGTTGGATGACCGCAGCCCAGAGGCCATTCTAGGCTACGACGAGCGAGGATTGCCGCACTGATGGTGCTTGACACATCTGCCCTGGTGGCTCTGTTGTTTAATGAATCCGACGCGGAGCAGTTTGAACTGGCCATCGAGGCCGACCCACGCCGATTGATGTCTGCGGCCTCTGTTCTCGAAACGTCGATTGTGGTGGCGTCCCGTTTCGGCGAAGCGGGGGGGCGGGAATTCGATTTACTGCTGTACAAAGCCCAGATTGAGATGGTCGCGGTCACACCGGAGCAGATCGACATCGCACGCCATGCCTACCGCACCTACGGCAAAGGCCGTTATCCTGCCGGACTCAACTTTGGGGACTGCTTTGCTTACGCGCTTTGCAAAATGTCAGGAGAACCCTTGTTGTGCACAGGCAACGCTTTCAGCCAAACCGATGTTGAACGGGTCCAAATGGGCCACTGCTAATCGTCTTTATTGTTCATTACCATCCAGGCATGCAGATCAGCACAACGCCCCTTGGAGTAAAAGTAACAGGTCAAGACCTGAACATCCCACTCCATGTCACTATTAACAGAGCCATACGGATGGATAATGGGTACCCACAACCGTGCATGGTATACAATCGGTGGAAATTCACCGAGAGGAGTAACGTCCAGAAAGTTGGGGGCTACCCTAGGATTGATGTCGATGGCGGGTCCCCCAAACCCCGTTTGACCTGAACTCTTGTCGCCAATTGCGCTGAATCCAGCTTGACAATACCTGGGAACGGGCGTAAAAATGTGCGGCGAAATGCCTATCCGTACACTGAGGCCCAATCACGATGTCCGGCAGGCAGGCACTGTCATGTTCGCCCCCTTCAGGACCATTAATCCGGACCAGACCAGCTTCGTCCCTGGCGGTTGAGGGGGGCCTTGTTGAAGCATTGTGAGCGGTTTGGGAATCGTGCCCGCCGGGAGTCCATGAAAAGTGACGATGGAAAAATAAATCTGTCCCGCATGCCACTATAAGGAGCGGATGACGTGCATCCTGTAGGCGAAACTGTCTTTGTCGATCTGACAGAGACAATTGTCCATGAAATCAAGCCGCAGCAGATCATCCTCTTTGGTTCCTATGCACGGGGCACGGCAGGACCGGATTCTGATATCGATCTCCTGATCATTGTTGAGCAGCCCTTTAGCGCCAGCCGGAGCCGACGTCAAATGATGACGCGATTGTGGCGTCTCTTAGCCCACATTGTGGCTCCGAAGGATCTGCTCTTATATAGTCGTGATGAGGTTGAACAGTGGCGTCATACCCAAAACCATATCATTGCTCACGCACTGCGTGAGGGCAAAGTCTTGTATGAGCGAGCTTGAACACGCACAAGCCTTGCTGGGGCTCTCCGACCAAGACTACAGGGCACTTCAAGGTATGACCGACACGGAAACCTTCGCAGAGGCGATTTTCGGTTTCCATGCCCAGCAAAGTGTGGAGAAAACGCTTAAAGCCTGGATTGCCTCGCTTGGCATCAGATATCCGCTGACCCATGATATTAGTACTCTTCTTGCTATTCTCGACGAGCATGGCTGCGATGTGGAACCTTTTTGGACTTTGGTCGAATACAATGCCTTTGCCGTACAGTTCCGTTATGAATTACGTGCCGAAACAGAAGAGCCATTGGACCGTTTAGCCGTTATAAATGACGTCAGAGTACTTTGGGAACATGTACAGGCCCTCATAAGGCAAACAAGCACGACGTATTAACCTGAAAAATAAACCTGTCCCCTTTTTTTC
>DASTQE010000304.1:0-10651 GCA_035761895.1 Nitrospira sp. | reverse complement strand
GTACGACTAGTGTAAGCTCTAGTCGTCGTGCAGTGTTATGACGATATCCTACTTATTTCTAGGAAGCCCTGATCTCTCGCCTGGAGCGTGCTTGAGAGTCTGCAGCATGCCGGGGGATCGGGGGAGATGACGCGCGAGAGGCGTTCAACTGAAAGTGGGCATTGACGAGACTTGCGTTGGCTCTCGACGCGGAGTATAGGTCATCGGTCAATTCAACATGTACCAGAGGAAACGATGAATTAACAGCGGCATTCCAGAAGGTGGGGGCTACGGGTGCCGATCGATTCTACTTCGAGTAATACCTAACTTCTTCATTTTGTATTGAAGAGACGTGCGCTTCATGCCTAACTTCGTGGCGGCACCGGATGCGCCACCTACGACCCATCGGCATGCTTCGAGCGTCCGTCGGATCAGGTCGCGCTGGGCATCTTCAAGGGTTGGGGCTTGGGGGCCGCTATTCTCGCTGAGCGGCGAGGCCTTGGCCGCCTCAGCCATGAGATCCAATAAGCAATTGCATTTTTCCTGAATCCCTGCCCAAAAAAAGTCCTTCAGTCTGGCTTCGGCGTTCGTACTCCATTTGACAAACTTCACGCCGAAGTGTGTTCCGATAGACCACTGTACTCTGGCATCCTCAATCATGACAGGCTCTTGGTCGTGAGAGGGATAGAAGACTAGCGCCAGTCGCATCCCGATATGAACCGGTTCTTGGCTTTCGATTCGAAGGCCTTCTCGTGAGACATCGATGACCAGTCCCTTGGCCAGTACCTCAGGGGTAAGATAGTTGATCGAAGCCCGGAGTGGGATGCGGGGCACGCATCGATGGTCCCTCGCCTTGTCGCTTACGGCCATATTTCACCTGTTCTGGAGAGAGCTACCAATTGGCCATCGTCATACAACTATGCCCCGATCATGACGGTCTGTCACGTGTAACAGCATAAATTGCTGTCGAGCGGGCAATAGGCCGCGACCGTCCAATCAGAAGAACGAGTTGGGGCTTAACGAAACGATGGAGTGGTGTGAGGGTACGTAATTGTCGCTCAATATTATTGATCACGATTATTGATCACGGCCTGACCGAAGGTTTGCGGCAATCTTGGATCCCAGTTCTGGTCCCCAAGCCTTTGAAAATGTAGCGTTCAGTTTCGTGCTATTTTCTTTCGACAGTGTATTCGCCGGCGAATAGGGCTTCCCCCAGTTATCGGAACTCCTACAACGTATTCTCTCCCCTAAAACACGTAACCTTGTAAACCCCTGTCGGACTATTGAAGTCGGACACATGAAACCTCCTAGCAGGCTCCAGCTCTCCGATGCCATTGAACAATGAGTTAAGTGGGGTTTCCGATATCAAGCATCTCTCTCCCTAAAAAGTATGTGTGAACCTATGTAAAGACCCACACGTACTGCATCGATACGTCGCTTCCTGAACCATATTTTGGCACCGCGCTTGCTCACCTTGCCCACTCATGAGGTCATAGAGGTAGAAACCTTCCTTCCGCCTGAACATGACAGACGGATGCAAGACCGATGCAGGGATTGCCCTGCCCCGGGGAAAGAGTTCTTGAAGTGAAGGACAGTCGAATCGAGAGAAGAGGGAGGAGCGTCGCCATGTGACGCCGTAGAGGAGTACAGTCACTGTGAAAGTACCAGACCCTTCTCCCAATACGGGAAATTCTGAGCACGAATCTTCAGTCTTGCCTGCTTATGATTTCGTCCGATTCGATATGGATCGGCGAGATCCTTCCGAACCGTTCATACCGCCGCTTCTCCACGTTAGCGAAAAAGGGAAGATCCTGTGGGGCAGCTCGCCGGCACTGAGATTGCTGCGCACGTACTGTGACTGGCCCAAGCCCTCAGCGCACCTCCCGACTCCCCTACGACGGATGGTCATCGGCCGTTCCCACACGAACGGATCATCGCCGGGGCGGCTCAGGAACGAGCTGTTGATTGACGGGAGACAAGGAACATCTCTCCACGCGCGCCTGATCGAAGACAATAAGCGATTGTTCCTTCTCCTGTATGAGCGTTCACCTTCGATCCCTGCGAACGCACACGGGTTGACCAAGCGGGAAGTCGAGGTCTTTCAGTGGCTGGCAGCCGGCAAAAGCAATAAAGACATTGGAACCATTCTCGCGATCAGTCCTCGCACGGTCGAAAAACATCTGGAGCGGATTTATCAATATCTCGGCGTAGAAACGCGAACCGCAGCTGCCGCTGAATTTTATCGCCTGAGTCAAAATCATCCGTCCTCGTTCCCATAACCATGGAATGAGAATGATGAGGATTTCCGAACAGTCACCGCTTAATCGAAGCACGTTTCGCGCCGTCTCTTTTGTCCTCTCTCTCAGCATGAGCTTGTCCATGATAGCCAGCGACGTCTTTGCGATCATGGTTGGACCAGTCAATTCGCGCACGACTCAGAAAAGCATGGATGAGCGACTGAACGTGAAAAAGCCAGGCTCTCGATGGTCGGCCGACGCACATCTGGTTGCGAACGAACAGACTGGCGAAAACAAGCGTCCGAAGAAGCAGGAACCTGCCGCAGAACATCCAAAGAAAGAAGAGCCTGCTGCAGAAAATCTCAAGAAGCAGGAGGCTGCTGCTCAAGATGCCAAGCCGCAAGATGTTCCTCTACAACAGGCTCCTGCCGAAGAGACGAAATCCGTCAGTCCGGTCGGGGTGGCGCCGGAAACTCCACAAGAGACTCTTCCCCACTCGGTTTTTTCTCGTATCATCGACCTGCCCGGCTCAGGCGTGCTAACACCGAAGGGCGCGCTGGTCGTCGAACCGTACCTGCAATTTGCCCATCTCAGTAGCAATCGCGTGACGCTGACAGGGTTTACCATCGTGCCGGCCATCACGATTGGTCTCATTAACGTTCAAGGCGTGAGCCGGAACATTTATACCGGGGCGTTGGTGGGGCGCTATGGGTTGACGAATCGGCTGGAGCTCGAATTGAGAATCCCCTATCTGTACCGGGACGACACGTATACGCTACGACCAATCGCCGTGGCTGCGACGCGCGACACCGTAGAGGAGTTTACCGGCTCTGGTCTCGGGGACATTGAAACCACGGCCCGCTATCAGATCAACCAAGGGGGACCCGACGATCCCTATTTCGTAGGGTTCTTACGATTTAAGAGTACGACAGGAAAGGGTCCATTCGACGTACCTATTAATCCCGTTACGGGTTTTCAAGACGAATTGCCCACGGGGTCCGGTTTTTACATTCTTCAACCGGGCCTGACCGTCCTCTATCCCAGCGATCCTGCCGTGCTCTTCGGCAGTGTGAGTTTCATCTGGAATATGCCCCGAGATGTTGGCGGCCAAATCGGCACCGTGGAGCCGGGCAATGGGGCCAATGCCAATCTAGGTCTCGGCATTTCGCTGAATGAAAAACTCTCGTTGAGTCTCGGATATGACCATACCGTCTTCGCACGACCGACTGCAGCCTCCAATCTGCTGCTCACAACTGCTCCGACGGCCACTCACGTGGGCGTGTTGCTCCTTGGAGCCGGCTACCAGTTGAATGATCGCACCTTTGTGAACTTCGTGGTCGGCGTCGGCGCAACGCGCGAAGCGCCGGATCTTCAAGTGACACTGCGGATACCGACCGCAGTGTTTTGGCCAAAATAGTGGTCTAATGGTGGATCGCGTTGAGGTTGGCCTGCGAGACCGCGTTCCCGAGCGCGAGAGCACGATTCAAACTTAAGGCTGCCACTGTGGCGTTGATCACGGTTTGATTCTGGATGGTTTGATGGTCGAGAGAGTTTTGAATCACCGTCATCAACGGCGGCAACGACGAGGGATGAGTGGTCATCGCATTGCCCGCTCCGTTCTGGACGAGTGTAAAGGCATTACTGGAGTTGTTCGTCAACTGCAACAGATTCGGGATGGTGAGGACGGTTGAATTGACGAGCTGACCATTGATATACACGCTTCTTTGAATGCCGAACGACATCATGGGACCATTGGGGTCGCTCTGAAATCCGCCGCGCATCCGGTCTAATACTTTCTCGCTCACCGGTTGTTGTCCTCGAAAGTCGTCAAACGCCATCGCTGGGATCGACTGGGCACAGAGCACACCGACGATGAGCATCACCGTCTTGTGGCGACTCTTGAACAACACCGGCCTCATCAAAAATCCTTTCCGCCCGGACGAAAAAGAAGAAGAGTGTTCAATGTATCAGCGCCAAGTGGCTGTCCAAGCGGCGAAGGTGGACGAAAACGCCAGTCGCGAGCCGCATTGAATTCACCCGGTGCCGGGGACTCGTGGACGACAAAGACGATGCGGCTCGGCCAGGAGGCTTCAAATTGTTCTCGGGAGATCACCCGCATTCCAATAGCCGGATCGCCCAAGAGGACCTTATTGTTCCGCAAGCCCTTAATCACGACAAAATGGTGATAGCCGTTGTCCACCAGTAACACGATTGCCGGAATCCCGGCCTTCGATAAATCATCTAAAGAGACTTCATATCCATCGGCGACATAGCCTTGAGCGTCCAAAAACCGTTTCATGTCCAAGAGCGAAAACCCTTCGCGCTGAATCTTCTCCTGGTCACCATGATCGAACATCGCCCGGAACGCCACCTCTTCAGTGATGGGGTGCCCGTAGTGATACGTCAGAAGCGTGGCGACGGCGGCAGATCCACAGCTGTAATCATATTGCTGCAGGATGACAGAGCGGATCTTCAGCTCCCGCAAACTCCACACGTTCAGCAGCATGCGACTCCCCACCCCCGGAGTCAATTCCATCGTGGCCGCCATCGCTTCAGAAGCGGACGGCCACATCAAGGCGATTACGAGTCCTAACGCAGGTATCGTCAGCATCGATGGTTATTTCAACGTGAGATTCAGCACGGTACCGTTCTGAATGATCACATTGTTCCCGGAATTTTGTATGACCGTCGGAAGGCCACTGGCTCCAACAAATGCGCCTTCGGTAATCGTATTGTGGCCCGTCACGTTGCCTTTAGCGGAATTCTCGAACAGCGTGGCGTTGAGCATGTTCGTGTTGAGTGTAATTGGACCGGTATTCGTTCCTCCCCGCTGTGCGTCTAGTTGGGTCGAGGCGACGGGATGGCCCCACTTCTTTGTCTCCAGCGGCCCGGCAGAAGCCACGCTTATGCACCCAAGGACACTCACCAATATGGACAAATAGATGTGCATGGTGCCCTCTCTTCGTCGAAGCGGTGGCGCTGGAGGAGCGAGTGCTCCTCCAGCCACATTCCTATGGAGCAAGAGCCGGTCTGCTATTGATCGTTGCCATCACGGTCACACCAACCTGCTGGAGGCTTGACATCCCCGTGTTCTGAATGGGGGCCATGATTCCGGCTGCATGGTTAAACGATCCACGCATCGTGTTCGAGGCGTCGAATTTTCCCGCATCTCCGCCGCGCACGCGTATGGCACCGCCGTCTCCACCGTCTCCACCAGCGGTTCTTTTCACGCTCGCGTTTCCACTGGTCGCGGAGCCGCCGTTTCCACCAGTCCCGGCGGTTCCTCCATTACCGCCATTACCACCCTTCCCGCCTTCTGCCTTTGCCCTGGCCTCGGCCTCTGACTTTGCGGCCTGAAACGCCTTGCCCTCACCCTTTTCGCTGTTGCGGGCGTAGCCATTTTTCGCATTTTGGTCGATGCTGCTCTTCCCGCCATCGCCACCGGAGCCGCCATTGGCATTGCCGCCATCACCACCGTTGGAAACGGCCTTCCCTGAATAGGCGCCTGCTTTGGCATTGCCGCCGTTTCCGCCATCTCCAGTGCTTCCGCTATTGGTGGCATAGCCGCCGATATTGCCAACGTCATGAATAGTGTTCCCCGACACATATCCGTCAAGCTTCGTGGCATTGACCACCGTGGTCTTGTTGAACGCATTGGTCAGGTTCAACTTTGTGACATCGACCTGTGTTGTCTTGGTGACATCAATGTTTGTTTTCTTTGTGACATCAATGTTTGTATCCACCTTGGCGATGGATTTGTCCGCTGCCACGGCGCTGCCCGGCCCCTTGGCTGTGTTGCTGTCGGCAGCCGCGAAGGTTGGAGCGCTGAAGGCCAGCGCCATCGCTGCTGTGGTAATCATGATTTGTTTCATAGCACCCTCCTTAACGGTTGGACATCATAAGTGGCGCCGAAGCATCTCGACAGGGGATGACTCTCACCTCCTTTCTCTTGCTTCGCGCTGGATAACCTTGCCTGTACCGGGCTTTATACATAGTCCAAGTCATGCGACATGAACATGGGGAGACTCACGTACTACGTCCGAGGGGGATCCGAATGCGGATTCGGACTAGCTGTAGGAGGGAATCAAACGTTGGGAATCGCTTGCGGGTGGCCTTGCGGGCGATGCGCCTGAATACGCACTAGTTTGTCACTTGGAGGTTGAGCAGCTTGGTATTGGTTAGATTCGTGGGCTGAGTCGAATCTCGAACCGTACAATTGAAAGATACATTGCTTGTGGCTGTCGGCGTCCCTTCGATCTCACCTGTTGACGTGTTCAGGGTGAGGCCTGGCGGCAGCGCACGATCGACGAACCACGAAAACGGCAAGGTGCCACCTGATGCCAATAACTTCACACTATAGGGTTGCCCGACTATTCCTTTCGGCAGCACTGAGCCCGTCGTGATGAGCAGTGGTGGAACCGTCAACGTGATCGTCAGGGAGAGCGTCCTCGACCTGGTCTGCTGTGTTGGGGCAGAAGAATCGGTCACCGTGAATGCGTAACTGGTGGTGCCGGCAGTCCCATCCAGAGGAGTGCCGCTGATCGTGCCCGGTGCCAGCACATTCAGAACCAACCCATTCGGCAGCGCAGGATTGACCGACCAGACATAGGGCTGCACGCCGCCCGTGACCCCTAACGACGTGGGTGGATATTTCTGATTGACGGTGCCGGTGGGCAGCGACGTGGTGGTAATCGTCAATCCGGCCGCGTTGATCGTAACGGCCAGGCGTTTCGTAACGGAGTGCAACGCGTCATCCTGCAGTTCGAAGTCATGGTTCGTCGTGCCAAACGTTCCGGTAGACGGCGCTCCATTAATATCCCCCGTGGTTGTATCGAGTGTCAGGCCATCAGGAAGTGAAGGCGTGACCAACCAGGTGTACGGGGTCACGCCCCCTGCTCCTGTGAGTGTGCTGAGATAAGCTTGTCCTTCTGTGGCGGGAGGAAGTGAAGTCGTTGCAATCGACAAGGCGGCTGGCGCATTAGCGGTGCTATCGCTGCTTTGAGAATCGTCAGGGATGTCGCCTCCCCAACAGCCAACTACGCCGATGAGGCAACCTAGACACAGCAGTCGGGCAACGACCATCTTTCTTATGAATGCTGGATCGCGCAACGCATCTACCTCCACTGATCGGATCCAGAGGCGTTCCGGTTTTGGCCTCTTCATGGATCAATCATTGGCATCGGGCTTGCGTTGTTCCTAGTTTTACTCCGATCTCACCCTTGCAGCAAGCTAGGCAAACGATGTGCCACGTGGAAACAAACTTCTCTCTGAGAATTCGTCTTACAGAGAAAAGATGAACGCTTGGCTTCAGAGAGGCGAAGGCCGGATTGGGTTCGTGTTGGCTCGCTCAGTTTGATTATCTTAAATCTTGGCTAGCTGAAAGATATTAAAAAGAGACTGGCTACATGGGCTATGTTGGCAAATTTACGTAGCTTGCTTTGCGACAAACCACCATGCTCCTCGTGCAATCCGTGTACGTTGGTGCCTACCAATTGTAGGTTCCTACTACTAGGGAAACCTCTAGTTCAGTAACTCGCAGACATGAGATTTTGAAGGTCTATCAAGGAGCCAAACTGGGGCTGTCGGAGGGTAATAAATAACCAAACAGACTCACATCAAAAGATCCATCGCTGGGGACACTTAGATCTATTGAGTACTGTACTATTCCATCGGTTGCATACGCTCTGGCACTTATTGTCGCGACATAATTGACAAAGCTCCCCGCCGGATCAGTGGCCATCCGGGTCATTGGAATATCTATTAAAGGAGAACCAGTTCCAGGAGGAAATGCTGATCCCGTGACTACGACGAATCGCGCAACTTCCGGTGCTGGTGTAGCCTCTGGTATCCGAATATTCGCGCTAATCGTTTCGATGACAAGTACTTTGCGCGCTGGCACCGTGGTGATTGTCTGACCGGTTCTCGAGGCTGCTGGATTTAAATTGCCGCTCGTTCGAATCCTCACCATTTCTCTTCGAACTATTCTGCGGCCTTTTTCTAAAATGACTCTTCTCTTTGGCATAATCTTTTTTCCACTCACTGCGTCCAGCCCACGCACGACCAGTATGTGCGTAGGCCTATGGGGTCTGACAAGCCCGCTCACTGGGGGCAGACTTGCAAAAGTGGTCCATCACGGCGGACACATCGATGCGCTTTGTGTCCCCACCAGCGGTTGCAGTGATCTCGAGTGTATCGACCTTGCGCGCCGTCGGCAGCGAAGCATAGACCGTGCGTTCATTGAGCCGGATGAGACCACCCCCTTCAGCCGCGATCAGTGCCGGGTCGGAAACCGCCGTGCGCGAAACGAGTGCCCCTTTGCCATACGCCTCGACGATCACCCAGTCGCCATCCGGTCGTACTTCCTTCCTTCCGCTGACTGTTCGGGGCACCATGACCTCTCTGCCACGCGGCGACTTGCGAACTTGCATCATCCCTATGTACGTCAATTCCGGGCCGTCAGGGGTGACGTGGATTTCCATGACCATGCCGATCGTCAATCCCGACCGTGCGACGATGTTGACAATGTCAGTTGCTGGGTCAATGGCTTGTGGCTGGGACATCGAAACACTGGTTGGCGAACTGGCCAATGAGGGATCTATCACCGCCGACTTGGCACCGTTATCAGTTCCGGTCGAGCAAGCCGACAGAAGAGCCAGACTTGCCATGAGCGAAGGAAGATTCTTAATGGTATGCATGCGAACTCACTCGTTCAGAGCATCAATAACAATTGCCAAAAAAGCATTGGCGGATCTGGCGTCCGCGAGCAAGGTTGCTGGCATCGCGCCAATCGGAGTTGATGTTTCCGCTTTCTGCCATGATTTCCAGCGTTCCATCGGTAATCCGCCAAGAATCCGTCGTTCGGGGTGGATCCGCAATCCGCGAACACAGGCCCGTATTGACCCCAATGCTTGTCGCGACCGTTTCGCAGGACTCCTTTGACGGGTGCACGTTGCGGGGCGTCGAGAAGGACCCATACCCACCATCACAACAATACTCGTCCCCTAACGCATACAACATGTGCCCGCTCTCATGAACGAACGTTTCTGCAGACTGTGGATCATTACCAAAAATCCACGCCGAGCCTCCGTACGAGATGCTGGCGCACGAGCGGGTGTTGGCAGGATCATCATGAATAAGGACTTCCCCGTCTGTATAAGCCGCCGCCACCTTCGCGGTTCCGTCAAAAGTAATTCCCCTGTAGCATCTATCCTCGTCAGCCCCGTCCGGCGCGGACCAGAGCGTGAACGAGTCGCGCGTAGAGGTGTAGACCTTTCCGAATTCCTGGGCAGTGTTGAAATACGCATCGCGAATCATCGGCTCCAGCATGTTGGAATAGGCAAGCGCGTTGCCCTGAAAGTCGGCATCCCGGTTGAAGCTAATATCGATATGATCGGGAGCGGTCGAGCCGCCGGACGGCTCCGGGGTTTGCCACCAGATTGGAGTGAGTTGTGCGTAATCAGCGCAGTCGAGAATTGGAAGGAACCCCCACTTGAACCAGCAAAAGATTCCCACGAGGCGTTCTCCACCCGAATAGGTGATCGGATCGAGATTGCGTATGCGGCCCTTCGTGGACTTGGCCTGCACTTTGTAGGTCACGATGCTATGAGGATTGATCGGTTGCGTGATGGAGCACGATCCCGTCGTGACACCCTGTTGGAAGAAGCACGACTTGCCTTGTGCCGCTGCGTTCTTCCGACAGGGAATGGCGCTCGGCACATTTGCGTCGGTCGCACACGTCGTGGCCTCACCCGCGATTACGACAATATTGATGTGCTCAAGACCATCGGCTGTAGAGGCGGTCGCCAGAATCTGCGATGAATGCGGTTGTTCGAAGAAGAACAACGGCATATGCCGCGCAGAGATAGCGAGCGGAGAGGAGGTGCACCCATCGAGCACAATGGCGCATGCAAACACCACCGGACCGACCCTCCACATCGCCATCTCCTTAGGACTTCCGTTCGATGACAACGCCACTGACGGCGGGCCATCTTCGCTGTTGAGCTGAATATCGTCACCTCGGAGCTTCCCCAGGCTCAGCCGCGTTTGTTCACATTTGAGAACTACACAGGTTTTGCACCAACGTTCTCTCCTGTCCCTTTTCCTTGAAGCACATGGCCCGCGGCCGTCCAGATTTTCTTTATCGCAATTCATTCTGCCCAGACATGGTTCACGATGAAGACGACCACGAGTATCGTGAGCATTCCCAACAGCCAAACATCCATGGTGATAATCCTTTTCTCCCGATGTGGACATGCTGCTATCCCATAACGCAACCTCTGTGCCCGACGAATGAAGACGAGAGATGACTTGAGCTCACATATTTCAATCGATTTCCCCTTACTGTGGTCCGTCGCTTATTCGATGAAGACATGTCGAGCGCATCCAAATAGATTCTGTATGGATGCAATTCGATTCGCTGAAAGTTGATGAGGACA
>DASTQE010000303.1:0-2702 GCA_035761895.1 Nitrospira sp. | reverse complement strand
ATCCTGAAAACAGATCGCCCAGCCTACTCCGCGCATTTTGCCGACGCTGACGAAGTCCGTCTTCCAGCGGTCGTACGTACCGAACGACGCGTCCGCCTGACGCAGGAACGTTGAGGTGCTCTCCGGCTTTGCTGACGCCTTGGCCGTGAGATTCTCAAAGTAATATTCGTGCAGCACCATGCCGTTGAACTCGAAGCCCAGACGGCGTGTGAGCTCCGAGTAAGCCGGAAGCTCTTCCTGGTCGACGGTCCCGTCTCTCAGAAATTCCGCAATCCGCCCCTGCAAGGCGTTCGTCGCCTTGACGTACCCTTCATACAGAGACAGGTGCAGGTCGATCGTCTTGTCGGAGATACCCTCGAGGCCATGCAGGTTGAACGATTTGGTCTTATACGGTTGATCGGGCAGCATAGGTGGTCCCTCCTAAATGGAAATGTCCCGATGGTCGTCCACGCTCATGCCTTCCGTGGTCGGCGATTCCACGTTCAAAATCTTCACGTCGATGATGAGATGCTTTCCCGCCAGCGGGTGATTGAAGTCGATCGACGCCACGGGCCCGGACATCTCGGTCACCACAAACGGCACTCCCTCTTCCGTCGTGAATATCGTGCCGGGTTGGGTGCCGGGTGGAAGACTCTCACTGCTGATGACGCCCTTTTTCGTGTCGTCATACGGTCCGAACGCATCGTCCGAGGAAAGGTCAACTCGCTTTTCCTCGCCCTTCCTCATGCCCGTGATTGCCTTCTCCAGGTTGGGTAACAGCTCATCGTGGCCGGGCGTGAACTGGCTGACATTCTTGGGAATGACGAGCTGGGATTCGGGCACCGTAATGGTGAACTCCATCAACACGACCGACCCTTCCTGAACCACCGGTTCAACATCGGCCCACACCAACATCATTAACGGCGGCGCAAGCATGCCCAGGAGGACTGCTGCCGCCATCCATATCTTTGAGAGAGGCATGATGGACTCCTTTCGCCACTGCGTAGGATTGTCCCTTTATTCAATGCGGAGCAATCCGGCCAGACTCGCTTGATTCGCTGTCGTACCGTTCGCCTCTTTCCTCGTGAGGCGATCCCTGAGCGATCTGGCGCGCAGCATGATCCTGCCGCCATTGACTGTATTGTTCGGGCCGTAAGACATCCCTGGCTTCGCGCAACGCTTTGATTCCCGCCATACGGAGCTTGCTATGTTCCTGGTCAGCCTTTTGGACCGCGTTTTCTATGGAAAACAGCGAGCTGCGGCTGTCGTGAATCAGTTTGAGCGCTTCCATCTCGCTGCGCTTATAGGCCGTTTCGCGATCGCGGCGCGTCCGTTCATACTGATCCGCGATCGTCCTGATCTTGTCCCTTTGCTGCTGTGAAAGATTCAGCTCATGACTCTGATGCAATAAGGCCTGCAGGCTGTTGCCGGCATAGTCATGGTCGGGCTGGTCTGGCGTCTGCGATGCCATCTCCATCAAGCGTTCGAGCTGCCCTTCGGCCGGAGGGTCGGCGGCAAACGCCGGCGCGCCGGCAATCGCGAGCAAAGTCCACATCGTAATCGTCGCGCGCTGGATATGGGACATGGGCGGCCTCCTTACGTTGTTATCTGTCCCCCTTCTGTCTGGAGCTCAGGCGGCCTTGCGTTTCTCTCGCTTCGTGGAGGAATGATTGCGCTTCGAAGTGGGCGCGGGCGTCGGAGGAGCCGGAGGCATGTCATAAGATCGATTACGCTCGGCAAAGTCTTCCGACGAAGCGGGATGGAGCTCCCAGCGTTGGGCATCGCGCCGTTCAAGTTTCTCGGTCGGTTGCAGAGGCTCTGAATCCTCATAGCCCACGCCCACTGCCCTCCCGATCTCATCCACAATATCCTGGTCGGGCGTTGGACTCGATCCGCCCACCGTCTCCTCTCCCGCGCCCGCTTGGTCCCAGGCGGCATCGATGTCGCCGCCAGCGAGCACCGCTTCCGCCGGCACGGTCGTGTCCTGGCTCGCCTGCTCGTACCATTCCATAGTGGTTTGAGTGACGTCCTCTTCGGTCCCCGACTCGACATAGTCGCGGATGACCTCATCGGCGTCGATTTCCTTCTTGTCCGGTTTCCGGTCCTCAGGCATTTCGTCACCTCCGTGTGAAGGCACTCACATTGCCAGAAGAACAGCGCCCGATACCGCCCGACACAGCCTCAACAGGGCCGGCTCGGGATCACGCGTTCGCGCTCCGATGGATCGGCGATGCGTTCATTCGCCTCTCCAACTTCCTTGAGCAGCGGATCCGGGTCGATGACGGCGTCATACTCTTCTTTCCGTTCCGTCTCGGTCGGTTCCGGTCTCTTGCGCTTCGGCGTTCGTCGTTCCCTCGTCCGTGTCATTGGTTCCTCCAGGCCAGAGTATTTCCGATTATCCCCGCTGGACACTGGAACATCCTCTAGTCGATTTGGGGTCGAGCACCACCAGCTTGTCTTATCCCGCGACCCCGACCCGCTGTTTCACGATCAGTATCGCGCACATTGATCAGGATTTGCTCTAAGCGGCACGCCCAATCAACTCCTCCAACCGGTCGTCGTCTTCAAGCCAGGCGTCGTTCAGGAAAAACGTCGGGGTCCCGGTCACGCCGCTTCGTCTTCCGACCTTCACGTCGTAGAGGACCCGGGACGCGTAGATACGGCCGTGCAGGTCATCCCTGAACGACGGCAGATCTAAGCCGGCCGACTCGGCATAACCGTAG
>DASTQE010000302.1:0-2730 GCA_035761895.1 Nitrospira sp. | reverse complement strand
CGCCCCTGCTCAGCGGTGAAATTGGTCGAGCCGGGGTGATCGGCAATCAAATCATACAGCGGGTCCAGCATCTCGTTGCCGCCACCACGGGCAACCAACTCGATCAGAATATCGGCAACATCATTGAGCTTCTTCATCGGTCACTCCTCAAATACCGCGTTGGGATCGCACGAGGCTAGACATTCGAGCCTCGCGGCATAGCGGTCCGGTTCGGCGGGAGCCGGACGGGCCGTGAGCAGCTGAATTTGATGCCGGAAAGGCTGGATCAGGCGGCGATGGCGGTGTGAACCACCCTGGTCCTTATCGGAACGCGTCGGGACGGGTCGAATTTCCGCCCTCTGCGGTGCCACGCTTCTGCCGGCGCGATATTCCAGAAGGCTCGGACGAGGCCGGCCTTGACCATGCCGGCGGTGAGATACCGCTCCTTGCGCCAAGCTGCGACCTGAGCCAGCGCTGTGGTCGCGGCATCGGCCTTGACGGCCAGCATCTGAATCAGCGCCCGCCCGATCTGGACGATGGTCAGCCAACGATGGAAAGTTTCGACCGACTGCATCCACATGTCGATCATGCCCTCGCCCCATTTCAGGGCGGCAAACATGGGCTCAATCGTCCAGCGAAGAGAATAGGTCATGATCACATCTTCGGCTGTATGACCCGGATCAGTGGACAGCAGAAGCCGTTCCGCTGTCCATTTGCCATCCACGAACATCGATACCCAAACGGCTCGGACAGGACGACCGCCGAGGAAGCGGGCCCTGCAGACGGCGGTGCGATAGCGAACGGTCCGGTGGCTGCCGTAGATCGGCAGCTCCGTGTGCGTTTGCGTAAGCGTCCTGAGCTTCTCCCTGGTGATCCGATCGCCGTACTTGCGGGGCCGTCCTGGTTTTCCCGTCCGCGGTGGCGGCGGCTCATACAAGGCAGTGTCGCGTCGGACCTGGCCGATGACGATGGCGTCGCGCGTGAGGACATCGACGATCAGGTATCTCTTCATGTACCAGGCATCGAGCAGCAGGGTGATCGCGCCCAGGGTCCCGCTCACCTCCTCCACCATGGCCCGCATCGTTTCGAGCTTGCCGTGGTTGCCGGTGCGCACTGCCAGGTTCGACATCAGCGGCACGCTCCAGGATCCCCAGGAATTGCCGATCACCGCCGACAGGCTGACCACCGTCTGAGCCAGGATATAGTCCGGCCGATTGGGCTTCCGGGCGTGATCGTACTGGATCGCGGCGCCCGGCGCCGCCTCGGACACGCGCGGGATCAGGGTATCGTCGCCGACCACGACGCAGCGCTCGGACGGGAACTCCCGCTTCACGATCCGGCACAAGGCATGGACCATGACCTTCCAATCGAACTTGCCCTTGCGAACCATCCAATAGTAGCTGGTCCAGTGCCGCCGGCACGGAACCGCCAGAATCGCCTGACTGATCGAGCCAGAGCCGGTCAGCATGGTGCCGGTCAGCAGTTCCAGGACCGTGACGGCACAGCGCCCCGGGAGCGAGGCGATGATCTCGGAGATCCACAGGCAGAGTAGCGTCGGGATACCAACAACCGCTCGTGCAACCATGCCGTCCTCCGGGTGCGAGGAGTATGCTCCCGTAGAAGTAGGCCTGTTCGCTCCTGGCAGGGCTATAGAGCGCGCCCGCAGCTGCCCGCGCCGATCCGCACATCGCTGACCGCGGATGTCGCGAGGCTCGAATGTTTAGTCCAATGAACCACGGGGCTAAAAGATAAAATCGGAGGGAACCCATGAGACATAGAGGTGCGCTTTCCATCGCCTGCGCCATCCTGATGACGTCGGCGGCCTCAATCGCGCTCGCGCAGACGGGCGGCAAAGGCATCACGATCGTCCTGCCGGAGCAGCCGGGCAATCTGGAGCCGTGCGGAAGCATCATGACCAATGTCGGTCAGGTGCTGAACCAGAACATCACGGAGCCTTTGACGGTCATAAACCCGGAAAACGGCACGCCCCAACCCAAGCTCGCGACGAAATGGGAGCGGATCGACGACACGACATGGCGTTTCCATCTCCGCGACGGCGTTAAATTCCAGGACGGCACGGATTTTAACGCCGAGGCGGTGGCCTTTTCCATCAGGCGGATGACCAGCGGGGCCTTCACCTGCAACAACATCGCCAAGTTCGGCAGTGCGAAGCTGACGGTGACGCCGGTCGAAAAATTGACTGTGGATATCAGGACGGAGAAGCCGGAACCGATCCTGCCGGCGCTCCTGAGCGTCGCAATGATGGTCTCGCCGAACACTCCGGCGGACAAGGCGGTCAACGATCCGGTCGGCACCGGCCCTTACAAGTTGAACACTTTCACGCCCCAGACCGTGGTTCTGGACCGTTTCGACGGCTATTGGGGCAAGACGCCGGACATCGCCAAGGCGACCTATGTCTGGCGCGCGGAATCCTCCCTACGGGCCGCGATGGTCCAGACGGGAGAGGCCCAGCTTACACCGGCGATCGCCATCCAGGACGCCAACAACCCGGAAACGGATTTCTCCTACCTGAATTCCGAAACCACCGCGATCCGGATCGACACGGGCAAGGCCCCGCTCGATGATGCGCGCGTCCGCAAGGCTCTCAACCTCGCCATCGACTGGCAGGGCATGGCGGAGTTGTTCGGCGACGACGTCCTGCGCGCCTCGCAGATGGTCGTGCCGGGCATCAACGGCCATAACCCTGGCATCAAGCCATGGACCTACGATCCCGAACAGGCGGCGAAGCTT
>DASTQE010000301.1:0-2905 GCA_035761895.1 Nitrospira sp. | reverse complement strand
CCGATCCCGTTGTCGGAGATCTGGATGACGGCCCGCTGGCCCTCGGCACGCGTCGATCGCACCGACAACTGCTTCACGCGGCCGCTGACCGGCTCCAAGGCTTCGAGCGCGTTGAGCATGAGATTCAGCAGCAGCTGTTGCAACTGAACCCGATCGGCGAAGACGGGCGGGAGATCGGGGGCCAGCACCACATCGAGGGACACATGCTTACGTGCCGGGTAGCTGTCGAGCAGGCGAAGCACCTCTCCAATGACCTCGTCGAGATCGAGCCGCACTCTCTCAATGGCCGTCCGCTTGAACAGGGCGCGCACGCGTCGAACGACCTCGCCGGCGTCCTTGCCGTCCTTGACAATCCGTTCGGCTGCCTCCACGGCCTTGGGAAGGTTCGGCGGCGCCGCGGACAGCCAACGCAGGCAGGCGTGTCCGTTAGCGACGACCGCGGCCAGCGGCTGATTGACTTCATGAGCAATGGACGCTGTCATTTCCCCCAGGCTTGCGACCCATGCCACATGGGCCAACTCCGCCTGCGTCCTCCGCAGCGTCTCTTCTGTTTGTTTCCGCTCTGTGATGTCTTCGGAGAGCGCCATGATGAACCGGGGCATGCTTTTGGTGCCCGGAACGAGGGAGACGTTGTTCCTAACCCAAATCAGTTTGCCGTCCTTGCGCCGGTACTGCTTCTCGATCTGAAATTGTGTTCGCTTTCCTTCGAGTAGCTCCGTGACGAACTGCCAATTAGATTCGCGGAAATCCTCGTGGGTCAGCTCCAGAAAGGTGAACTGACCGATTTCCTCCTCGGTGTAACCCAGCATGTTCTGATAGGCAGAGTTGGTGGCCAGATAGCGGCCACTCAGGTCTGTGAGAGCAACGCCGATGGCCGAATTCTCAAACACGGCCCGCCACCGCTCCTCGCTCTTGCTCAGGGCTTCTTCGGCAAGACCGCGCTCGGTAGTCGCCAGCCAGTGCTCCGTCATGTCCATGGATGCGCCGATGAACTCGACGAGATCGCCGGCATCGTTCGTCACTGGGTGGCCCGTCGCGTATTGGTATCGGATGCTTCCATCGGGAAGGACGACTCGGTAGCCGGCTCGATACTCGGTCTTGTCGCGGATGGCGCACTCAAACTGCGCCTGGACCGCAGGGCGGTCGTCGGGATGGACTCTGTCAAACCAGGACGTCGGCCGCGAGATATCGTCACCAGGCCGCACACCGCACGCGCGCTGAATTGTCGCCGATGTCTCGACAAGGTCCATGGCGAGATCGTACCGCCAGCCTCCGGTACGACTGAGCCGCTGCACCTCGAGCAGGAAGGCCTCGCTCCGCCGCAACGCATCTTCGGCTGTCTTCCGGTCGTGGATGTCGGTCCCGACGGTGTACCACCGGGCGACGCCATCGTCATCACTCGCCAGGATGGACCGCATGTGGCACCATCGATACGCGCCGTCCGTAGCGCGGCGCAGGCGCAGCTCTAGTTCGAGTGGCTCGCCGGTCGCAAACGCGTGCTGCTGTGCACCGATGAGCATCGCCTGATCGTCGGGATGAACCCCATCGTCGGGCTGCCTGCCCCGATATTCCTGAGCGGCTCGATTCAGCAGTTCGACCTCGCCAGATCGACTGTGGATCGCAATCAAGGCCGGAATGTTATCGACGACCGCATGGAACTGCCGTCTGGTCGATTGCGGCGAATCTTCCGCTCGGGTTCGAGCTTCTTCTGCGCGGTGTCGATCGTCGATGTCGATGTTCGTTCCGCACCACCCGGTCAGTCGGCCAGAGTCATCATGAAGCGGCGCGGCGGAGAAGAGAAACCAACGATATTGACCGTCGGAGCGCCGCAGGCGGGCTTCGATCTCGCCCCGCGCACCGGAGGCGAGAAGCGTTTGCCAGTGCGTGGTCAGACGGTTGATGTCGGCTTCGTGAACGGCGGCGTTCCACCCCCAGCCTCGCGCTTGCTCCGCTGAGAGGCCGGTGTACTCCAACCAGCGCTGACCGGTGTACACCGCTGCGCCGTCGGGAGCCGCAAGCCAGACCAATGTCGGCATCGCGTCGAGAACCGCACGCAGTTGACCGTCGACCGAATGCGGCCCATCGCCCGCCGCAGGAAGCCGGATTGTGGACATGGTCGTTCCCGTCTCCCAACCGAGACGTGGCGATCATGCCAGCTTCCGGCATGGTTGCAACCTAAAGGATCCTTCAGACGAGTTCTTCGACAGTGCGCGTGTCGATCTCGACGCCAGTACGGCGACCACACTCACCAAGCCGCCCATTTCTCTGAGCAAAACGCCACTGGCATGGCTGGCCCACGCCGTGCTCCTGTCGACAGCCGAAAGCTTCGATCGAAGGGAGTGGGCGCGATGAACTGGTTCACAACGAAAGACGGCACGCGGATCTACTTCAAGGACTGGGGCGCTGGCCAGCCCGTGGTCTTCAGCCATGGATGGCCCTTGAGTTCCGATGCGTGGGAGGACCAGATGCTCTTCCTCGCATCGCGGGGCTTCCGGTGCGTCGCGCACGATCGCCGAGGCCACGGCCGGTCAAGCCAGCCCTGGACCGGCAACGACATGGACACGTACGCGGACGATCTTCACGCGCTCGTTCAGGCCCTCGATCTGAAAGAGGCGATTCACGTCGGGCACTCCACGGGCGGGGGCGAGGTGGCGCGGTACGTCGGCCGGCACGGTACGGCACGGGTCTCGAAGGTCGTCCTGATCGGCGCGATCACGCCGCTGATGCTGCAGACGCCGGCCAATCCCGGGGGGCTGCCGCTGAAGGCCTTCGACGACATCCGCGCCGGCGTGTTGAAAGACCGATCGCAGTTCTTCAAGGACTTGAGCGTGCCGTTCTTCGGCGCCAACCGCTCTGGTGCGGCCGTGTCCCAGGGCGTCCGCGACACGTTCTGGCTGCTGGGCAT
>DASTQE010000300.1:0-7967 GCA_035761895.1 Nitrospira sp. | reverse complement strand
GCGCAGGAACGGGGACGTGTGTCCTTTGCACGAGAGATGTTTCAGATGATCGTCACAAACTTTCCGCAGCCCCGCTATCGGTATTATGTGGCTCAAGCCCGAGAGGGTCTCGAGCGGCTGGAGGCTGGGAGATCCGGCTAGTTCCCACAGGCGTCCACTGCACCCGACATCGCGGGTCTACTGGTACCAGTCTGGTGGATGTGGCCGCCCAGGCGGACGCAGACTTGCTTGAAGTCCAAGGCCATCGCAGCCCCTTCTACCCACGCCGGCGAACTAAATGGAGTGCCCCGGTTAACGCTCATCCGAACCTGCTGCAACCGGGACGGGGTCTCATCGTCGTTGACCCAAGACAACCATGATGCGGGCCGCTCCACGGGTCCGCTCTCTATTGACGGCGGACGTGCCAGATCGGCCCACTGCCGTGCACTCGACCATCGCCAGTCCTCCGCGCGGGTGACCAACTTCGCTCGCATCGGATTCTGCTCAATGTAACGCAACACCGCCAACAAATGTGCGTCCTGCTCGATCGGAAACGCTTTGAACCGCCCCTGCCAGACATGCCCGCTCGATTCATACCACCGATGGTAGCGGCGTACGTGCGCCGTCAGTAGCCACTGCATCCAGCGACTCAGATCGCCGTCGCGGTACGGCCACAGAGCCAGATGAAAATGATTGGGCATGAGACAGTAAACCAGTAGACGCATGGGCCTTCGCCGCGAGGCCTCGGTCAGAAGCGTGATGAACGCCTGAAAATCACCATCGGCATGAACACTCGGGCCTGGCCACTCCCACGATTCATGACGTGATAGCAGACGTCTCCTACGGAAGCCCGTGCAGTACGCGGCATGCGGGTCACTCGCCCTACTGTGAGTGGAATGTTTTCAGTGCGCGCTTCTACGCGGAATGGCAGGTGCGGTCCTTATGTCCTGAACATGACGCGATTCGGGATTAACGCGCTGGCCCGATGAAAATGCAGAATGTCCCCGTTTCATGAACGGCCTGGAATGCTAGAAAGATAGGCAGATCCGTTTCTGACGGCTATAGTAAATGATCCGATTGGAAGGCCGTCACGCCTGCTGAGTGGAAGAGTTGGAATGGCTGGACCAGTCTCGTGAACTTCAATGAGCATCAACCCCCCGGGCCCCTGACTGCAGCCACGAGATCGGTGCGAGCCGAGGACGGCGCCGGACGGGGCGGAGCCCGGTGGTTGCTGACGGCCGACTTTGGCCTGTTGTGGTGGAGCCAGATTATCTCTCAGGTGGGTGACGGCGTCACCAAACTTGCCTTGGTGTGGTTTGTCTACTCGGTCACGGGTTCGCCGATGAAGACGACAGTCATCGGCCTGTTACAAACGCTCCCGCCGATATTGTTCGGCCCCTTGTTCGGAGTCTGCGTCGACCGGTTTTCAAAGAAATGGATCATGATCGGCAGCGACGTGGCGCGTGCTCTCCTGATCGGCGCGATTCCCTGCCTCTTTTCAACCGACTATTTTACCGTTGAGCGGGTCTATGTGCTGGTCTTCCTGCATGCGATCGCCTCGGCCGTGTTCGGGCCGGCCATGACGGGGGCCGTGCCCTTTCTCGTCGAGCGCCGTCAGTTCACTGCGGCCAACGCGTTGCTGCAGACGACGACCAGCCTGGGGGTCATTTTCGGACCGGCGCTGAGCGGCATCGGGATCGCCGTCATCGGCCCGCAAGAAGTGCTTTGTGTGAACGCGATCACCTACCTGGGTTCCGCCGTCTGTCTGCTCTCGATCAAACTATCGGGAGACACCATGACGCGGGAGGCCGATGGCCCACCCTCTTCGATATCTAGAGATCTGCTTGAAGGATTCCAGTTTGCGCTGATCAAACAACGGCGCATTCTTCTCTTGATCCTGGCCGCTTCACTGTACACATTCGGAACGAGCGCATTTTCCACACTGCTGCCTGTATTTGCGCGTAGGTTGTTGGATCTTGGTCCGGCGGAAGTCGGCTCTCTCTGGTCGGCCTTTGGCGTCGGGTTGTTCGTGGTTTCCATCGGGCTCGTAAAGGTGACGGATTGGGAGCTCCGCAAACGGTTTTTCATTATTTCCGGGTCGAGCGCGCTGAGCGGGGTGGCCCTGTTCGGACTGGTGTGGTCAGAACAGTTCATGACCGCAGCGTTGTTTATGGGGCTGATCGGGGCTGGCGTGGGCACGCTGACGCCCATCGCCTGGGGGGTGCTGCAGGAAATCGCTCCCGGTCACATGGTGGGTCGGGTCCTCGCGATTTACACGACTGCTGCGATGTCGATGGCGATAGCCGGCATGACGGTCTTCGGCTGGATCACGCAGGAATTCGGCGAGGCTACCGGCGTGATCGGGATCGGCATCGTGATGTTTGCGACCGCAACCCTGGCCGTCGGCCTGTCGCGGCTCGTCCGCGTCCGGACGACGGCGCGTGATCGCCTGACGGCGGGAACAGAAGCGGCGGAGTGTCGGCGGCGAGTGAGTGATCGAGCAGCCTGACGCGAATCCTGCCCGTGCGCCTCGACTAGCACCTCAGATTCTCCTTCCCACAACCTGATTCCGTATGAAATTTAGATGAAGTTTTATACATCCGGCGAGGGCTGCGCTTGCCGCTCGCTTCCCGAGAGCCCTGTGTTCACGTGTGCTTAGGACTCGAAGGCCTAGTCGAAGCACCCGGAAAGTGTCCGAAGGAATTTGGATTCGGCACGATGCCGCGTTGACTCCTCATGCAGCGAGATGTACCGTGAAAATTGTTCGCCTCGTGACGCAGGTGCTCCAGCGCCGCGTCTGACGTTCCAGTCCCCAGTGCTCCGCCGAGCACCGCAGCTTCTGTCGATATTTCCCAGTGGTCAGTCCTGTGATCGGGTTCCCCAAGATACTCAGGCGTTCCTGTGAGGAAGGTGTTGTCCACTAATCATATTATTAAGGAGGGTTGTCATGAGAATTACTGTCCTTATCTCGAGTGCCCTGCTGCTGAGCGCGCTGCTTCCCCTGTCGTCCGTCTGTAGGGTGACTGCGCAGGCCGCGGAGTTGGTGGCAAAGAATGCTCAGCCGCAGTCCTCCATGGGAAAATCGAACGGCAAGGGCGCGGCTTCTGACGTCCAAGGGAAGGACGCCGGGTCAGAAAAGGTCGAGAAGGATAAACTGAAGGCATGTCTGTCTGGAATTCCGGCGGACAGCAGCACGGGTCAGCGTCTCTTGGCCGAACAAGGCTGTCGGAAGGAGCAGGAAGTCCGATCAGCGAGCCATGCAGCTCCCGAATTCTAACCAGGGAACCGCAAAAGGAGCCTGGACCTCGGATTTCAGCAAAGCGCAAAGGAGGAAAAACAGGTTCTGATTTGGGACGGTCGCATCGCCGGGTTGCAGGTCTTGGAGAGGTGGGGTAATCTCACCACCGTCACGCAGGCCATCGGCTGAAGGCAGCCAACCCTGCGTGACCCTCACTATGCGAACGCTCGCCAAGTTTCTGAAGATCCTCAACTCCGATGCAGAGCCGGGGCAGATCAGCCTGGGCTTCGCCTTTGCCATGATCGCCGGCTTTACGCCCTTGATGAGCGTGCACAATCTGCTCGTCCTCCTGCTCGTCTTGTTCCTGCGGGTGAATCTGTCGGCCTTCCTCCTGGGTCTTGCCCTTTTTTCTGCGCTCGCCTTTGCGCTCGACCCTGTGTTTCATCAGGTCGGCCTCGCGCTGCTCACGCTTCCCGCGCTCAATGGGATGTGGACCGCGCTGTACAACTCGACGCTCTGGCGGCTCGAACGGTTCAATAACTCCATCGTCATGGGGAGCTTGGTGGTCTCGCTGGCGCTGTTCGTGCCGATGGTTCTCGTCGGCAACAGGCTCGTCGTGAAGTATCGCGAGCACGTGCTCCAGTGGGTGATGCGGACGCGGCTCATGCAGGCGTTCCAGGCGAGCAAGCTGTTCGGCTACTACCAATCCGTGAGCGGGTGGGGGCAGTAGCGGTGGCCAAGTGGATCCGCTGGCAGGGCGTCGTCGCCTTCGTGGTGGTCGTAGGTCTGCTGGCTCTCGTGTGGCTCTTGCTCGTGGATATGTGGGTCGAGCGCGCCATCGAGCGAGCCGGCACGGCCGCCGTCGGCGCCAAAGTGGAGCTGGATGCCGCGGACCTCAGTTTGATGCCGCTCGGCCTCACGCTCACCCGCTTACAAGTCACGAATCCGGATGAGCCGATGACGAATGCCGTGGAGATTGCCCGGATCACCGGTGCCCTCGACCTGCTGGAACTGCTCCGCCGAAAAGTGATTGTCGACGCGATGACGGTGGACGGCGTGCGCTTTAACACTCCACGTCGTACCTCCGGCGCGATCGCGGCCGCGCCCAGGGAAAAGGCCGCGCCATCGGAGGGTGCCGGCGGCTTGGGCCTGCCGTCAGTTCAGATCAACGATCCCAAGGAGATCCTGGCCAAAGAACTCGACAATCTCCAGTCGCTCAAGCTGGCCGAGACCGTGCGGGCCGAGGTGCAAGGGGAGAAAGACAAGTGGCAGCAGCAGATCGCGTCATTGCCGGACAAGGCCAAGCTGAACGACTACAAGCAGCGCATCGAACAGCTCAAATCAGCGGGCAAGGGCGGCCTGGGCGGTGTGCTGGGCGGCGTGCAGGAAGTCACCAAGATTCAACAGGAACTCCGGCAGGACCTGGATCGCATCACCAAGGTGAAGACTGGTCTGGAGCAGACTGTGACGTCGCTGAAGAAGCGCGCGGACGACGTCGCAAGGATGCCCCAGGAAGACGTGAAGCGGCTCATGGAGAAATACTCGATCTCCGGGCAGGGACTGGCGAACGTCACGCGTGTCCTCTTCCGCGGTCCGCTGGCCGATTACGTACAGACCGCCGTGCAGTGGCATCAACGGCTCGAGCCGTTTCTCTCGCGTCCGACGGACCAGAAGGCCGCGGCCGAAGTGGTGAAGCCCCTTCGCGGGAAGGGCGTGGACGTGCGGTTTGCCGAGCGGGCGCCGCTGCCGGAGTGGCTCATTCGCGCAAGCCGCGTGTCGCTCGAGATTCCCGCCGGGACCATCGCCGGCGAGGTGAAAAACATTACGTCGGAACAGCACGTGCTCGGTGCGCCGCTCACGTTCGCCTTCGCCGGAGACAAGCTGAAAGGGCTCGGCGCCATCACGCTTGATGGGGCGATCAATCGTGTGGATCGAGCCAAGCCTCAGGATACGGGGAATCTCAAACTCGCGGCCTATCAGCTGGATCAATTGAAGCTGGGCGGGGAGCAGGCGCCAATCTCCCTCGCGCAGGGCCTGGCCGATCTCGATGTGCGCGCCACGCTGCGCGGCCCATTGCTCGACGCCGCCATTGTCTCAAACGTCCATCGCGCGCGAATCGAGGCCGGCAAGTCGCTGGCACCCGGGCCGGTGGGCGAGGCCATCGCCGGGGCTCTGGCCGATATCAAGACCTTTCGGGTGAAAGCCGACGTGACCGGCACGCAGGAGCAGTTCGAGATGAAGGTGGAATCGGATCTGGACGAGGTCTTGAAGGAGGCGGTGGGTAAGCAAGCCAGGGCGCAGGTCGCGAAACTGGAAGGCCAGCTGCGCGCCGCTATCGATGAAAAGGTCGCGCCTCAGTTGGCGGAGATCAGAGGCAAGCTGGGCGGGTTCGATCCGCTCATTCAGGATCTCGCCGGTCGGCTCAACCTCGGTCAAGACATTCTCAAATCGGGCGCCGGTGGACTCGGCGGCAAATCGGGCGCCTTCAAACTTCCGTTCTGAAACACTTCCGTTCTGAAACACGATACAACCGTTCTGCAGACCCCGGAGTAATCTCTCTGCTGCGGCAGATGATGCTGAGCCGCAATCACTTCAACACGCCTGACGTCTCTCAATCGACTGATCGAAGCGAGGGGCGGGAGGCTTGCTGAGGTCTCGGGATCGAGCAGGTGCTCGCTAGAGTTTTTGCTAGCGGCGACTCCCTACATGATGTGGGCTAATGTGTGTGAAGAGAAGACACCAATCATGTGAAATTGAACACACAAGAAATCCTTTCCTTATGAAAACACTCTAAATCCATCCCTGGCATTCAAGTTGCCCTCACAGAACCATGGTGGGCAGAAGCAAGGAGCGTTCTATGACTGCATGTCGTACCGCTCTCATGGCGATGAGTCTCGGTGTGGTGAGTCTGCTGTCTGCTCCGACGATCCAGGCCCAGCTGCAATCAGGAACTCCCAAAACAGTGACAGGGCAGGTATCCGCGGTGGAGGGAGAGTTCCACATGACGAAGGATTATCGAGGTGAAGACATTCTCAAGATGGTCGATAAATCCTATATCGTCACCACGCCGACGGGCCAGCAAATCGAGTTGAAGCTCACTCGTGAGACAAAAGTCCCCGCGCGAGCAAATCCGGGAGATCGAATCGAAGCCAAAATCACGGAGAAAGGCCAGACTCTCTCGGTCAAGCTGATAGAAGACGCGGACGACTCTCGATGAACTGACCTGCTCGCTGATCAGATCTCCTCATCCGCGTATTTTCTCACCCGCCCCACCCTACGCGATTTCTCACCCTCCCGCCCGGCCTGCCAAGACAGGCCTTTCCGCAAGGACGTGCGCCTACCCAACCTCACCCGCCCAACCCTGCGCACGCCGGGACGTGCGCTTTCCCAGGGGGCGATGGCGAGAGGCACTTTTGGAAGGGCCGTTCAGACAACGTCTCGGACGGACTAAGTTTGCGGAGTCCCGAATTTATTCGGTCTGAGTATTTGGAACAGGCTCGTGCGCCCTTGTGGACGTGAGGACCATGAGCGTCTCGTAGAGTCGTTCACTGGCTTCCTCCTTCGACACGAATGCCGAGGCGCCGGCCTTGTGCATCGATTCTCGGAGATGCGGCGTATCGTTGACCGACACCGCAATGATGACGGTCTCAGGTTGTTCCTTCTTGATCCGCCTGGTTGCTTCGATCCCGTCCATGCGCGGCATGTTGATGTCCATGATGATGACGTCCGGCGTTCGCTTCTTTGCGATCGACACTGCTTCCCGGCCATCTGCCGCCTCCCCGATGATGAGCAAATCAGGGTAATGGTCCAGGATGGCTCGAAGCCCCTGGCGGACCATGGCATGATCGTCCACGAGTAAGACGCGGCGCACCCCGGCCGCCTTTGCTGGCGGGGGAGAGACCTGTCCCTCGTTTCCCGACATGTCTGGAGTGGGTGCCGCTGCCGTGAACGGCAGGCCCAACGTGACGGTCGTTCCCCGTCCCGGAGCGCTCTCGACTTGCAGCCATCCTCCGAGTTCCTCCATGCGCTCTTTGACGCTGAAGAGTCCAAATTGATGGCCCGGCTGTGTGGGTTCAAGGCTGTCGGTGTTGAACCCCTTTCCCTTGTCCTGGACGGCAATCTTCAAGAGGTGATCCGTCACGTCAAGCGTCAAGGTGGCTTGGTTCGTCCCGGCATGTTTGGCGGCATTGATCAGTAACTCCCGAACCGAATGGAACAGCAAGATCGCTTGGTGTTCAGGTAACGGCAGGTGGGAGGTTCCGAGCCGGACCTCCACTGTGAGGCGATCTTTCTTCATCTGATCGGCCAACCATTGGAGCGCCGTCGGCAGACCCAATTCATGCAACACCGGCGGGCTTAACTCCGCCATCAGCGTCCGTGTGTAGTCGAGGGCCTTGCTAAACGTTTGGTCGATCTCTTGAAGCAGCGTCGCCGCGGGGCCGCCTTTGTGCTGGATGTATGCATGCATGTTCGACAGCTTCATTTTGCCGAGCACGAGCAGTTGGGCGAGATAATCGTGCAGTTCGCTGGCCATGCGTTTGCGCTCGCGCTGTTCGGTCAAGGTGAGCGTCTGGGCCATCGTGCGTAACCGGGCCTGGGTGTGGAGCAACTCTTGCGTGCGCTTGTTCACCAACCGTTCGGCCGTGTCGAGGAAACGCGTCTCTGCGTCCTTGCCCTCCTGCACGGCGGCGGCCAGTGCCAACGTCATGACCGAATTCACCGCGAGAAAGGCTTGACCGAGCAAGAGCGC
>DASTQE010000299.1:0-13748 GCA_035761895.1 Nitrospira sp. | reverse complement strand
AGCTGCCGCAGCAAGCCGTCGAAAATACTGCAGCGTTTGGGACGGCATTCACCGTCTCGATCGACGCGCGCAAGGACATTACCACGGGGATTTCGGCAGCCGATCGCGCGACCACGATTCATGTCGCGATTGATCCCAAATCCAAGCCCTCAGACCTCGCGCGTCCGGGGCATATCTTTCCATTGAAGGCGCAGAAGGGCGGTGTGTTGCGACGGGCGGGGCAAACGGAAGGCTCCGTTGACCTGGCGCGTCTGGCTGGACTCCAACCGGCCGGCGTCATCTGCGAGATCATGAACGAAGACGGCACAATGGCTCGTGTGCCCGAACTCGCGAAGTTCGCCAAGAAGCACAAGCTCAAAATGGTGACTGTCAAGGCGCTGATCGAATACCGCATGCGCCGGGAGACCTTCATCAAGCGAATGGCCAGCGCGCGGCTGCCAACGATTTTCGGCGAATTTGATGCCGTGGCTTTTGAGAACGAGATCGACCACATCACGCATATTGCGCTCGTCAAGGGCCGAGTGGACAACGGCGAACCCACACTTGTGCGAGTGCATTCCGGCTGTCTCACCGCTGATGCGTTGGGGTCGTTGCGATGCGACTGCCGTGATCAACTGCATGCGGCAATGGCAGTCATTCAGAAGGAAGGACGCGGCGTGCTGCTCTATTTGAACCAGGAGGGACGCGGGATCGGGCTGCTCAACAAGATCAAGGCGTACGGGTTACAGGACAAAGGGAGCGACACCGTTGAAGCAAATCTCAAGCTCGGCTTCAAGGCCGATCTTCGGGATTATGGTGTCGGTGCCCAGATTCTCGCGAATCTCGGTCTGCATCAGATCAAGTTGATTACCAATAACCCACGCAAGATCGTGGGCATCGAAGGATACGGGTTAAAGGTGGTCGAGCGTGTGCCGATCGAAATCCAGCCGCATGCAGGAAACGTCAGGTATCTAACAACGAAAAAGAAAAAATTGGGGCACATACTGAAGAAAGTCTGATGGCGTGATCCAAGGGGCGAGTGGTGAGAGGTAGGGACCGCATTTAGTGGTTCGTGGTTCAAGGTCGGCCCCTAGCCACTGGCCTCTTGCCACGGGCCTGCACCTATGAAACTCCGAAAAGGCTCACATAACGCGACCGGGTTGAAGTTCGGGGTCGTCGTCTCCAAATTCAATAAATTTGTCACGAGCAAGCTGTTGAGCAGCTGCGTCGAAGGGCTGACTAAACACGGCGTCGCGCCGGAGGATATCGAAGTGGTGCGTGTTCCTGGTGCGTTTGAAATACCGCTGGTGGCAAGAACTCTGGCAGGAACCAAACGGTTCGATGCCGTGATCTGCCTTGGGGCGGTCATACGCGGCGATACGCCTCATTTTGACTACATCAGCGCGGAGGCGAGCCGGGGCATTGGCCAGGCGGCCCTGGATGCTGATGTCCCCATTATTTTCGGCGTACTGACGACTGATACGGTGGCGCAAGCCATCGAGCGAGCGGAGCCGACCAAATTCAATCGCGGCGGAGAGGCCGCCAAATCGGCGATTGAGATGGCGACCGTCATGCGGATGATCAAAGGGGAGGTGCATAAGTTGGAAAGTGAAAAAATAACAACTCCAAACGGCAGGGCACGTGAGAGAAAGAGGCGATGATCGATTACGACTCGGCTCATCCTGGTGTGAAGATATTTGAACTTTACAACTTTGCGACTTTCTAACATGGGATCTCGCCATCAGTCGCGTGAGCGAGCGCTGCAAATCCTGTTTCAATACGACATACACGGCAAACGCGGTGTCTGGCTGGACGAGTTCTGGAAACAGTACACAGCAGCCGAGGACGTACAGGCGTTTGCGGAGCAACTGGTCAGCGGTGTGCTGGAACACAAGATTGAGATCGATGCGCTGATCGGCAAATACGCGACCAACTGGAAGGTGAGCCGGATGCAGATCGTCGATCGAAACATCCTCCGCCTCGGCGCCTTTGAACTGCTGTGGCTCGATGAGGTGCCAGCCAAGGTGACGGTGAACGAGGCCATAGAGCTCGCGAAGGATTTCGGAGACGACGAGGCCGCCAAATTCGTGAATGGGATTCTCGACAAGGTTCTCGCCGCGGAACCTGGCTTAGACGCCAAGAGGCGTCAGGCGGGCCAGAGGTCAGAGGCACGAGGCAAGAGGTGAAGGAACACATCCATATGCCTATAGCCCCTTGCCCCTCGCCCTCTGCCTGTGGATGAGGCTGCGATGATTGACCGCTATACCCGTCCCCGCATGAAGGCTATCTGGGATCTCAAGCACAAGTATGAGATCTGGCTGGAAGTCGAGTTGCAGGCCGTTGCGGCCTTCGAACGCACGGGGCAGGCGCCGCGAGGAACCGCCGCGAAGATCCGCAAAAAGGCAAGGATCGATGTCCATCGCATTGCCGAGATCGAAAAAGTGACCAAGCACGACGTCATCGCGTTCCTTGAATCGCTCATGGATACGGTCGGGCCGGAACATCGTTACTTGCACATGGGATTGACCTCCTCTGACATCGTCGATACGTCACTCGCCATCCAAATGACCGAGGCGCTGGATCTGATTCTGGAGGACATGGAGGGATTCCTGGAGGTGCTCAAGCGGCAGGCGTTTCGGTACAAGGCTCAGGTGATGGTCGGCCGCTCCCACGGCATTCATGGCGAGCCGATCTCGTTCGGGTTCAAATTGGCCATTTGGTACGAGGAAGTCAGCCGCCATCTCACGCGTCTGCGTCAGGTGCGCAAGGAGATTGCCGTCGGAAAGCTTTCCGGCGCCATGGGGACATTCGCGCATCAGGGGCCGGACATCGAAGCCTATGTCTGTGAAAAACTCGGCTTGACAGTCGATCCAGTGTCCAATCAGGTCGTACAACGCGACCGGCATGCCGCCTATGCGACGGCTCTAGCCCTGCTTGGAGCGACGATTGAGAAGATCGCCACAGAGGTGCGCCATCTGCAACGGACGGAGGTGCTTGAGGCCGAAGAATATTTTTCGGCAGGTCAGAAGGGGTCGTCGGCGATGCCGCACAAGCGCAATCCGATTGTCTCTGAAAATCTCTGCGGACTGGCGCGGCTCGTGCGCGCGAATAGCCTGGCCGCGATGGAAAACGTGGCTCTCTGGCATGAACGGGACATCAGCCACTCGTCGGTCGAACGGGTTATCATGCCGGACAGCACGACCTTGATCGACTATATGCTGGCCAAGGTGACCGATCTTATTAAGCATCTGGTCGTGTATCCTGCCAACATGAAACGCAATCTCGAGCTCACGGGAGGCCTCGTCTATTCTCAGCGCCTCCTCCTGACGCTGATCGAGAAAGGGGCGCAGAGGAAGGAATCCTACGAGGCGGTGCAGCGCAATGCGATGGCGTCGTGGAACGGCTCCGGTGGCTTACAAGAGCTGGTCAGCAAGGATCCGTTCATCACGCAGCACCTAAAGAAGAGCGAAATTTCCGCCTGCTTCAACCCGAAGTACTATTTGCGGCATGTGGACGACATTTTTAAGAGAGTGTTTAGAAGCGTCTCATATTCACCATCACGGAAAGGGAGATCATGACAGCACGACGCGCGGGTTTTCTGGGCCTGGTCGTCATGGTGACGATGCTGTGGGCTGACGGCTTTGCGGCAGTCGACCGCGAAAAGCTTTTGGCCGATTCCGGCGTGTACGGGACGTTTGCGGCGTACAGCCTCACCGAGGACTGGGCGAAACGAGACGGCGCCACGCGCATTGCACTGTTGAGCGTGCTCAAGGGTGTCGTGGAGCAGCATCGGGAAAAGATCGCCATCGATCTGTATCTCTTGCGCGGCCTCTCCGACCATGCGGACATCTTGTTTCGGGCCCATGCCAATGAGCTACGTGACATTCAGAAATTTCTCCTCGATCTCCAGACCAGTGCGTTTGGGAAGCATCTGAATGCTTCCGGGATCATGCACGGCATGACGAAGAAGGCCAACTACGTGCCGGGGTTCTCCGATGAAATGAAGGCCGACTTGAAAACGGCGAGCGATCCCGGGGCTAAGCCCTATGCGGTGGTGATTCCGATTCGAAAGAGCGCCGACTGGTGGGCGCTGGACCAAGAGGCGCGGGCGACCATGATGAAGGAGCACACCGAGGCGGCGTTGCCCTATCATAAGACCGTGAAGCGGAAGCTCTACCATTCAACGGGTCTCGACGACATCGATTTCATCACCTATTTTGAAACTTCCAAGCTCGACGACTTTCACAGTCTCATTCTGTCACTTGAGAAGGTGAAAGAATTCCAATATACGAGGCGATTCGGTCATCCGACTTGGCTCGGCACAGCCAAAAGCCTGGATGAGATCATCGAGATTCTGGCCCAGTAAAACGCTTAGACGCTGGAGAGATCCTATGGCCACAGGCACCCTCATTTACGAAGGCAAAGCCAAGAAAATCTTCACCACGGGTCAGCCCGACGAAGTCCTCCAATATTTCAAGGACGACGCAACGGCATTCAACGCGCAGAAGCGCGGGACCATCGTGGAAAAGGGAGTCATTAACAACAAGGTCTCGGAGCGATTGTTCCGGCTTCTCGAGCAGAGCGGGGTGCCTACGCATTTCGTGGAGCGAAAGAGCGATCGGGAAATGCTCACCAAGAAAGTCACGATTGTGCCGGTCGAAGTCGTGGTGCGCAACCGGGTGGCCGGAAGCCTGGCGAAGCGACTGGGCCTCAAGGAGGGTGAGACGATTCAGCCGCCCATCGTCGAGTGGTATTACAAGAACGATGCGTTGGGAGACCCGCTCATTACGGATGACCATGCTCGTCTCTTGAACCTGGCCACGTCCGAGCAGTTGGCGGAGATCAGGCGGCTCGCGTTGAAAGTGAACAGCGTCCTCCAGCCGTTTTTTGCCGAACGCCGGATGATCCTAGTGGATTTCAAGCTCGAGTTCGGGATGCACAACGGCCGCCTGATTCTGGCCGATGAGATTTCGCCTGATACCTGTCGGTTGTGGGACGAAGGAACAAAGGAGTCGATGGACAAGGACAGGTTTAGAAAAGATTTGGGGAAGATAGAAGAAGCGTATCAGGAAGTGTTGAAGAGAGTGTGTGGATGAGTCGGTTAGGAGAAGAGCGGGGGGCCTGTCTTCGATCATTGCTCGTCCTCGCACCGCCGCCCGGTGTAGGTGGAGACCGGGCGGCCCGTTAGCATCTTGTGCTCGCGGACGGCGGCACACGGAAAGAGTGGGCGTAAGGACTGTTGATCTCCTGTGCTCGCCCAACGCGCACGAAAGCAAAGGGTCTTATCCCGTCGCCAAGATCAATAAGACTGGCTCCGGGTCGAACAAGTTCTGTTTGGCGAAGCTCGCTGAAGCGCGCAGTAGGAGATCAATCAGCCCTCGCCCTAGGAGAGCACGAGTAGGTTTGAAGGGTTAGCACTTAGGGCGGTGCTTGCTTGAGAACAGGCCGCGTCCCGGGTAATCGATTGCGAAGCAATCAGTGGGTCGGGTGGATGCGCCACCCGCGAGGAAGCAACCACCTGTCCTTTTGGGGGAGGGGAAGGGCAAAGAGAAAGAAATGCTGAAGGCGTTTTTGAATTATGGCCTCGTGGCAGCGGTGATTGTGTGGGCGGGGGTCGTCGCTCTCATGGCCTATCGATTGGACGATTCCCCCTGGCGGTGGGCATTTGCGGCGCTCGCGGTGGGTGGAATCGCGACTGTTGCGATCATTTTCAAGATTCGCCGGTATGTCGATGGGCTGACTAAAGCGTCCGAAGAGCAGGGGAGCAAATCGTGAAGGCGAAGATACACGTCACGTTGAAGCAGGGTATTCTCGATCCGCAGGGGAAAGCGATCGAACATGCGCTCGATTCGTTGGGCTTTAAGAATACCGAGAATGTACGCGTCGGCAAGTACATGGAGTTGGATGTGAAAGAAACGGACAAAGCAAAGGCTGAAGCTCAGGTAAAATCGATGTGCGAAAAACTTTTGGCGAACACTATTATTGAGGAATATCGGTACGAACTGCAGTGATGGGTGATGAGTGATGCGCGGTGCGCTTGACCAGACAAAGTGTGCGGAGTTCTTCCGTGTCATCACTGATCACTCATCACTGGTCACACATTACTAACGACTATGAAGATAGGCGTTCTTGTGTTTCCGGGCAGTAATTGCGATCACGACTGTCAGCATGTCTTTCAGGACGTGCTGGGGCAGCAGGTGCAGATGATCTGGCACAAAGAGACGACGATGTCAGCGCTGGACGCGGTCGTCATCCCCGGAGGCTTTTCCTATGGAGACTACTTGCGGACGGGGGCCATTGCGCGGTTCTCGCCGGTGATGAAGACGGTCAAGGAGTTTGCTCAGACCGGTGGACTGGTCCTGGGCATTTGCAACGGGTTTCAGATTTTGCTCGAGGCCGGCTTGCTTCCCGGAGCGATGCTGCGGAACCGCTCGCTGCACTTCGTCTGCAAGGACACGTATGTGCGGGTGGAGAACGCGGCCACGCCGTTCACCGGCGCCTGCCGGCCGGGCCAGGTGCTTAAGATCCCCATCGCCCATGCGGAAGGAAACTACTATACGGATCCGGTCACGCTGGCCGGACTGCAGGCCAATGCGCAAGTGGTTTTCCGGTATTGCACACAGGACGGGAAGGTGGCCCCGGAAGCCAATCCGAACGGCTCCCTCGACAATATCGCGGGCATTCGCAATGCTGAGGGCAACGTGCTGGGCATGATGCCGCATCCCGAGCGCTGTGCCGAGGACCTGTTGGGCAACGCGGATGGGCGATTGATTCTCACGTCGATGGTGGAGTTTTTGAGGAAGAAACCCTTAAAGATGGTGGAGGCGTGGCCGGCGTAACCACGCTTCAGCGAGGGTGAAACTGCACGGCCCTGTCGCTGCTTGGCTCCGCTAACTTGCTCCGTCCCGGACTCCGTCGGAGAAACGAGCAAATCGAGATCCTGAAAAGCAAGCGCTGTCGCTGTGATGTGATGGGAGCTATGAAGACCAACACTGCGGACGTGAAGGAGCTGCTGGCTCAGCACAATCTGACGGACGACGAGTTCAAGAAGATCGTCGAGATTCTGGGCCGCGAGCCGAATATCACCGAACTCGGAATGTTTTCCGTCATGTGGTCGGAGCATTGCTCCTATAAGAGCTCGCGTGTTCACCTCAAGAAACTGCCTACGACAGGGCCTCGGGTCGTGCAGGGGCCTGGCGAGAACGCTGGCGCCGTGGACATCGGCGATGGCTTGTGCGTCGTCTTCAAGATGGAATCGCACAATCATCCGTCCTATATCGAACCTTACCAAGGGGCGGCGACGGGTGTGGGGGGCATTTTGCGCGACGTGTTTACGATGGGGGCCAGGCCGATCGCCCTGCTGGATTCGTTGCGCTTCGGCGGATTGGAGAGCGCAAAGAATCGCCATTTAATGAGGGGGGTCGTCGCGGGGATTGCGGGGTACGGCAACTGTATGGGGGTGCCCACGGTCGGCGGCGAAGTACGGTTCGACGACATTTACTCGCTCAATCCCATCGTAAATGCGTTCTGCCTTGGCATTGCGCACAAAGATAAGATTTTTCGCGGCACCGCCGCCGGAGTCGGCAATCCTGTGATCTATTTTGGCTCGAAGACAGGACGGGACGGGATTCACGGAGCGACGATGGCATCCGACGCGTTCGATGACGAATCCGATCAAAAGCGGCCGACCGTACAAGTGGGTGATCCGTTTCAGGAAAAGTTACTGCTGGAAGCCTGTCTGGAATTGATGGCGAACGATCTGCTCGTCGGTATTCAGGACATGGGGGCCGCGGGATTGACGAGTTCATCGTGCGAAATGGCCTCTCGTGCGGGAAACGGTATCGAATTGGACCTCACGCACGTGCCACGCCGCGAGCCGGGGATGACACCCTATGAATTGATGCTCTCCGAATCCCAGGAACGCATGCTGATGGTGGCCAAAGCGGGAAAGGAGGAGGAGTGCGTCAGGATATGCCAGAAGTGGGATCTCGACGTGGCTGTCGTCGGCAAAGTGACGGGCGATGGCATGTTGCGGGTCCTCGACCAAGGCCAGGTCGTCGCGGAGATTCCGGCGAAAGCGCTGGCCGATGACGGCCCCCGGTACGAACGCCCGTATTCGCCTCCCGCGTACCAGGACATGCTGACCAATCTGAATTACGATTCGATCCCGGATGTTAAAGAGGCGAATGCGGCGTTGCTCACATTGTTGTCGAGTCCCACGATCGCCAGCAAGCGATGGGTCTATGAGCAGTACGACCACATGGTTCGGACTAACACCATTGTCAGACCAGGGTCCGATGCCGCCGTGGTCCGCATCAAAGGCACCAACAAGGCGGTGGCGATGACCGTCGACTGCAACGGCCGCTATTGTCTCCTTCACCCGTATGAAGGAGCCCGACTGGCGGTGGTGGAGGCGGCCCGGAATCTCGTCTGCTCAGGGGCCGTACCGATTGGGCTGACCGATTGTCTGAATTTTGGGAATCCGGAGCGGCCGGACATCATGTGGCAGTTCGTTCTGGCGATCGAAGGTCTCAAGGAGGCCTGCGAGCATTTCAAGATTCCGATCGTCAGCGGAAACGTGAGTTTTTATAACGAAACCAACGGCCTGTCCATCTATCCGACGCCGATGCTGGGCATGGTGGGGTTGATCGAGGACGCCGGTCAGGCCATGACCCAGTGGTTCCGGGAGGACGGTGACGCCATTATCCTGCTCGGCAAGACGAGGGACGATCTCGGAGGGAGCGAATATCTGAAAGTGCTGCAGCACCGGGAGCAGGGTTCTCCGCCATGGCTCAGCCTCGAGACTGAAAAGGCGCTCCAGGATTTCGTATTGAAAGTGATTCATGAGGGACTGGTTCAATCGGCGCATGACTGCTCGGACGGCGGTCTCGCGGTGGCGTTGGCCGAATGCTGCGTGTCGGGGCCGAGCGGGGCGCGAGGGGCTGTGGTAAAATTACGGCTCGATTCATTGCGGCGCGACGCCCTCTTGTTTGGTGAAAGTCAGTCGCGGATCATTCTCTCGACGAGGCCGAAGGTGGCGGCATCATTGTTGAGTCGTGCGATGGAGGCTGGCATTCCCGCCGCCCATATCGGTACTGTGGGGGGAGGGCGATTGGTCATTGAGGTCGAGCAGGGCCGGCATAGCGAAGGTTGCCGCATCGATCTGCCCATTGATCAAGTGTCGGACCGCTGGGCCCATGCGCTCGAGGAGCAGTTGAGCCAGGAGTAACGGTTGGCTATGCGCAGGGAACTTCCCGTCGTCAATGCCGATAAGTTTCACGACGAGTGCGCCGTGTTCGGAATCTACGGGCACAAGGAAGCGGCGAACCTGACGTACCTCGGACTCTATGCGCTGCAACATCGCGGACAGGAGGCCTCCGGCATCGTCTCGGCGGACGGGGATCACTTCAATGTGCACAAAGGCATGGGACTGGTTGCCGACATTTACAACACCCAGACACTCAAGAATCTCACGGGCTCGATGGCCATCGGTCATAATCGCTACTCCACTGCCGGGGGCCAAGATCTCAAGAATGTCCAGCCGCTGACGGTGAATTTTGCGTTCGGCAATCTCGCATTGGCGCATAACGGGAATCTCATCAATGCGCAGGTGCTTCGCAATGAACTCGAGGCCTACGGGGCGATTTTCCAATCGACGTCGGACAGCGAGGTGATCATTCACCTAATCGCCCATTCCCGCGCCGACACGTTGCTCGCCAGGATCATCGACGCGCTTAGCCAGGTCCGTGGCGCGTTCTCCGTCGTGTTGCTCACCGACGAGGGCATCATCGCGGCGCGCGATCCGCACGGCTTCAGACCGTTATCGCTTGGGCGATTGCGGGATACCTATCTTGTGGCATCCGAAACGTGCGCGTTCGATCTGCTCGATGCGGAAGTCATCCGGGAGATCGAGCCGGGCGAACTGGTCGTGCTCAACGAACAGGGAGTCACGAGCTATAAACCGTTTTCGGCGGTGCAGCCGGCGATGTGCATCTTCGAATATGTGTACTTTGCGCGTCCGGACAGCAAGATTTTCGGCGCGAATGCAGTCTATGCCACCCGAAAAGCCTTGGGAAGGCAGCTGGCTCAAGAGTCTTGGGTGCCGGCCGATCTCGTCATTCCGGTGCCCGACTCGGGTGTGCCGGCGGCGCTCGGGTATAGCGAAGGCGCCGGCATTCCGTTCGAAACCGGCTTGATCAGAAACCATTACGTCGGACGCACCTTCATCGAGCCCGAACAGTCCATCCGGCATTTCGGCGTGAAGGTGAAGTTGAATGCCGTTCCGGAGATGCTCTACGGCAAACGCGTTGTTGTGGTAGACGATTCGCTAGTCCGCGGGACGACCAGCCGCAAGATCGTAAAGATGATCCGCCACGCCGGCGCCAAGGAAGTGCATATGCGGATCAGTTCACCGCCGATTATTTCGCCCTGTTTTTACGGCATCGATACGCCGACGAAAAAGGAACTGATTGCGTCGAGTCATTCCACAGAGGAGATCCGCAAGTACATCACGGCTGACAGTCTGGCCTATCTGAGCCTGGATGGAATGCTGAAATCCGCCCCGGGCGTTCCCGACCACTACTGCAACGCCTGTTTCACTGAGCGATATCCCATCTCGTTCACTCGGGCTGAAGAATTCCAGCTCGGACTGTTCGAACGGTCGAGCTAAGGAACGGCCCGCAGTTCTTCCGTTGTCCCGGCGTAAGCACGGATCCGCTCTTCCATTCGCCGCTATCCGCCTGCCGTTGCTCCCGAAAAAAACTGCATGGTAGGATAACCGGACTCACTCATTCACGCTTATTTACGGAGGTCTTCATGAAACATCTTGCGATCATACTTGGTGTCGTTCTTTTCCCTGTGCTCACCGCTCATCTCCTGCTCGTCGCGGGCCCACATTTTGACATTGCGTCCTGGAGGTCTTCATGAAACGACTTGTCGTCATACTTGGCGCCGTTCTTTTTCCTGTGCTCGCAACCCATCTTTTGTTCGCCGCAGGGTTCTTTAAAGTGGGCGAGAAAGCGCCCTCCTTCGCGCTGAACACCATTACTGGAGAGCCGGTCTCGTTGGATGCCCAGAAGGGGAAGGTGGTGGTGCTTGGCCTCTTCCATATCTGCGATCCCTGCATGATGCAGGGGACCAATTTGCAAAAAGTCTATGAGGCGACGCAGGGGAAAAATGTGGCGGTGATCGGGGTGAATTCAGCCGGCAATTCGAAGAAGGACGTCGGCGAGTTTCTGTCCGCGTTTCCGGTGAAGGTCACCTATCCCTATTTGCTGGATCCCGGCAAAGTCACCGACAAGCTATATGGGGGCGGGAAATTCATTCCGAATGTCTATATCATCGATCAACAGGGCGTTATCCGGTGGCAGCGTGTCGGCAATATGGAGCTAGCGGGTGCGGACGTCATCATTGCCGAAGTCGAAACGTTGCTGGCCGGAACGAGCAATAAGATGTGAGCGTGGAACCGTCCAATAGTCTCTCGTCTCTTGTGCTCGCGGAAGGCGGCACACCAATGACAAAGGGTTTTATCCCGTCGCCAACATCAAGAATATGGTCTCTGGGTCGAACAAGTTCTGTGTGGCGGTGCTCGCTTGGGCAAAGGCCGCGGCCCGGCGCGGCCCGGGTCGGGCGTGTGAAAACGTTCGCGCAGTGAGAGGCCAATCAGCCTCCATAGAGAGAACAAGTTTCGTAGTGAGTAAGTGTAGAGGGTGAAGAATGGATGAGATCGAAGAGGGAAAGCAGAAGTTTCTGGAAGTAGTCAAAGGTGTCGACCCACAAGTACAGGTCGTGATACCCGTCACGCCGTCGAACAGCATGTTCCTGATTTCTCTGACCAAGGGGACCAACCGTAAGTTCATCACGGTGCCTGAGGACGACATCATCGATTTGCCCAATGAAGCCAGTATCCTCACGAAAGTGACAAAAACGGTCAAAGATGCCGTGGCCTCATTGTGAAGCACCCTGCGCCTCCATTCAGTTAACGGCTATGCGGCACACATGAAGCCACTTCTTCCCGGCATCTGGCAGTGGTCCTGGTTCTCCGAAGAGAAACAGTTGAATTTCAACGGCCTGTTTCTCGCGGTGGGGGAACACAGAATTCTCGTCGATCCACCTCCACTCACGGCAGAGGCCAGCACCTTGATCCGGCGCCAAGGGCAGCTCGACTATATTATCGTCACGAACCGTGACCATGCGCGCGAAGCCGCGGTCTGCCAAGCGGATTTTCGCTGCCAACTGCAAGTCCCCGACGCCGATGCCCCTCAGATGGACCTGAAGCCGTCCAAGACCTTCAAGGATGGCGAACTGCTGCCCGGCGGCATCTGGGTCATTCACCTGCAGGACCAGAAATCGCCCGGTGAATCGGCGCTGTTCCTCCAGCAGGGCAAAGGTGTGCTCATCGTCGGCGATGCGTTGATCGGCAAGCCGCCAGGTGCACTTTCGTTGTTGTCGCCAGAAAAATATCCCGACGCGGCTAAAGCGAAAGCCGGGCTGCACCGCCTCTTGAAATACCAGTTCGATGCCATCCTCGTGGGCGATGGCACGTCGATTCTCACGGGGGCGAAAGCCGCCGTCGAGCAGGCGGTGGCCTAGCTTCCAACGAGCCATGACGCTCAAGAACGGACTATCTGAAGAATTGAACCGGCAGGGCAACGAGCATTTCGGCCGGGGCCACTATACTGAAGCCTACACATGCTATGCGAAGGCCCTCGAATGCGATCGTCTGACCGGCGACCAACGGGCATTGGCCGCGACGCTGGGGAATCTGGGCAACATTTGCGCGGTGAGCGGCCGCCGGGATGCGGCCCAGAACTATTATCAGGAGGTCCTGGAGTTGCAGAAGATCTTCGGAGATGAGAAGGGCATCGGCACCACTTTGGCGAACCTGGGAAATTTGCGCGCTGATGCCGGCGAATGGGACCGCGCGAAGGCCTATTATCTCGAGGCGCTCGATCTGATGATGAAGACGCATGATGAGCCGGCCAAGGCCGTGCTCTTTTCGGATCTGGGCCTGATCGCACGGGAACAGGGTCAATTCAACGAGGCGATCGCCTATTACGAGAAGTCCATGGTCTTGATGCGTCGCTTGGGCAACGACGGCGGGGTGGCAGATGCCTGGCGCATGATGGCCCGCACATTCTTGATACAACGGCGGGTGGACGACGCAATTGCCTGCGGCCAGACGAGTCAGTCGATTGCCGAACGGGCCCGGGACGAACTCCGCATCGGCGGAGCCAGGTATCTGTTGGCCGACTGTTATGAAGCCATGGGCCGATTGGAAGAGGCAGCTCAGTTACTGGAGCGGGTAGTGGAAATGGATCGCAAGTATCAGCTGCCAAAACTCGAAGAGAATACGAAACGTCTCCGAGCGCTACACGAACGGCTGTCGAATGCGGGTGTGCGGAAGGCCGTCGGGGAGTCGCACGGATGAGTGAACTGAAGTCACCGCATTGGAAGGAAGCACGCACCACGTTGTGCGAAGCCTTTCCGCAGCTGTATGAACTCGAGCCCGACGGTGCGCTCGCGTTGGATCTCGGCGATGACGGCTGGTTGCTGGAAATCAAGCCGGAAGGCAAACTGCTGTGCCAGTACGGCATTGCGATGGACGATGTCATGAGCCTCATGTCGGAGGGCACACCGGAGGATTTGGGCACGGATGAGGTCGCCAAGCAGGCCAAGTTCTTCATTCAACCCGCCGTCTCGAAATTCCGGCCGTTGCTGCTCCAATCCGGGTTTTCAGAGCAAACAGAAATGAATGAGGAATATGTGGC